>CANOCU010000099.1 GCA_947564645.1 uncultured Lachnospiraceae bacterium
ACATGCTACGGGAAGCATCAAAGCTTTACCCAGTTTCTGTAAATACTTCATCATACTCTTTTACCCCCTCATGAAATTATTGTTCAGTTCTACCCTAGCTATAGAACCAATGCCTTTAGTATCTATATCGCATGGATCCTGGGTGGATCCATTCAATATCATAGAAATCACTTTGCTGCCGCACCGCCTTACAGACTCCGCACAGACAGGCAGAAACCCAAGGGCCGCTGCAGCCGCGTATACTGTACTACTTGCCGATCGTCAGGACCACATCGCCCTGTGACACATCGCCCGACGGCGCCATCTCGAATTTCGAAAAATCATCCGTATTGCAGATCACCATCGGCGTGATAGTGTCATAGCCTTCCGCCTTGATCTGTCCGATGTCCGCTTCCAGAAGCAGGTCGCCCTTCTTAACCTTATCGCCTTCCTTCGCATGGATCGTAAAATGTTTGCCGTTTAACTTCACGGTGTCCAGTCCGATATGGATCAGGATCTCGGCCCCTGAATCCGTGGTGATGGCCGCCGCATGTCCGGTAGGGAACACGGTGCTTACCGTACCGTCCGCCGGTGCACAGATCCGGTTATCCGAAGGGATCACCGCCACCCCCTTGCCAAGGATCTCCTCGCCGAAGGTAGGATCATTCACCTCGCTGATCGCCACCAGCTTTCCCGCTACCGGCGCTGCGATCTCAATGCCATTGTCCTTACCGAATAAATTCTGAAAAAGTTTCATATCTCGCCCCTCTCTTTCTATCCTGCATAGAGGTCCCTCATACGCTTGATATTCAGTGCCAGATAAATCTTCTCTTCCTCTGTCATACTGCACTGATACGCACCCTCTATGTATTCATTGATACCGTTGATAATCCGATACTCCTCCTTGTAATTGTCCCGCACAAACCGGTATAACACCTCGTCCTTGCGCCCGCACATGGGTTCCTCGGAGACCAGCCTGTTGGCAAGCTGCTTTAGGTCGGAGATCAGTCTCTCCTTCGGATAATTCTTGCCCTCCGGAATGGTGATGTGCCGTTCGATGATCTCCATCATCTCCCGCATCATCTGGATCATCTGAAAAGCCGTGCCCATGACAAGGTTCGTCTCACCGTTGATGATATGAAGCGCGATGGACGCTGCCTCGTCCTCCACCAGACGGCATCCGGTCCTCTCCTCGATCATCTCAAGCGCATGTCTTCCGACCGAGTACTCCACCGGGTAAAAAAGTCTGACCTCGTCAGCCAGTATATTGTTGAAATTCATCCCTGCCCGGTATCTGTCGATCACGAAACTGATATGATCCGTCAGCGTCAGATAAACGTTCTGGTTCAATTCGATCTTCAGACTCTCCCTGGCGTAGGAAATGATATCATTCGCCAGCCTGATATGCTCCAATGGCAAAGACGCCAGTAACCTCTTGAACTGCTCCTTATCATTCATGTTATCCAGGCGAAACGTCTTCTCGATCGCTGCGCTGTCGATCTCACTGCCCGGTCCCTTGCCGAATCCGATGCCCCTTCCCATGACGACCAGTTCCACACCGTTATTATCCCGCGCCTGGATAATATTATTATTGATTACCTTCTCGATACGCACTTTTCATTCCTCTATCCGCTAAATCTTTTGATAACAAAATAAAAAACCAAACAATATAAATCAACCCGCCGGTCAATTCATATGATCTGGTTTTGCCCGCTCGATTGCAGTAACAATCCAAATGACTGAATTCTTTTGATGTAACGATTATAGCAACCTGCACAACCAAAGTCAATAGCTTTTCTGGATATATTTGTCAGATTGTCAAATATGCGCATTTTGCATAGTCCCATTTTGTATATTATATATATTTTATGGCGGGTTTCGCGGTCTTATATTTGTCATGCAGTGCTTTTTATTTGCACAATAGGCGCATTACGCCTCTTTTTACTGTTTGCGAAAAAAATTTTTTTATGCATAATAAATACAAATACAAAAATACAGATCAACAGAAATGGAGAACCACTATGTGGACAGCTGATGCATGGAAAGATTATGAAGTCATAGATACCTCAGGCGGCGAGAAGCTGGAACGCTGGGGAGATTATATCCTGGTGCGCCCTGACCCCCAGGTCCTGTGGAACACGCCGCGCACGGACCGGCGCTGGAAGCAGAAGAACGCCCACTATCACAGAAGTTCCAAGGGCGGCGGCGAGTGGGAATTCTTCCATCTGCCCCAGGAATGGAGCATACAATACAGGGAGCTCACGTTTCGTCTGAAGCCCTTCAGCTTCAAACACACCGGGCTTTTTCCGGAGCAGGCCGTCAACTGGGACTGGTTTGCTTCCATCATCGCAGAGAGGAAGAAGGCCGGACAGCCGGTGAAAGTCCTGAACCTCTTTGCCTATACCGGCGGCGCCACCCTGGCCGCTGCCAAAGCCGGAGCCTCTGTGACCCATGTGGACGCCTCCAAAGGCATGGTCAGCTGGGCAAAAGAAAACGCCGCCGCTTCCGGCCTGTCGGATGCGCCGGTCCGTTGGCTTGTGGACGACTGCGTTAAATTCGTGGAACGTGAGATCCGTCGCGGCAACACTTATGATGCCATCATCATGGATCCCCCCTCTTACGGACGGGGCCCGAAAGGCGAGATCTGGAAGATCGAAGAAAGCATCTTCCCTTTTCTGCGCCTTACCGCACAGATCCTGTCGAAAGATGCCTGCTTCTTCCTGATCAATTCCTATACGACCGGGCTGCAGCCCGCCGTACTGTCCTATATGCTGCATACCGTTATCACGCCGCAGTTCGGCGGTCATGTGGAGGCCGGCGAGATCGGTCTGCCCGTCAGCTCCAATTCCCTCATCCTGCCCTGCGGCGCATCAGGACGCTGGATGATGGCATGATCCTAAGGTGGCTGCTGCTGCCTGCGGCATTTGTGCCAAATACTAATAGGAAAGCATCGCAAAGAATACGATCGCGATCCAGACAAGCAGCATCACGCCCATGGAAATGCCGAAGAAGATCAGGTACGCCTTAAAGAAGTTGGACTTGCTCTTCTTCTCCGTGCTGCTAAACGCCCATACGAACATCATAATGATATTCACGCAGGGAATCATCATCAGCACCATAGCCAGAACCCATTCACTGATCCTGACGGGTTCTTCCAGTTCCATCTGGCCGTTGTTCTGGTATGCATTCTGATACGTATTCTGGTAACCGTTCTGATAAGCATTCTGGTACGTATTCTGGTAGGACTGCACCCCGTTATACTGCTGATAACCGCTGTCGTAATTCTGACCGCCCGTGCCGGAATAAGCGCCGCCGGCATAACCGCTATGCGGGGCGTTCTGATAGCCGTTATATGGATAAGATCCGTCCTGATACGACTGGCCGCTCTGATAATTATTATTCTGGTATACCGTGTCATTCTGGTAATTACCATTCTGATACGACGTATTGGTCTGATAACTGCCATTCTGATCGGATACACTGTTCTGATACTGTGCATCATTCCGATAGCCGTCATTTCGATACTGTACATCATTCCGTTGATCTTCGTCCGGCTGTGACGCATCACTGCGATAAGGTTCTCCCGGCTGTGTTGTCTCATTCTGATCAATATCCTGACGCTCCGGAGGGTAGGCAGGCTGCACGTCCTGCACAGAATCCTCCCCATCCGTATCAGATACGACAGATGCTTCCGGCTGTTCCGGATATAATTTATTGTCTTCCATATTCAAACCCACGCTTTCTTCTTAATATTATTCCTGATCACAGCGGTCCGTCCCACCCCTGTTCTGCCCTCTGCCCTGCTTTTCCCATTCGAGACAAAGAGCACAAAATCATGTTACCATTCTATCACAGAATCCCCCATTCGTGTAATATTTGTTCATAAAAAGGGAAAATTCGTGCCAGAATATTATCTTCCGTATATACGTAAGGAACCCTGTCCGGAAAGTAACGATACATCCGCAGGCAGTATACGACAAACAGCAGCACAAAAATAATGACAACAAAGAACCTGGCGCCGCCAACTTTTTTGCCAAGCAGATACCGGCACAGGCAAAAATACGCTGCGAACAGCACGATCGGAAAAATGACCGGATTCAGCTGCCAGGCCATCTGCCATCTGCCGGCCATAAAACAGAGCGTCGCCCTGCTGACGCCGCATCCCGGACAGGGAAATCCACAGAAAATGACGAGCGGACAGAAGGCGTGAAAGACCAGATTGACCACCACCGCATACAATAACACTGCCGCCACCGCCATACCGTACTCTTTTACGTCTGCGATGATGCGAAGACAGACCTTTCTTCCATACTTGTGCCCCATGTCCTCCCCGACATTTCCACACTTTTTCATAAAGCCTCCGTTTCCTGACTGTCTCTTTCGATTCTGCCGTCCGGCCGGCGCACGGTCAGCCGCCGATCATAAACACACTCCAGAATGCACTGTTAAGAAGGATTGCCTCAACCTGATGCAGCACCAGCAGATGCACCGGATAGAATCCATAGCACACGGCTTTCGGCAGCTGGCGGCCTTTGTGCCCATTATACAGGGCGATCGGAACAAATGCAAAGAGACCGTACATCTCCCGCATGGAAAAGCGCAGCAGATAAGTCAGCGGATAACTGTCCGCATACCGCAGACAATTCGCACCCCACGTGCCAAACAGCATCACGCACCCCGCCGCCGCCACCTGAACAGACAGACCTTTTTCCCTGGTCAGATAAAATGCAAAGATCAGCAGCACACCCATAAACCGGTAGTCCGTCTGCAATACATAGGCTGCCGCACATCCTAGCAGGACTGCCGCTGCCGCCACACAAAAGGGAATCATTTGGGCGCTCTGTCTTTCCGCCCACTCCCACACCGTCAGCACAAGCACCCCCAGAAACAGCGTGAAAAATATATTCTGGCTTCCCCAGTCAAAGCTTTTTCCCGAAAAGGCCAGGTCGAAGGGTATCTCCGACACAAGCGCAAAGGCAAAAAGCCGAAACAGATACGCCTTTCTGCTTCGCGTGTGTGAAAATCCTTCCACCGCCAGGTAAGCGAACAGAATGAAAGATATCCTGCCCACCGCCCGGCCCGCCGAGTAGATCTGCTGTGCATTCCCGATCCCATATCCTGCCGACTGCAGGCGCTGCACCAACGTATCGTACACCACTGCAAAGAAATGATCGATGAACATTGTTATGTATGCTATATTTTTCAGTACCGCATTGCTGAAAATGCCCCTTTTCGTCTCCCTCATGCTTGCACCTCCATATCATCTCTGACACAAATTCCCATGAAAAGTACGGTGCAAGTATTATGCACACACGCAAGCGTGGCGCGTGTACGCTCAGCGCAGCAAGTGCGCAGAGCTGTTGCCATAGTCTTTCTTTTCATACTTCCACGCAGATGCCGGCGCGGTCTGCGCCTTCCGCTTCCTCACTCTTTATTCGTTCCACTCCCTCATCTATCCTACTACAAAATCTCCGAAAGGTAAATGCTGCGGAATTTTCAATCACAACAAAATATACCATTCCCTTTAGAAAAAATACACAATACCATATATGGTGGACTTTCAGTAAAAATATCGATCCGACATCCTACATCTTGTTTTAAGAATCTGTTTCCCGCATAATCTCAGTCTGTTTTTTCTACAGTCCTTCCATTCAAAAACAATTGTAATCCGCTGCCGGTTATGCTATAAATTCTATATCTGCTAACCATGTCAAAGCCATAATGTCTTTGTGCATTTCTATTGACATCTCTTCCGGTCTTCGGACTGATCTGTCAGAAAGGAAACTCGTATTGCAAAACCACAATCCCCTTTTACCAGACGACAAAAAGAAAAAACTTCCATCCGCCGGTAAAAAGCAACCCAGAAGGAAAAATTACAGGAAGCACCGCGTCAACTGGCATGAAGCTGCATCCTGCGCCCTACAGATCGACTTGAAAAACTATGCCTCCTCTCTCGAATACATAACAGAATATATCCTTGGCAAAGGCAGTTATCGTATTGATATCCTGGTGATCAGAAAGCTGACCGAACAGATCATTCCGGCGACAATAACTAATCTATTCAGAACCTTCAATCTGTTTGAAGTCAAGGGAATCGGCTCCTCGGCCAGCATTGACTCCTATTATAAGACCATAGGATATGCCGGTCTGTTCATCGACCAGACCGGTAAGAAAAATCAATATTCCGGCCTTGATGTCAGCCTGACCCATCTCAGCTGTCATTATCCCCGCAAACTGATAGCACATCTGCGTAAGGAACGAAAAATAAAGGTTGAAAATTTTTCTCCGGGAGTATATCATATCAATAAAGAGACGTTTCATACACAGATTATCGTCACGATCGAACTGCCTCCGGAGGACTATCTATATCTCCACTGTCTCACCAACAGGCTTCATGGCAGTGGCCTTATAAACCGGCTGGCAGATGATTACAGTCTTCATCAGGAACAGGATATCTATATCCGTTATATGAACCAATTGACTACCGCCAATCAAAACAAGAAAGGAGATGCTCCCATGGTCTGTGAAGGAATCCTGAATCTGTGCGGCACCAGTTCCGAGGAAATCATTGAACGTACCCGGAAGGAAGAGGCTGCATATTACCTGCCTCAGATTGACACCCTGTCTACCCAGATCGCTTACCTGAAATCCTTACTGGAACAACATAACATCCCGTTCCATTTAGATTCAGATAACAAGCCCGGCTAAAGCGTCAAAATACCCTCCGACGCCTGCTTTCACAGGCCGGAGGGTACTTTATTTTTCATCCCTGTCCTAACGTTAACGACATTTGTTATGTCGTTTACTATAATTATAATCCGGTAAGATACGATACAGACATCAGATCCTCACATCCACCGGATGATACAAGACGCCTCTCTGGCTCTCCAGACTGCCCTCAGACACATCTGCCGTCGTGCCGTCCGCTGTACCAGGTGCACTCTGTTGTCCCGCCTCGCCGTCCGCTTCCTCCTTCCGGTCATTCTCCTTCTTCTCCGCCTCGGAAGCTTCCTGCGCGGTCTCATTGGCCTTGCCAAGGGATTCCATCTGGGACGCCGTGGCTTTCTCGGCTATTGCCTTCGTCTCTGCAAGCAGCTCTTCCTTCGCTGCCGTGGCATCTCCCGGCCCTCCCTTATCCCGATTGATCTCCGCTTCCAGGATAGCGGCCCGGTGCTGTGCATGGTCTGCCGTGCTGCCGTGGATTCCTGCCTGTTTCATAGATGCGTCGGCCGAGAGCATCGCCTCCATACTGCCTGCCGAAAGTCCGGCGCTCTGCCCCTGCTTCTTTTCCATACCCTTGGTCGGGTTCAGCACGTCGTCCTCAGATGCCTTCTCCTCTTTCTTCCTGGCTTCCTCCCGCTTAACCTCCATCTGATGTTGTCTGAGCTGTATCTGCAGCTCGCTGATCTGCTTCTGCAGTTCCTGCCGTTTCTTCATCTTCCTGTCCGGCGGCATTTCCTGATTCGATGACAGTTCCTTCATCTGCTTTTGCAGATTCTCGATCTGCCGCTGCAGACCCTTGCTGACCTCATCCATCGGTTCTCCCGCGCCCGGAGACATTCCTGCGCCCCCAGCCTGCATATCCGGACCGCCGCTTACTCCGCTTATTCTCATAGCTGTATCCTCCTTTTTGCCTGACTTTGTCTTATAGCCGTCGTAAACGACACAAGAGATCTCGTTTACTATATCTTTTATTTCGGCGCTTACCTCCTCCCATGAAAGAGCAATGTTGTGAGGTAGCCTTATGATGATGTGAACGATAAAGACAAGAACAGCGCCGGACCTTTACCGGACATTTAACCAATCTGCAGCATCACCCGCAGTACGCAGCATCTTATACCCCGGTACTGCTCCACGCCAATCTCAGCCTCCCCGTAATAGTTCCTCGCCACATGACGGATACCGGGCAGACCGAATCCATGCCCTTCTTCCGTTTTGGTCGTAAGCGGCAGGCCGTCCGGCACATTGATGTGCAGGCTGCCGCTAAACGCATTTGCCACCTCGATGATATACATGTTTTTAACAAGACGGGAAGTCAGCATAATCTCCCGGCGCGGCTCCCCCTCGGACGCCTCCACGGCGTTGGCCAGCGCATTGTTCAGAATGATACTGAGGTCAAAAGCATTCAGCTCTCCTTTCTGCGGATAATGAAAATCACAGTCAAAGGAAATCCCCTTCTCTTCCATCTCCCGCCTCCTGACGGACAGCACCGCGTCCGTGACGGGATGACCGCTTCGGATATCCGCAGAGATCGCCTGCAGCTTCGCCCGCATGTCCTCCGCATATCTGCCTGCCGCCTCGTACGCTCCCCTTGCATACAGTTCCTCCAGCGTCATCAGATGATTGCCCATATCATGACGGAGTCCCCGCAGATCCGAATAGAGCCGTTCCACCTCTTCCATATGTCTCTGCACATCCTTCATCTGCGCCAGGAAGACCCGGCGTTCCCCCTCCGCCCTCTGCTCCTGCTTCCACTTCCGAAATACATAGACCATGGCCAGGATCGTAAAATAACAGGCCAGGCAGTACAGGTTGATCAATAGCGGCCGCCCTTTCAGGTCAAAGACACTTTTGGCCGCCTCCGCCTCATAAACTCCTCTGTAAAATTCATCCACTCCATAGGCAAAGACACCCAGCACCGAGGGCATCAGCAGCAGCAAGAGTTCCTTCCGGTTCAAATGCCCCTGTCCGCCGCCATAAGCCCATCTCATAAGGCGGATCGCCCCATACAGCAGCAGCGCGGTCAACAGAAAGCCGAAAATACAGTCCGCCACATAGATGGCGAACCAGAATTCATAACTCTCCATCGCCATCTTATAGAGAAGCGTCCAGGATTTCTGACCCTTCAGACTGATCAGCCAGTCCACCCATCCCCTGTAAAGCCAGCCCGTCGTACTCCCCACAATATTTCCTGCCTGCCAGCGCATACAGAAAAATGTGACCGCCAGAAATACTTTCTGTCCGAAATCCTTTCTGTCAAGCAGGCACATGACAAGGAAAGCAGCCAGAACACCCAGGCCATATACCAGAATACTCGGAATATAGCAGGGCACCCAGGCCAATATCAATATGACTGTCACATAAGCCGCACCGATCCTCCACAGCTTCTTCCTCCCCGCCATGGCCGGTTTCACCCAGAACACACAGCAGGATGCATTGAGCACCGTGACTGCCATCCGGTAAATCCGGCTGGCAATCTCATAACAGGGTTCTAACGGATTCATCCGGGCACCCCTCCCTTGCTGATATAACGCATATACTGTTTCACAAATCCGGCAAACTGCTTCTTCGACACCAGCGCCGTTCCCTGTTCCAGCCAGACCGTCGTCGCGTCATATTTCTCCACATAGGCCAGATTCACCAGATAGGCACGGTGTGTCCTGTAAAAGCCTTCTCCGACCTGTTCTGACAGTTCCGTCAGTTTTCCATAGTATTCCAGATCCCCGTTCAGAGTGTGCAGAGTGACCTTGCGGTTAAACACCTCCGCATAGAGAATACTGTCCACAGGCACAGCGGAAGAGATGCTGCCCTGCCTGATCAGGAGCATCTTCGAAGGCTGCGCTTCCCCTCCCGACACCGTTTTGCTCTGATGCCGCCTCTCATACTCTTCCAACGCCTTCTGAAATACCCGAGAAAGCTTCTCATCCTCAAAAGGCTTCACAAGATAGTGGAAGGCCCCCACGTCAAAGGCATCATAGACATATTCTGACAATGCCGTCACAAATATGAGGATCGTACCCCAATGCTTCCGCCGCAGCTCCTGCGCCACATCCATGCCGTCTCTGCCGGGCATCTGGATATCCAGGAAAAGAAGATCCGGCGTCTCCTTTGCTTCCAGCACCTCTTCCCCCGCAGAACAGCACCGGATCTGGTGCTCTAAACCCGCCGCCTGGCAGATCCTCTCTATTTTATCCCGCAGAATTTCCTGCATTTTTCTGTCATCATCACATATCACGATCTGCAATCCCGTACCTCCGTGCAGCCTTCTTTGCATCTATTCCAAACGCCAATCCCTGAAAACAGTATACCACGATATGTTCTTTTTTCTCTCCCTCATTCCCGGGAAATGTTGTAGAAGGCCCTTTTTTTGATGCGGAATATAAAAAGAGCGCTGTTCCGTCCACCACATAACGGAAAACGCTCTTACACTGCCCGTGCATAAGTCATGTCATGAAAAGACTGTAATGCATCTCTTCAGCGGACAATCCCGGACAGCGGTCTTTGTAATGCGCTGCCAAGCATCAGCGCCAGCATGATTTTCACCACATCCGGAATGATGAATGGAATCACACACCATCCGAGCACCGTCATCAATCCCACCGCTCCGGTGTCTCTGCTATAGACAAGCATGAACCACGCCGTCCCCACCGCATAGCAGGCCGCCAGTCCCAGGAACATGGATACCGCCTGTACCAGGGGTTTTCTGCCAGCCAGTCTTTCCGCTGCCCACATGATCAGCGCGGAGGCCAGAAACCCGATAATATAACCGCCCGTATGATCTAAGAGCGCGCCGATACCACCTCTGAAACCGGCGAATACCGGAATCCCTGTCGCCCCAAGCAGGATGTAGACGAGTACCGACATCGTGCCTCTTTTTCCTCCCAACAGGATCACCGCCAGGAACACTGCGAACGTCTGCAGGGTAAAGGGGACCGCCGCCGGGATCGAGATCCAGGAGCAGACCGCGATCACTACCGCAAAAATACCAATATATGTCATATCATATGTCCTGCCACGCGCGGCGCTCCCCGACTGTACGTTTCCTGCCGGCGTACCTGCTCCGTTCTTCATTCTCACCCTCCCGAAAAATCCGTTGTCGCTTTTAGATCTTCAACTTCCGATAGCGGTTGATGCACGCCATGATCTCCTGCTTTCTCGGCCTCGCCAGCTGAGAAGAAACATCCCCTCTTTCAAACAGACTTTCCAGTCCGCTCCGATCCAGCTGCTCTTCCAGAAGATCCCCGATCTGCCGCAGATCCTTCCTGCCGTCCATCATCTTCAGTTCGGCATATTTCAGAAGATGGGCCAGCGCCATGCTCTGTTCCTGGTCTTTGAGCTGCTCTAAGTAGCGCAGTTCCACATTTTCCTTGCAGAGGGAAAGTTCACTGGTCCCCATGGCCTTCATCTTGATCCGGTCTTCCTTTCGCAGCGCCATATCCGGCGCCGGACAGCGCTTCCGGTTAAATGGCGGAAAATCTGCCGCATCCGGCGCAGCCGTATTCTCTGCCACGCCCGCACCCTGATCCATGTAAACCGCCGCAGCGGCCTTCGCCTTACGCGTGATATCGATGGGTATATATTCTTTCATCTGAATGATCGTATCCGCCCGGTGGAAGAACGCCCCGGAGCTGCCAGCCACAATAATGGAGGACACGCCCAAGTCTTCATACATGCCCCGCACCCGGCTGATAAAAGGCGTGATCGGCTCCTCGCCCGGTGTGATCACCTGCGCCATCAGATCGTCCCGCACCATAAAGTTGGTGGCGGACGTATCCTCATCGATCAGGATCAGACTGCTGCCGCTCTCCAGTGCCTCCATCAGATTGGCCGCCTGGGACGTGCTGCCGCTGGCATCCTCCGTGGAAAAATGCACGGTGTCCTTTTTGTTCGGCAGGTTCTTGATAAAAGGAGAGATATCCACGCCCGTCACGCTGCGGCCGTCCTCCGCCCGCAGTTTAAAAGCCGAAGCGTCCGTAATCACGAGTTCCCTGCCATCCCCCGCAATATGGTCGTAAACCCCGTTCTGCAGCGCCTGCAGGATCGTGGATTTACCGTGATAACCGCCTCCTACAAACAGGGTAATTCCCTGGGGAATCCCCATACCGCTCACCGGCCCCCGGTTAGGCAGGTTGAGGGTGATCCGCAGCGACTCAGGCGACCGGAAGGCCACTGCGTTCTTCATCGGCCGTTCCGATACGCCGCTCTCCCGCGGCAGGACAGAGCCGTCTGCAACGAAAGCGCAGAGATTCTGTTCTGTCAGACACCGCCTGATATACTGCTGATCCTCGCACAGACAGATCGCCTGCCGCAGCTTTTCCTGATCGATCTTACTATAGTACAGACTTCTGCGCACACAGTCGGGCAAAATATCAAACAGCATCTTCTCCAGTTCTCTGGCGTTGATCGTGCGTCCGTTGGCCGGGAAGCCCGCCTCGAACCGCAGGGTCAGGTCGCCGTCCTTCACCCGCATGGCCGTACGCTCCAACACCTGCTGCCCGCATCTCGACACCGACAAAAGGCCGCTCTTACCGGAGCCTTTCGCCTGAAAGCTGCCGCCTGCCACCTGCCTGCCGAACAGCCGCGTCAAATGATCCTGCAGGGTGATCCGCTTAGCCTTCGTGTCATAGTACTTTGCGGGGAAACCGGCCTTTGCCTTCTCCACCCGCACCGAAAGCCTGGACGGTGAAGCGAAAGGATCGCCCTGCACATGATCGATGGAGAGCACATAATCCCCGAAGTTGTACTGTCCCTTTAAATCCTTGTATGCCGGATAGCCTTTATGGTCAAGGCTCCGCAATTTATTCCGTAATTCTGTCGCCGTATTCATGATCGTTCTCCTTCTGACACTCGTGTCACTACTGTTACTATAAAATTCTCTGGCTTTCATCGCATGGATGGCCATGCGACAGGCTGTTCATGATGGGGTTCCGCTATTTATGGTCCGTATAAACACCCAACCTGTTCTGTCCACACAAAAAATGACAGCACAGATCCCTATTTATGATATATTTATCAGTTCCTGTAACTTTTTGAATCAATACTTTTGTTCCTGACAAAATCAATAAATTGTTTGTCCAATTGATTTGTGTCACCAGTGGTGACACTTTTTCATAGTTTGCATAAGTTTCATAAAATTGTTTCATCCGATAAAGGCCCCGACGATTAAACTGTAACGCTTTGTAAAATTAGGTATGCTATAAGGGTAGCTGTAACGGC
>CANOCU010000100.1 GCA_947564645.1 uncultured Lachnospiraceae bacterium
CATGTGTTAAGCACGCCGCCAGCGTTCATCCTGAGCCAGGATCAAACTCTCGAAAATAAAAGTAAATTTACTGCGTAAATTGACTTTGTCTGATCCGGATCAAAACAAGCTTGGCTTCTTTCGTATCCGTTTCCCTAAACATTTACTGTTTGGTTTGTATCTGTCCGATACTCTCTGAAAAATCTTTAAGAATGTTTTCTCTTGAATTTTCAGGGTTGCATTACTGTTTATTTGTCAAGGTTCTCTCCATGTCTGCGGATGCTGCATCCGCCGCATGGCCGCTGCTGTAACTTAGTGTTGTCCTCAGCAACGTATCTGAGTATAGCATTACCATTTCTGATTGTCAACAGCTTTTTTGATATTTTTTTTGTTTTTTTTCATCCGGTCAAATTTCGGCCTGATCTATCGGAATCATATACGACATAACGCCTCTTCTACTTCCCTGCAGACTCCCTGACAGACCAGATCGCGAATATTTTCTCTCTGCTCTGCACTTTGGTATTTCTCATTCTTCAGCATCATTCCGTAACAAAAGACTCTGGAATAAATGCTGAAGACGAGATATGTCATCGTTTCCTCTGACGGTATCTTTTTACCTTTTAGTTCATCCAGCAGAACCTTCCGTATCATGCCCGATGCAGGCGCTTCCTCTGCTATTTTTTTCTCTTTTAGCAATTCCCTGATCCATCTGCTCACCGAAGAATTTTCGGATAACATATGAAGCAGTCGAAAAATACAGTCCATTCTCGGGATCTGTCTCTCCATTTCAAGCAGTACATAGTTAATCTTATCGTAAAGACTGCTCTTTTTACATATCCCTTCATATAACTGCTCACAGACCATTTCCCCATTATAGAAAAAAGCCTTTGCGATCATCTCTTCTTTCCCGGAAAAATACTCATAAGCAGTCCCTTTTCCGATTCCGGCTCGTCCTGTGATCTCTGCCACGGTAAGATTATTGATATCGGCGCCCTCCTCAAAGAGTGCAAGCACTGCGTGATAGATGGCCTTTTCCTTCGGCAAATATTCTTTATTCATTGTTATCTTCCTCTATGCTCCCTGCCTTATCTTTCTCTCTCATAAAGATATCATAAATGCAGGGAATCACGATCAAAGTCAACAAGGTACCGTAAATCAGCCCGCCGATCGTAACAACCGACATGGGCTTGGACATATCCGCCCCCATATCATCACTGAATGCCATCGTGCTAAGAGCCAGTATCGTTGTCAGCGCAGTCATCAGCACGGGGCGCATTCTTGTTCTGCCCGCCATGATAATGGCTTCTCGTTTTTTCATGCCACCTGCGCGAAGCTGGTTGATATAATCCACCAAAACAATACCGTTATTCACGATAATACCCGAAAGCATTACAAAACCGATCAACGCAATCACGCTCACTTCACTGCCGCTGATATATAATCCCAAAAGGCCGCCCGTAAAGGCAAGCGGGATCGTAAACATGATGATAAAGGGCGATAAGAGCGATTGGAACTGCGCTACCATGATCAGGTACATAAAGATCAGCGCAAGAAGCAGCATTAAGGAAACCTGCTCCATCGCATCGTTAATGGTCTCGTTCTCACCACTCATCGTATAGCTGTACCCGCTCGGCATCTCATAATCCCTGAGCGCTTCCTCCACATCTTCTGATACAAATCCAATATTATACCCGTCTGCAACAGATGCGGATACGGCAATATACCTGGTCTGATCGGTCCTTCTGACAGACTTGGGCGCTTCCGTACTCTCGAAAACGGCAATCTCGGATAACTTGATCTTCTCCCTCTTTCCATCCTGCGAGGTACGGTCAAGTTCCAGATTCTTCACCAGATCTCTTGTCAGTTCAATATCCTTAGCATGTCTGACATACACACTGTACTCCTCGATTTCCGTCTCCAGTGTAGTCGCGCTGGCTGCATCGGCAAGTTTAGCCTGTATCTGCTGAAATGCCTGTGCCACAGTGATTCCATGCTCTATCGCTTTCTGTCTGTCGATCTGGATACGCATCTCTCCCGTCGATTCTTCCAGACCATCGGACACCTCTTCGGTGCCTTCCACACCCTCAACGATCGCCGCGATATCCCTGGCAATTTCCTGCAAAGTATCTAACTCGCGTCCCTTAATCTGAATGGATATACCGCTTCCACCAAGAGCGCTCATATCCATGGTAGACGTCTCGATCGCCGCTTCTGCCTGATTTTCTTCCAGAATGTCCGTGATATTCTCCCGCATGTCACGTGCTATTTCCAGATTATCACGCTCTTTATCCTCACGCAGCGATATGTATACAACGGTTTCGTTCGTGGAAGAATTGCCGCCGCCGGAAAGCATACTCAGAGAAGAAGAACTTGCCATCGCACCCACATCCGTTACCTCTTCCATCTCCCTTAACCGGTCGATCACCCTGTCTGTCACATCTGCCGTCTCAACAAGCGGCGTATCTTTCGGCAGGCTCAGCGTCATGGTAATCTGCGTACTGTCCATGTCTGGCATGAAAGCAGTGCCTTTGGAAAAGGCCGCCATGGCGCTGACTGCCAATAAGGCAAACACCAACACAAGAACGACTGGCTTAAAGCGCAGAGCCAGCTCCAACAGCCTGCCATATTTTGTCATCAGACCGCCAAAGATCTTACTCTCCTTCTGCGGCGTTGCCTTGGAAAAGACCCCCGCCGACATGGCCGGAACCACCGTCAATGCAATCAGCAGACTTGCAAACAGCGAATAAGCGATTGTAAGTCCCATATCCACGAATAATTGTCTGACGATTCCCTCCGTAAAGACAATGGGTAAAAATACGCATACCGTAGTCAGCGTGGATGCCATGATCGCACCCGCCACTTCACCCGCGCCCTCAATTGCCGCTTCCTTTGCCGAATATCCCTCGCTTCGCATTCTGAAAATATTCTCGATCACCACGATGGAATTATCCACCAACATGCCGACGCCAAGCGCCAGTCCTGAAAGGGAGATGACATTCAGGGTAACGCCGCTGAAATACATACACACGATCGCAGTGATCAGGCTGACCGGAATGGAACAGGCGACTACCGCCGTAGGACGCCAGTCCTTAAGGAACAGAATCAGGATCAGCACCGCAAGGATCGCGCCGAACAGCACATTATTGATGATGGAATCCATGACAAAATCAATGTAGATTCCCTGATCCATCAGCGTAATAAGGATTAGATCCGGATTCTCGGCCTTCAACTCCTCAAATTTATCCAGGATCCTGTCGGAAACGTCCCCCGTAGAATAGCCGGTCTGCTTCTGGATCGTTATCATGATGCCGGGTTCACCATTTACATTCGCATAAATCTCTTCGGAATTATCCGTCATAAAGACATCCGCCACATCTGCCAATGTTATGATATCCACCCCGTCCATCTCCGGATTGAGTAAGGGCATTCTCTTCAGTTCCTCGATATCCTCCGGCTTATCGCCGACTCTTACCAGATAGTCGATACCATCCTCCGTAACATATCCTGCCGGCATGGAGAAATTCTGTGCCGCCAATAGAGATTTTACGGTATCGACCGTAAGAATATAATTCATATCGGCCTGTTCGTAGGCATCCTCTCTGGCTTCCTCCAGCTCTTCTTCGCCATCCGCGATCTGCTGCAGCGCGTCTTTTAACTGCTGTGCCGAATCATTCAGCTGTTCTTCGCCATCCTTGATCTGCTCCCATGCGGATTCAAGCTGCTCCCTCCCGGCTTCCAGCTGATCCTCTCCGGCTTCCAGCTGTTTCTCGCTTGCCTCAAGCTGTGTCTCGGCTGCGCTCAGCTGCATCTCGCCGACACTGATCGTAGTCTGGGCATTGGCAAACTCGATCGCAGCAGTCAGATTACCCGCATAGAGCTGTTCCAACGCTTTGTCCAGAGTTCCTATGTTTTCCGCGATACCGGAAAGCTGTGACTCCATTGCCGAAACCTTCGCCTGCTGCATCTCGATCGTTGCGGTAAGCTCCTGCTTCTGACTTTCCAACGCATCCGGATCTGTGCCCTCCAATGCCGCACTCATGGAATCCCTTACCGCCACCAGTGCCGTTTTCAGCATTCCCACAGTCATCCCGGCTATATCGTCAACATTCATCTGCAGAAGCTGTGCCACAGCCTCCTGCTCTTCACCGGTCAGTAAACCGGCCACCGGAATATCCTGATCAGGGGCATTATCAAGTCCCGTTATCAGCGAATTAATTCTCTCAATGGCCTGCACTGCCTCATTATACTTACTAATTCCTTCGTCAATCTTCTCAATCCCGCTCTGGGTAGCTTCTATCGTCGCCTTCGATGTGGCGATCTCCAGCGTCAGGTGCATCTTCGTCGCTTCCAAATCCGTCTTTGCCGTCAGGATCTTGGTCTCGGCCGCCGCCAGCTGCGCCGTGGCCTCGCCCTTCTTGTTGGCAAGTTCCGACTTACCTTCTTCCAGTTTCGCCTTGTTCTCTGCAATCTCTGCCTTCCCGTCCTGCAGCTTCTGCTTATTCTCCGCAAGCTCCCTGCTGTTGTCATCCAGCTCCTGCTCACTGTCCATAAGTTCCTGCTTACTCTCGGCAAGTTCAACCCGCGCCTCGTCAAGTTCCGCCTGACCGTCATAGATCTCCTGCTTTCCGTCGGCGAGCTCCTGCTCGGCATCCTTCATTTCATCGTCAATATAGGCAAATACCTGTTCATTGATAGCGTCGATCTTCTCCTGCCTGATGATCACGTTTACGCTCTCTTCGAACAATCCGGTAGCGCTTGCAGATGCCACACCTTCTATGCTTTCCAGTTCCGGGATCACCAGGTTCTGGGTCATCTCACTTACCTGCGCATCCGTCATGCCAGTGTTTCCGACAGCTGCGATCATGATCGGCAGCATATCCGGATTCATTTTCATAATGATCGGACTTCCGACAGAATCATCCCAATAGCTTTTGATCTGATCCAGATTCTCCCGGATCTCCAGGGACGCAGCATTCATATCTGTGGATTGTGCAAATTCCAAAATGACCGTAGAATAATTTTCACTGGAAACGGAGCTTATCCCTTCAATATTACTCACAGTCGCCATGGATGCTTCTACCGGCTTCGTCACCACCATCTCCACCGTCTCCGGGCTGGCTCCCGGATAAGCTGTCATCACAATGACATATGGCAGACTGATACTTGGCAGCAGATCCGTAGACATTTTTGTAAAGGACACCACTCCGAGAACGATCACCAAAATGACCGCCACCAGGACTGTATAGGGCTTCTTAACGCTGAATTTTCCCAACATGATATTTACTCCTCTTTCTAATCGCCGTCTGTCCGTCCGACCGGTCGGTCGGCTGCCTTATCAGTATATTTAGAAAGTGAGTTCCTGTCAACGTTTCCCTTTTTATCTTAATAAAGATTTTAGAAATCCGTCCCTTAAACCCTACTGCAGTTTGATCACAGAGTTCCCGGCCTCTCCGCGCAGAATAAAATCAATCGATTCTACGGTGACCGACTGAGGTACTTCCACAATACTGACCAGCTCCGTACTTGTCCCTGCCGGGATCACATCCTTATAAGTCTGCATATCATTGAGCAGCATGGTTGACAGCGCATTCTCTCCTGAAGCGCCGTTAACGGATATCTTAAATCTTGCTCCGCTGCCCATCATATCCAGCGTCTGGTCCGCCGGGCTTCCATTGGCCGCCGTAAATTTCAGGACAAGCAGCTGAGTCCCTTCCGTGGCATCCATGGCGAAGAAAACCTCTTCACCCTCCGTGCCCGAAGGATAAGACTGTGTCAGCTCATATCCTGTATACTGGAATGTAATATCCGAAATCCCATAGAATTCTTCTATCGTGGAAGGCTCTGCCGCCACTTCCGTATCCTGACTGGCATCGATCACTTCCGTGTCATCCTCTGCGCGTTCTTCCGGTGCTTCCTCTTCTGCCGTCTCCTGCACGGCAGCTGCCGCCTCCCGTTCCGCCTTCTTATTCTCTTCCTCCTCAAATTCGGACGGATCCATCAGACGCCCACTGTGAACCCTGTCATATTTCAGCAGCACATCCACCGCATAATCCGAGATGATCTTAGTCTCCTCCTCCGTCAGGTCGGGCATCTCAGCCCCACACCCTGTCATAAGAATTGCTGCTGTGATACCACACAGAACTGCTCCCACTTTTCTCACTTCCATATCTCCCATCACCATATATTAAATCTATAAGCATCCCGCCAAAGTTCTGGCGCCAGGCTTAAGACCACTGTACCGCCTTCTATTATAACGTAATATCTCCCATCTGACAAATCTTTTCTAAGCGCAATCAGCCCATAGGATGCAACCATTATGCAACATCGAGTGTGAACCAGAACGCCACACCATTCTCATAATTGATCACACCGTACTTCTGATTCATGGATTCCATGATCGCCTTGACAATAGACAGCCCAATTCCGCTGCCCCCGTACTCTCTTGTACGCGCCTTATCCACTTTATAGAACTTTTCCCAGATATGCTCTATGCTGTCCGAAGGTATCTGTTCTCCGGTATTAAAAACAGATACCCTGACGTACGCTTCCTCAGCCTGGATCTTCACGTCAATGATCTTCTCTCCCTGCGCATAGTGGATCGCATTCGTAAAATAATTCATAAAGACTTCTTCCACTTTAAACTCGTCGCCCCAGACATAGATTGCCCCATAATCCTCCATGCGGACAGAAATCTCTCTCTCCTTCAAAAGAATATCCGAGGAGGCAATATAGTTTCTGACCAGTGCCGTGATATCAAACCGCTCCATATTCACCACTTCATTTCCAAACTCCAGCTGGTTCAGCGTCAGCAGTTTCTTGACCATGGTATTCATCTTAACCGCTTCATCTATGATCACGTCGCAATAAAACTCCCGGCTCTCGGCGTCGTCATTAATCCCCTCCCGCAGGCCTTCCGCATATCCCTGGATCAGAGCGATCGGCGTCTTCAACTCATGGGACACATTGGAAAGAAACTCTTTCCGCATCTCATCGACTCTGTCTTTCTTCTCAATATCCTTGAGCAGTTCGTTATTAGCCGTCTTCAATTCAGAAATGGTCGTCTCTAAAGCCTCCGCCATCTCATTGATATTATTGCCAAGTATGGAGATTTCCGTCCTGTCGTCTCCCGTATATTTTGCATTAAAATCCAGATGCTTCATTCTTTCAGAGATACCGGCCAGTTCCATGATCGGTTTCGTAATCCGGTTGGAAAGCCCGATCACCAGCAAAATACTGGCAACAACTGCAATACATCCGACATAAGCCATAAAACGATTGGATATGGCGACGCTTTCCTGAATGCTCTCCAGTGCGCTCCGCAGAATAAAGAAATAGCCGTTATCCAGCATCCCCCACATTTCTATATATTCGGTCTGCATACGGACATCCGTGACGATCTGTATCATATATCCCTTATCTTCCAACAGAACGTCTTCCTTACTGACTCCATAAAAGATATTGTTTAACAAATGTTTGATCGCAAACTCCTGATCGACCATCGTAGTCTTGACCATTTTCGAATCACTGTCCAGCACCAGCACATTGATATTATACTTGTCACGTATTTTCTGCAGTTCAATATCATAAAGCTCCGATGTGATGTCGCCTGCGCTGGATGCCGCATTGATGCTTGCGTAAGCTTTGATCAGGGCATTCTTCTTATTATTGACATAATATTTCTCCAATAATGTGCTGTTCGCCAGAAGGCAGAGCAGGATCGTACCGCTGATCAACATGATGAAAATGAATACAAACTGTCTCTTCATGGAATATCTCATAAGCCGCTTCGTCCTCATTTTGGTACCTATTCCTCGAACTTATAGCCCATACCCCAGATTGTCTTGATCAATTCTCCCTTTTCTCCCATTTTGTTACGCAGTTTCTTCACATGCGTATCGATGGTCCTCGCATCACCGAAATAATCGTAATTCCACACACTGTTTAAGATCTTCTCTCTGGACAACGCAATTCCCTTGTTCTCCACAAAATAACTGAGCAGTTCAAATTCTTTATAGCTTAAGTCCACGTGCTGTCCGTCTACCAAGACACTGTGCGCCGCTTTATTGATCACAATACCGCCGGCTTCGATCATTTCATCTGCACTGGCCTGGTTTGTTCTGCGCAATATGGCCTCCACCCTGGCCACTAAGATCTTGGGACTGAACGGTTTCGAGATATACTCATCCACACCCAGCTCAAATCCCTGCAGCTCATCCCGCTCATCGGACTTGGCCGTCAACATGATAATAGGCACTTTGGAATATTCACGGATCTCCTTACATACCTGCCAGCCGTCCATCTTCGGCATCATGACGTCCAGGATGATCAGCGCGATATCTTTCTGTTCAAAGAAAAGATCTACCGCCTGTGCACCGTCCTCCGCTTCTATCACTTCATAATTGCTTTTGGTCAGAAAATCCCTGACCAGCTTACGCATCCTGCTCTCATCATCTACTACCAGTATCTTTAATCGTTCCATCCAGTCAACACCTTTTCCCTATTGGTCCAAAGCCCGTTCTGCCTCCCGGACCGCCTGCTCTCTTTCCAATAATTCCTGTTCCCACTCTGAATATTCATTAACAACAGCCGTTCTGTAATTGATGATCGTCGGCGTATCACTCCAAAGGGAGACCAGTATCAGGCCAATGATCGCCGCCACAAACAAAAAATTGATACAGACTGATGTAATGAACCGCCCCCGATATTCCACCTTAACGCCTCTTGCTTCCATGCTGCGCCTGATCTGGCTGCTGTTCTCCGTCTTATTGCTGAATGTCCCATAAAGCGGTATCGGCTTGATCTTCTCCTTCGGCACGCCACAGCTGACTAACTGCGACTGCATTCTCTGCAAATAGTTCATACCTACCGGAGTTAGAAACACCCTGTTTTCGATCGCCCTGTTATAAACCAGCAAAAGATTCTGCGGATTGCGATGATCCAAATGCTGTTCCAGATTCTCTATCTTCTTTTTCTCCATTCTGGCTGTTTCGGCATCTGCCACCGTCGCGAAATGATAACCGCCAACGATCAAATCCTCTTCACTCTTATCCATTGAAACCACTCCTGCTCTCTTTTTTGAACATATCTATTCTACCTCATATTATGCAGACTGTCCAGAAGAACAAAAATGCGCGGCACACCATATAACAAACCCCGGAACTGTCACATTCCGGGGTTCTTTTGCTCTTCCTGATAATATCCTCTATACGATACCCTGCGCCTTCATCG
This sequence comes from uncultured Lachnospiraceae bacterium, assembly GCA_947564645.1. Lineage (GTDB taxonomy): Bacteria > Bacillota > Clostridia > Lachnospirales > Lachnospiraceae > UBA3282. Next base: position 9,208 of record CANOCU010000100.1, read on the forward strand.
CCGTCGCCACTTTCAGGAAGCCTGCGATGTTCGCACCGGCCACATAATCGCCCTCCATGCCATACTTTTTAGAAGCCTCGTCCAGATTATGGAAGATATTGACCATGATCTGCTGCAACTTGGAGTCAACCTCCTCGAAAGTCCAGGACAGTCTCTCGGAGTTCTGGCTCATCTCCAGAGCGGAGGTTGCTACACCGCCCGCATTCGAAGCCTTACCCGGGCAGAACAGTACGCCGCTCTTCTGCAGATACTCTGTCGCTTCCAGTGTTGTGGGCATATTCGCACCTTCGGCAACCGCAAAGCAGCCATTTCCCACGAGGGCCTTCGCATCCTCAAGATCCAGTTCGTTCTGCGTTGCACAAGGAAGAGCGATATCACACTTCACTGTCCAGACGCCATGCTCCCCTGCCTTCTTCTCATGATACTCTGCGCTAGATCTTGCCGCTGCATATTCGGACAGACGCGCGCGCTTTACTTCTTTCACTTCCTTCAGAAGCGCTACGTCAATGCCTTCCGGATCATAGATCCAACCGGTAGAGTCAGAACAGGTGACAGGCTTTGCCCCCAGCTGCTGTGCCTTCTGGATCGCATAGATCGCTACGTTACCGGCGCCGGATACCGCAATCGTCTTGCCCGCAATATCCTTACCGTTACACTTTAACATTTCCTCTGTCAGATACAGCAAACCATATCCTGTCGCTTCCGTTCTTGCAAGGGAACCACCGTATGTAAGTCCCTTACCGGTCAGCACACCTTCATACTGGTTGCGGATCCTCTTATACTGGCCAAACAGGAAACCGATCTCGCGGCCGCCCACGCCGATATCACCTGCCGGTACATCCGTGTCCGCACCGATATGTCTGTAAAGCTCTGTCATAAAGCTCTGGCAGAAAGCCATAACTTCCCTGTCTGATTTTCCCTTTGGGTCAAAATCGGATCCGCCCTTGCCGCCTCCGATCGGAAGACCGGTCAGAGAGTTCTTGAAGATCTGTTCAAAGCCCAAAAACTTAATAATTCCCAGGTTAACAGACGGATGGAACCGTAAGCCTCCCTTATAAGGACCGATCGCACTGTTAAACTGTACACGGAATCCATTGTTGACCTGAACCTGCCCCTTGTCATCTACCCAGGGAATGCGGAACTGTACGATCCTCTCCGGAACGGTCAGTCTCTCCAATAACGCTTCTTTTCTGTATGCGTCCTCGTCTGCTTCGATCACAACACGAAGAGACTCTAAAACTTCTTTGACAGCCTGATGAAACTCCGGCTGAGCCGGATTCTTCGCTACTACCAGATCATAAACCTCATCAACATATGACATTTTGTATATCCTCCTTTGGTCTGTATTCTGCTCCACGTATCATTATAGTATGTGAGAAAAAAAACCTCAATAAATTTCAGCACTTTAACGTGTAAAAAATTAGCTCCTGTTTCTTTTCCTTTTTTGGACATATTGTACAATGATACCGGAATCCAGAAATACTTGTATACAAATCAAAGGTACTCTTTCAGCTGCTCGATCGCACTCTCTTCAAAGGACACCAGTTCCTGCGCCAGTTCAAACGCCATATCTGTCGCCATCCTGTTATGCTTCATCGCCTTCCACATGCTGGTGATCCCCCTGTTGCTTCCCTGTATCATCATCTCCGCCAAATGTTCCTTGCTGACATTCAATGCGGTATTCATATGAATACCACCCTTAAGCATTAGATCCATGATCTGGCTTCCATGATATACCTCTCCTTTATTTTCCAGAATCTGATCCAGCGCCTTATTGTGGATTTCCGAATAGCGAAGAGACTGTCTGGAAAGCTGCAGTGCAAACTCATCGTCTTCGATCTTATCTAAGATCGTCTCGATCGCCGTCATTCCGATCTCCGTATTGCGCTGTATCTCCTGCAGTATTTTCGAATCATCATGTCTCATACAACTCTCCCATTCCTGTATTTCCTATATAAAAAAGAATGCTTTGCATTCTTTAAAGTAAAAAAGAGCATGGGTGTTATCCCATACTCTCTATTATAACCACTATTTCTTTCTTTAATCACTGCTTTTCAATTCATAACTATTCTACATAATCGGATTTCACATAAGCAGTCTGCCCGTTGTACCTGATCTTCGTCCAACCGTCCGCCTGTTTCATAATCACATCCAGCTTCTCTCCGATATAAGCCGTTCCCAGTTTCTCTCCGTTTTCACTGGCTGATGCTCTTACCCGGACATTTTCTTTCACCGTCACCGTTCCCGTGGTCTGCGCCGAAGCGCTGGCATTACTATCTTCCTGCGGCTCGTCTGTTGTCTCCTCAGGCTCGCTATCCGGCTGTTCTTCACTGCCTGCATCTGCCTGCATCGTCTCAGAAGGTTCCAGAAACTCGCTCTTAATATAAGCTTCTCCGCCTTCATAGCTGATCTTACTCCAGCCGTTTCCTTTCTCTTCCAATAAGGTAAATTCGTCGCCCACTGCTGCCTTGCCCAGTTTATCGGCAGTCTCACTGTCCGAAGTCCGGATATTCACCACATCGATAGCCTTCACTTTCGTCACTACCATATCCGATTCCACAGACGCAGTCTCTGTCCCGTCTGCCGGCTGCCCGGCCGCGCCCTCAGCGTCATCTCCCTCTGGAGATGCACTGCCTTCCGCACGTGCCAATGCTTCTCCTACATGCTTATCGATCTCCAGATTCAAATCCACAAGGAAATCTCTCAGCACCTCATCTTCAGCGACCATATCATTATAAGCTGCAGCCACCCTGTTATTCAGATCCACTACGTCATCCTGCAGATTCAGTTCACGGATATAATTTAATTCGACTTCACTCTCTTCACCGTCTTCGTTGATGTAATATTCACCATTCTCATTGGTGCAGACATAATACACCCGCATACCCGGAACCGGCTTCTCGTAATCTTTAAACTTAACCTCTGTAAAGACATAAGCCACATAAGTGCCTTCTTTGGAGCCGACCTTCGTATAAACTTCAAGCGTCGGATAAGATTCGATATATTTACTCGTCTCCTGCGCTTTCAGGATCTCCGTCTCATCCAGACGGTCCACCAACCGGCTCATGGTGTCGGTATCCCCCTCCACCATCGCTGTATAGTAAGTGTTGAACAATTCATTGATCTCCGGTACTGCATCCTGCTGCAATGGCACCTCCGGCACCGCGAGCAGATTATCCGCAAGCTCGATATTTATTCCTTCTGTTGTTTCAACACTTTCTTCTGCCATCTTCCTCTTATTGGCGCTGACCGCGATCGCGACCGTTCCTGCCACACAAAGTACCAATACAACAGGCATAATAATCTTGGAATATCTGAAGAGCCAGTTTCTGAAGATCTCCAACTTAGCCTTGATAAAATCCTGTATATTGTTATTAGATGTATTCATGTAAAACAACCTTTCTTAGAATGTCAGTTAAATGCACCCGACAGGACTCGAACCTGCATCAAAGGCGTCGGAGGCCTACGTTTTAT
>CANOCU010000101.1 GCA_947564645.1 uncultured Lachnospiraceae bacterium
TGTTAAGCACGCCGCCAGCGTTCATCCTGAGCCAGGATCAAACTCTCGAAAATAATAGTAAATTTACTGCGTAAATTAACTTTAGTAAATTTACTGCATAAATTGACTTTGTCTGATCCGGATCAAAACAAGCTTGGCTTCTTTCGTATCCGTTTCCCTAAACATTTACTGTTTGGTTTGTATCTGTCCGATACTCTCTGAAAAATCTTTAAGAATGTTTTCTCTTGAATTTTCAGGGTTGCATTACTGTTTATTTGTCAAGGTCCTCTCCATGTCCTGCGGATACTGCATCCGCCGCATGGCCGCTGCGGTGTCGTTGAACACGCAACGTTGATATACTATCACATCTCCCGCCGGCCGTCAATACCTTTTTTTGAAATTTTTAACAAATTTTCTGACCGGTTTACAGCCCTGATCCGGACGCACTGATGCACGGATCATTTTGCGGTAGGTTTATATAATAGCACTGACTTCCGTCATTTGTCAACAGTTTTTTTATAGTAAATGACATCATGTCGATTCCTATAATTAAAAGACATAAATACCCATATATCCCAAACCATAATACAACAGTCCGCCAAGAATACAGGCTTCCGCGGCGCCCATAACGGCCCCCAGCATTTTATTTACTCCCTCTATGACGGAAAAATTGCCGAGCGCCAATATCGGCTTGAAGATAAGGCTGCTTACCTTAAAGACAATCCCCACCACGATAAGCCCGATCACGCTAAGCGTCAGCGTGCTCATTGCTTTCGCCATCACACTCGTGACTGCAAAGAAAAGCAGCACAACGCTGACCAGGGAAACGATTCCCGATAAAATTGTAACGATTTCCTTCATAATTCCATTGGCAAAACCTTTTTTAATTCTCCATATAAATAAGAGAAAGACGACCAGCGCAAAAACTAATTGGACCATTCAGACCACTACTCTCCTGTTCCGTAACTCTTTATTTTAATTCAATCGTATCAATAGAATCAGGTGTCACGACCATATAACGCCGAGTGGAGTTCTGTGGTATCAGAAGGAGAACCGACTTCGGAAAATTTCCACTGTATTTCTCCGCTCCGCTGCTGTTATAGATACGGCACTCTGATTCATTATATATGATGATCTGATCGCCATGGAATAAAATATCCCTGAAATCTATGTCAAATTCTATCGACTGCCTCAACTCCCCTGATTTATGATATACCTCCAGACGATACCTGTTAGTACTCTGCGTACTGTTGAATACCAGGCCTATGTACTCACTCCCATAATATACGCCCTGGACACTGTCCGCAAGAAGTTTCTCCGCTACGCCGAGCGGTTTCTGCGCACCGCCAAAAAACATGATCCGGTCATCCGACACCGCAAATACCGAACTGTCATCCAGGAAACTGGTAAACGGGACTATGGAGTTCAGATAATCGTATCCGCTTACATAATTATTGACATTGTTCTTGCCCACAGGTCCAAAATTATAGAATGCTACACTGGATTTCATCTGTCCGCTGTCCACAAACAGATAGGACACGCAGGCCAGTTCCCCGCTGGGAGAGATGGACACGCTGACCGGATACCCGCTGTCCTTCATGGTTGTCCTGAATTTCACCAGTTCCTCGCCCTGCGAGTCATATAAACAGATCAGCGTGACATCCGTATCATCCAGAACAACCGCAACTACCCCGTTTGTCGCCACACAGAAATCACGCACCGGTCTGTTTGTCGTGATGCTGCCCATGATGCCACTGGTGTTCATGACATAGATCGTTCTTCCGTTATAGTCCCCGATTGCGGCCACATTCTGACAGATATCTACAATGGGATTCTGCATCTCAAAAGTTTGATTCCAGATCGCATTTCCCCGAATATCCATGCATCCGGCCCCGTCCTTACTGTATGTCAGAAGGTGACCGGCAAAAGGAACCAAAGTGGAATCCTGTGTAATATGAACTTCCGTAGTATAGACCACAGTACTGTCCGTATATACTCTGTTCTTCCATTGGTGATACAATATCACTCCGATCGCCGTAAGCAATATGATCACCAACGATATCCGGTAAAAAACAGTAAACTTATGACTCTTGATCTTCTCCCGGTAACTGATCCTGCCCTGCCCGTCTTTTCTTTCTCTTTTTCTTTTCAGGTAATCTCTAACGTTAGCCATGCGTTGTTCCTCTTTATCACAGCATTATGCTTTTTCCATGTCCTATTGTAGCATAGTTTCTCCTATGGCAGTATTATTTTTTGCCCGTAACGGATATTATCCGGATTCGTGATCTGATTCAGCTCACAGATCTTCTTTACATGCGCAGTGTCTCCATAGATTTTCTGGCTGATCAGATACAGCGTATCTCCGCGCTCCACCTCATAATACCGGGCTACATTTCGCGACAATGCCTCCACTCCTTCCCCGGTTAATTGTTCGCTGCCTCCTCCTTCTGCCTGAGCGCCCTCATCTGTCTGACCCGCCGTATTCTCTTCTTCCTGCCTGGCAGTATCCGCTTCCGCCTCTCCCGGTACTGTCCCGGCTTCTCCCGCTGCCCCTTCTTTTGTCGTCTCTTCTTCCGCCGCTTCCTCTCCATCCGCATCGCCTGCAGCCCCGTCCGTTTCCTCTTCGCTCTTCGCCGCTTCAGTCCTTGCTGTTTCCTGACCCTGCAGCGTATTTTCATACAGTACATTATCCTGTAATATACTATCCTCTGACAGATCATCCTGCAGGCCGGCGATACTCCTGTCATCTGACAGGCCGTCCCTTTCTACGACGATATCGTTCTGTTCTGTCTCCTTGACTGTCTCATCCGGTCTGGCAGCTACGTCCGTTTCCTGATTTTCCATAACAAAGAAAACTTCCGCTGCAGACTGATTTAACTGCTCCATCTTATCATAGCTGTTGGCTGAATTAATGACGATCGCTGTTAAAACAACAAAGACAATCCCCACCTGCAGCGAAATGGCGTAATGGGAACGGACCAAATTTCCGTTTTTTGGACGTGATTTTCTGACGCCGTCCGCTGCCAGGCAGGTATTGCCAAACGATGTCCGTTTGGTCTCTTCCCGCTTCTGATGAATCAGATAGTCCTGCATTTCTTTATTTTCATAATAGAAAATCTTATATCCCTTGATTTCATAGGTACTTTCCGCTTCTCGGACCAAAAATACAGGCCCCGTCCCGGTCAGCCGGCAGCTGATCTCCGTCAGCAGCTCATATTTGTCAAAAACAGTAAGGTTCCTTTCCCGCCCGGCCCCATAGATAACATATCTGCCGCCATCTCTGGAACCATAAAAAACGAGATCCGAAAGATCCGCCCCATTCGTTTTGTCCTTTAAAAATGAAATAACATAATCCTCCACATAAAGCTCGTATCTTTCTTCCCCTTTTCCTTTGTGAATGACGATCGATGGCTGCCGCATTTTTCTCACTCCATTCCACAGGATCCGCCTCTTTGCCTGCGCAGATTCATAGCATGACAGCTTGTAATAGTCTGGCCTGTGCCGTACTGCCACACTATTAACTATAACATGTCCTCTATGCAAAATATGCCGTATTCCGCGGTTACTGCGGTTAATGGAAAATAAATTTTGATACCGGTTAAAAAAAGATGTGCCAGACACCTCTATGCCCGGCACATCTCCTTTTTGTTTCGATACCGCTTATAAGAACTTATAGATTGTCACGGAATCATAATCCTTTCCCGGCCCAAATACGGCTGACGGAAACTCCGGATGATGAATGTTATCCGGATAATATTGTGTCTCGAGACAAAATCCCATACGCGGCCCATAAAGGGTATTCTCTTTACCCACTTCTTCTGCGATACAGTTTCCGGCATAGAATTGTACACCGGGAAGATCGGTCAGAACCTGCATCCTTCTGCCGCTCTTCGGATCCTGCACTTTGGCAATCTCTCTCAAGGTTCCGGCTGCCCCGTCAAGTACGAAATTATGGTCAAATCCCTGCGCCATCCTCAGCTGCTCGAAATCAGCATTGATATCCTGCCCGATGGGTTTTGCCTCTGTAAAGTCCATCGGTGTGCCCGCCACAGGCGCAATCTCCCCGGTAGGAATAGATCCGGCATCCGTAGGCGTATAGAAAGAAGCGTTAAGCATGAGCAGATGGTCCTCAATCTTCCCGGCCTTATGTCCCGCCAGATTGAAATAGGTGTGATTCGTCAGATTAATTATGGTGTCCGCATCTGACGACGCGTGATATTTCAGCTGCAGGGCATTATCTTCCGACAGGCTGTAGGTCATAGCAACTTTCTTGTTGCCGGGGAATCCCATCGCCCCATCCGTTCCTTCCAGTGTAAACGTAACACTGTCCGTTCCTTCCTTCGCATCCCACACCTGCTTATGATATCCTTCTTCCCGATGGCTGTGCAGATTGTTCTTGCCGTCATTGACATCGATATGAAAGAGCTTGCCGCCGATCTCAAAACATGCATCCCCGATCCGGTTGGCACTTGGTCCGATCGTTGCGCCAAAGAAACTTCCGTTATCATAATACCCTTCCAGCGTATCGAATCCCAGTACCACATCCTCCACGTTGCCATCCTTGTCCGGCACAAAAAGATTCACCAGAATCGCACCGTAGTTGATGACTCTGGCACGCACGCCGTTTGCATTGGACAGAGTAAATGCATAAATCTCTCTGCCATCCTTCGTAACCCCAAATTTTTCTTTTACTACTCCCATCTTAGTCCTCCTTATCAAAAATAAACCTGCTTCACAGCCTCGCAGATCCGAATCACTAAATTTACTCTGCACAATAACAAATCATAGTTCCACCCTGCCTTCCAGTGCACGCAGCAAAGTCACCTCATCGATGTATTCCAGATCGCCACCCACCGGCACACCGCTGGCAATCCTTGTCACCCTGATCCCTGTAGGTTTGATCAGTTTGCTGATATACATCGCTGTCGTCTCGCCTTCCAGACTGGAATTCGTGGCGATGATCACTTCATCCACATTGCCTTCCAGTCTCTGCATCAGTTCCTTCAGCTTAATGTCCCCGGGGCCGATGCCGATCATGGGTGAGATTGCCCCGTGAAGCACATGATAAACCCCCTTGTACTTACCTGTCTTCTCATATGCTGCCAGATCCCTCGTATTCTCCACCACCATGATCGTGCCGTGATCCCTGTTAACACTGGAGCAGACCGGACAGATATCCTGATCCGTCAGCGTATAGCATTCTTTGCAGTAACGCACATTCTCCTTCGCGTCCACGATCACCCCTGCCAGGCGCTCCACCCGGCTTTTGGGCATATTGATAATGTGAAATGCCAGCCTCTGGGCGGATTTGGATCCGATACCCGGAAGACCTGCCAGTTCCTCTATTAACTTATTAATGTATCCGCTGTATAAATCCATCAGAAGGGAAAGCCTCCGCCCAGTCCGCCGGTCATCTTATTCATGATCTCTGCGTTCGCCTCGTCTGCCATACGAAGAGCCTCATTGGCCGCAGCCATTACAAGATCCTCCAGCATCTCAATATCATCCGGATCCACCACTTCCTCGGACAGCTTTACTTTCGTGATCTCTTTCTTGCCGGTCACGGTCACTTCTACCGCGCCGCCTCCCGCCTTCGCCACAAATTCCTTCGTTTCCAGTTCCTTCTGGCTCTCCTCCATCTGACGCTGCATCCTCTGTGCCTGTTTCATCAGATTACTCATGTTGCCCGGCATACCGCCGCCCGGAAATCCTCCACGCTTTGCCATATCAGTCTCCTTTTCTTTTCCTCATTTCTTAAAGCCGCCCTTGCAGCTGCACCTGCATTACTCTTCTTCCTCTTCTATCTCCATATGGATCACCTGACTTAAATCCACATAATTCTGTACAAAAGTATTCTGATCGGGTACGCTTTGTATCGTCACCTCTATCTCCTTGCCAACGGCCTCCGATAAGATCTGTACCAGGATTTCCTTATGTCCTTCCTGCTTCAGGAAGTAATCCGATGCGAGTCCGTCTTCCACAACTACCGACAACTTATTATCCCCGCCCAGGCTCAGTCTGGCATCCTTCAGATATTGCTTCATGGGCATGGATGTCTGTCCCACGATTGCCGGCCACCTGCTGACTATTGCCTGTATATCTTCCGGAATTGCCTTCGGAAGCGCCGGCTTCTCTTTCGGAACGGTTATATTCTCCCATCTGTCCTCTCCGGCAGCGCCGTCAAAGCGGCCAATACCCGGCGCCGCTACGATGCCGTTTTCCAGTTTCTCCTCCATGACCCGGATCCGCTCTGTAAGAGATTCATAGTCTTTCTCCATGCCGGGACGACAGACCTTGATCAGCGCGATCTCGATCATGATACGCTTCTGAGCCGCATATTTGATCTGTCCCGACAATTCGGAAAAGATCCGGATATAGCGCATGATCGCATCACTCTCCAACATGCCGGCCTCTTCCCGCAGTCTGATCAGATTATCAGATGAGACATCGATCACATCCTCGATGTCATCGGAAGATTTCACCAACAGAAGGTTACGCAGGTACCACGTAAAATCGGTCACAAACTGCGTCAGTTCCCTGCCCTGCATGACAATCTCTTCCAATAGTGCGATACAACCGGTCACATCCCGCTTAAGTATATGCTTAAGCAGCCTGCCAAACACTTCCGTGTCCACGGCTCCCAGCACATCCAGCACCTTGTCATACGTCAGCTCCTGCCCGAAATGAAACGCAATGCACTGATCCAAAAGACTTAAGGCATCCCGCATGGATCCGTCGGCCGTCTTCGCCACATAGCGCAGCGCCTTCTCTTCCACCCGAATATTCTCCGCTTCCATCAGTTCTTGCAGCCTTGCCGTGATCGTATCAATGGTGATCCTCCTGAAATCATACCGTTGACAGCGGGACAATATAGTGATCGGGATCTTATGCACCTCAGTCGTCGCCAGTATAAAAATAGCATAAGACGGCGGTTCCTCCAATGTCTTAAGCAGCGCATTAAACGCTCCGATCGAAAGCATGTGCACTTCATCTATAATGTAAACCTTGTACCTGCCCTCCGCCGGAGAATAAGATACTTCCTCTACGATCTCGCGAATATTATCCACACCGTTGTTGGATGCCGCATCGATCTCGATCACATTCATACTGGCGCCTGCAGCAATCGACTTGCAGGCTGCACACTCTCCGCAGGGGCTGCCGTCCACAGGATGTTCACAGTTCACTGCTTTCGCAAAAATCTTGGCGATCGTCGTCTTCCCTGTTCCACGCGTTCCGCAGAACAGGTAGGCATGGCCTACCCGTTCCGCTTTGATCTGATTCTGTAATGTAGTAACTATGTGTTCCTGACCCTTCACATCCTCGAAACGATCCGGGCGGAACTTTCGATAAAGAGCGGTATATGACATTACTTCGCTCTGCCTTTCTTATAATTGTTCATCAGTCACCAAAACTGATGCCGACCATCTTCGCTTCTTTCACGATCGTAGCATCCGGAGATACCATCTTCAGTTTACCGGCTACGTCCTCGAGAGATACTTTAACCACTTCTCTGTTCTTATATCCTACCATGAATCCATACTCACCCTTCAGGATCAGTTTACCGGCCTCTGCTCCAAGCCTGGTTGCAAATACGCGATCGTAAGGACAAGGACTGCCGCCGCGCTGTGTGTGTCCGGGAACGGTCACACGTACATCCTTACCGCTCTTCTTCCTGATCTTGTCAGCGATCTCGTAAGAAACTGACGGATACGTATAATTCTCCATCTTCTTCTTATATTCTTTCTTGGACAGCTTCGCATCATCCTTGGAGATTGCTCCTTCCGCCACTGCCATAATGGTAAATCTGGACCCTCTCGCCTCACGCTCATTGATCGCTTTGATCACTTTGTTGATATCATACGGGATCTCCGGAATCAGGATAATGTCCGCGCCACCTGCCATACCGGCATTAAGTGTAAGCCATCCCACCTTATGCCCCATCACTTCCACGATAAAAATACGCGCATGGGAAGATGCCGTAGTATGTATGCAGTCGATGCAATCCGTCGCAATATTAACTGCACTCTGGAAGCCAAACGTCATATCCGTGCCCCACAGATCGTTATCGATCGTCTTCGGCAACGTGATCACGTTTAATCCCTCCTCACGGAGCAGATTCGCGGTCTTATGTGTACCGTTACCACCCAGGATCACCATGCAGTCCAGTTTCAGCTTATAATAATTCTGCTTCATGGCTTCCACTTTATCCAGTCCGTTCTCATCCGGCTCGCGCATGAGTTTGAACGGCGTCCTGGAACTGCCGAGGATCGTACCGCCCTTCGTCAGGATCCCTGCGAAGTCATGTCCTGTCAGCATACGGAAATCCCCATAGATCAATCCCTTATAGCCATCCAGGAATCCATAGATCTCAACATCCTCGCCACTGCAGGAAAGGCACTTTACCACGCCGCGCATTGCCGCATTCAACGCCTGACAGTCTCCTCCGCTGGTCAACATACCAATTCTTTTCATCTCTGCTTCCTCCTTACATTTTAGTATCTAAATTTTGCTTACCCTGTACTTCTTTCCATACCGAAAGAATTACCCCTGGCTTCATGTCCTATTATATTCTATTTTTCCATTCATCTCAACCGATTCTTCTTTTTTCTTGTCACAGTTCAGGAATCGTTGTTCCTCTCGCGCGCCGCCTCCTTCTCCAGTTTGTTGCGGATCCTCAGTTCCTTAAAAAAGAGCGTCAGCATCTGCGTACACTCTTCGGCAAGCACGCCTCGTTTGACCCGGACCTGATGATTGAACTCCGGCATCTCCAGAATATTCAGGATAGAACCGCCGCAGCCAGCCTTCGGGTTCATGCTGCCCATGACCACTTCCGCAATCCGCGCCTGTACGATAGCGCCTGCACACATCTGACAGGGTTCTAACGTCACATACAGCGTGCACTCTTCCAGCCGCCAGTCTCCCAGCTTCCTGCTTGCTTTATTGATTGCTGTGATCTCGGCATGGGCAAGCGTATTCTTGTCCGTATTGCGCCGGTTATATCCCCTGCCAATGATCTTATCCTGATAGACGATCACACAGCCGATCGGCACCTCTCCCAATGCGTAAGCCTTCCCGGCCTGCTTCAGCGCCTCTCTCATATACTTTTCATCCTGTGTCATAACACTCCTCCGTCCGAATTACACCTGCCGGACAACCGTACACACAGCGTCCGGCATATTGCCCGCGAAAATAAAAATTAAAAAAATGAAAGGAAACTGTAGACAATCCTTCAAATTCAAACTATAATGCTATTGATATGGAGTTGTATCGAAGTGGTCATAACGGGGCGCACTCGAAATGCGTTAGCCCTCCGGGGCACGAGGGTTCGAATCCCTCCAACTCCGCTGATGAGCCGAGACGGATGTTTCGGCTCTTTTTTACAGTATATCCGTTTTTCCCCCTGATGGCAATCACTGTTAAAATAGCGCTAACATCCTGTTAATATTCTGCTTCTATTTCGCCAAGCTTGCGCTAAGATAACCCTTTTCCTATTCCCCTGCCCATCATCATTCCCTATAATAGCAATACAAGTCAATATGCTCAAGTCGGCCAAAGGACGGCTTTAAGGAAAGAGAGGAAGTTATCCCATGAGTATTGGAATGATGATCATTTGCGTGATCGGAGGCCTGGCAGGCGCACTCAGCACAGCTTATCTGATGATCAGTTTTCCGGTGATAATTGTATGGAAAATCTATCGTCACTTCAGATACGGCTATACCTTGTTTGAGTAAATTAAGAGAAAGAGCAGGCCTTATCCAAACGGCCTGCTCTTTGCTTTACTTTCCGTGACTGATCAGAGAATACACAAGGCATCCGCCCAGAGAGACGAATACCAGTCCAATGATCATAAGCTCTACGATTCCCACCTTGCTCCCTCCATTCTACCTGTGCTCATACCAGATTCCGCCAAAAAACCCGATCACAACGAGTATGATCGAAATTATGGACCACATATCCATCTGCATTCTGTCTTCCTCCTTACGACAGCCTGGTCCGCCTCACTGCTGACCGCTGCCCCTTATATAAAACACATCTGTTAGGATCATCCTATCATATGCCCCTATATTTTTACAGTTTATCAGTTTCTTTTTAACGCATCTTTAGCATTTCCTTGATACTCTCTTATCGCTTTCTTAACGCTTTTTTAACAACGTTTCCTGTTTTGCTTTCCTCCAAAATAAGGTATACTGGCTGTAAAGACAGAAAAAGAAAGTAAAAATATCTGACAGGAGAGTACTTTACATGTCCACCGCCATAAAGAATTGCGTCGTCACTCTCTCGGGACTGACCGTCGCTACCTTATTTGCTTTTTTATTCTCTCAGTATGTTCCGGAAAATTCGGGCAATATTTCTCTGATCTATATTCTGGCTCTGATCACGATCGTCCGCTTCACGGACGGGTATCTGCCTGGCCTGATCTCTTCCGTGGTCGCCGTGATCTGCGTCAATTTCCTGTTTACTTATCCTTATTTTGAGCTGAATTTCACGCTGTCCGGCTATCCGATCACTTTTCTGGAGATGCTGGGCGTAACGCTGCTTACCAGTACGATGACTGCCAATATCAAGGAACAGGCCCACATGATCGCCGAAAAGGATAAGCTGCTCTCGGAGACCGAGAAAGAGAAAATGCGGGCAAATCTTCTGCGGGCCGTATCCCACGATCTGCGCACACCGCTCACCGGCATAATCGGCGCCAGTTCCTCCTATCTGGAAAACAAAGATCTGCTTCCGGAAGAAGAGAAGATCGCCATTCTCACCCATATCCACGAGGATGCAAACTGGCTGCTCAATATGGTGGAGAATCTGCTTACCGTAACCCGGATCCATGATCAGTCCTCCACCGTCAGGAAGACGGACGAATCCGTGGAGGAGATCGTATCCGCCGCGATCATGCGGTTGAAAAAAAGGATCCCGGAAGCTGCCGTCAATGTCTCCGTGCCCGACGAGCTGCTGATCATTCCCATGGATGCCATTCTGATCGAACAGGTACTGATCAACCTTCTGGAAAATGCCATTATCCATTCACAGAGCACGGATCCTATTTTGTGCTATGTGGACACCGATGATGAGAATGTAGCTTTTCATGTGAAAGATTACGGGATCGGAATCGATCCGGAACGGTTAAAGAATATTTTCGACGGCAATTCTTATATCGGGAATAAGGAATCCGACTCCAACAAGGGAATGGGAATCGGCCTGTCCATCTGCAAGACCATACTCACAGCCCACGGCGGTACGATCGGCGCCCGCAACCATACGCTAGGAGCAGAATTTTACTTTACACTTCCCAAGCATCCATAACCTGTCATATGGTTTTGCCATATACTTCTATAACAAAGGGGATATGTATTATGAATCTTAAGCACGAGATCTTACTGATCGAAGACGAACGCAATATCTGTAATTTTATCATGACTACGCTGCGCACACAGGATTATAAAGTGACCTTTGCCAGCAATGCCAGAAGTGGTCTGTCTCTGGCCGCTTCCGGCTGCCCCGACTTGATCCTGTTGGATCTGGGGCTTCCCGACATGGACGGCCTGGATGTAATACGCAGTATACGGGAATGGAGTAACGTACCCATCATCGTCATCTCTGCCCGGACGCAGGAACAGGAAAAAGTAGAAGCTCTGGACGCCGGCGCCGATGATTATATCACCAAGCCGTTCGGTACCTCAGAGCTGATGGCCCGGATCCGTACCGCCCTGCGCCGCTCCAATATAAACGGC
The DNA here is from genome assembly GCA_947564645.1 of uncultured Lachnospiraceae bacterium. Classification (GTDB taxonomy): domain Bacteria; phylum Bacillota; class Clostridia; order Lachnospirales; family Lachnospiraceae; genus UBA3282. The sequence continues at coordinate 11,709 of CANOCU010000101.1, forward strand.
AGCGCTCCGGTTCCCGTAGAAAACCGCTACGAAGCCGGAAATCTGGTGATCGATTACGAAAAGCACCTGGTAACCGTAAACGGAACTATCATCCATTTCACGCAGATCGAATACAAGATTCTGACTTTTCTGGCCCGCAACGCCGGAAAGGTCATAACTTACGATACATTGATCGCCCATGTATGGGGACCCTTTGCGGACAGTAACAATCGCATTCTACGCGTCAATATGGCAAATATACGTCGGAAAATGGAACAGAACCCGGCCGATCCACAGTATATTTTTACTGAAATCGGTATCGGATACCGCATGATAGACAATGAAAATCTAAATCTACAATAATGAAGGATTTAAGTTGACAGATACTACAAAAAACAGTATACTATAGAAACCGTGCAGCCGGGGCGTTAGCGGTGCCCTGTACCCACAATCCGCTCTAGTGGGGGTGATGCTTTATCGAGGGCGTACGCTTGTGTAGCTGCCCTTTATAAGTGGCGTTGAAGTTTGGGTCTTACGCAATGGAAATCCATGAACCGTGTCAGGGTGGGAACACAGCAGCACTAAGTGGAATCTTTCATGTGCCGTGAGGGTGCCTGGCGGAGTTAACTGTAAAGGTAACGTGTGTGGGTTAAATTCGACATAAAGCGCACGGT
>CANOCU010000102.1 GCA_947564645.1 uncultured Lachnospiraceae bacterium
GATTTTACTGAATAAATTACAATTACTCGATGATAGTAGCAACCCTTCCAGAACCAACAGTCCTACCACCCTCACGGATAGCAAACGTAAGACCCTGCTCCATAGCGATCGGATGAATCAGTTCGATTGTCATCTCGATGTTATCACCAGGCATACACATCTCAACACCTGCAGGCAGATTGATAACGCCTGTAACGTCTGTTGTTCTGAAGTAGAACTGAGGTCTGTAGTTGTTGAAGAAAGGAGTATGACGACCACCCTCGTCTTTCGTCAGAACGTAAACCTGAGCCGTAAATTTCTTATGGCATGTCACGGAACCGGGTTTTGCGAGAACCTGTCCTCTTTCGATTTCAGTTCTGTTGATACCACGAAGCAGCGCACCGATGTTATCACCTGCCTGAGCCTCATCCAGCATCTTACGGAACATCTCAATACCCGTTACAACAGTCTTCTTTGTCTCTTCCTTGATACCAACGATCTCAACTTCCTCGTTCAGGTGCAGAGTACCTCTCTCCACTCTACCGGTAGCAACTGTACCACGGCCTGTGATCGTGAATACGTCCTCGACAGGCATCAGGAACGGCTTATCTGTGTCACGCTGAGGATCAGGAATATAGGAGTCAACTGTCTCCATCAGTTCCATGATCTTATCGCCCCATTCGCCATTGGGATCTTCCAGAGCTTTCAGAGCGGAACCCTTGATGATCGGGCAATCTGTGAAACCATACTCTTCAAGCTGCTCTGTAACTTCCATCTCAACCAGCTCGATCAGCTCTTCGTCATCTACCATATCGCACTTGTTCAGGAATACTACGATATAAGGTACGCCTACCTGACGGGACAGAAGGATGTGCTCCTTTGTCTGAGCCATAACACCATCCGTAGCTGCAACTACAAGGATAGCGCCGTCCATCTGAGCAGCACCGGTGATCATGTTCTTTACATAGTCAGCATGGCCCGGGCAGTCAACGTGTGCGTAATGTCTCTTCTCTGTCTGGTACTCTACGTGTGCGGTGGAGATAGTGATACCACGCTCTCTCTCTTCAGGTGCCTTATCGATGTTCTCGAAATCTACCTTTTCATTACCGGATACTCTCTCAGCCAGCACTTTTGTGATCGCTGCTGTCAGAGTTGTTTTACCATGGTCAACGTGGCCGATGGTACCAATGTTACAATGCGGTTTGGTTCTGTCAAATTTAGCTTTAGCCATTTTCTAAAGTCCTCCTTATTTTTGTTACCTTGTTTCAAAATTGATGTTTTTTTCCAAAACTATACAATCAGCTATCTTTGATTATATCAAAACTGTTGATATTTTCAAGAGTTTTTCTTATTTATTTTGTCTTTGCCGTAAGCACTTTCTCCTGTACGCTCTTCGGTACCTGCTCATATTTTTCAAAGAACATGGAGTAGTTGCCTCGTCCCTGTGTCTTACTGCGCAGGTCTGTGGAGTAGCCGAACATCTCGGCGAGCGGTACATAGCCGTGTACGATCTTGCCGCCGCCCAAATCGTCCATACCTTCGATACGTCCGCGGCGGGAATTGATGTCGCCGATCACATCGCCCATATACTCCTCGGGCATTGTCACTTCCACCTTCATGATCGGCTCAAGCAGTACGGGATTTCCTTTCTTCATAGCTTCCTTGAATGCCATGGAACCGGCAATATGGAATGCCATCTCAGAAGAGTCCACCTCATGGTAGGAACCGTCATATACGTTAGCGCTCACGCCGAGTACAGGGAATCCACCCAGGATACCTGCCTTTGCGGCCTCCTCGATACCCTCGCCTACAGCAGGGATATACTCTTTCGGAATCGCGCCGCCGACAACGCTGGACTCAAACTTGAAGGTCTCTTCCGCGTTCGGATCCATCGGCTCAAATTTCACTTTACAGTGACCATACTGACCGCGACCACCGGACTGTTTTGCATACTTGTATTCCTGATCCACGGGTTTCGTGAATGTTTCCTTGTATGCAACCTGCGGTGCGCCGACGTTAGCCTCCACCTTAAATTCACGCAGCAGACGGTCAACGATGATCTCCAGATGGAGCTCGCCCATGCCGGCAATGATCGTCTGGCCTGTCTCCGGATCGGTGTGCGCGCGGAAGGTAGGATCTTCCTCAGCCAGCTTTGCGAGTGCCTCGCCCATCTTGCCCTGGCCTGCCTTTGTCTTCGGCTCGATCGCCAGCTCGATAACGGGTTCGGGGAATTCCATGGATTCCAAGATAACCGGATGCTGTTCATCACAAATAGTATCACCGGTTGTAGTCAGTTTAAACCCGACTGCCGCGGCAATATCACCGGAATACACCTTATCCAGTTCCGCTCTCTTGTTCGCGTGCATCTGTAAAATACGTCCCACGCGCTCTTTTTTATCTTTTGTGGCATTCAAAACATAAGAGCCGGAATTCAGTGTTCCGGAATATACTCTGAAGAATGCCAGTTTTCCTACGAAAGGATCCGCCATGATCTTAAACGCAAGCGCAGAGAAAGGCTCATCGTCAGACGCATGTCTCTCGACCTCATTGCCATCCGGATCGACACCCTTGATAGCCGGAATGTCTGTCGGAGCAGGCATATACTCGATCACTGCATCGATCAGCTTCTGCACTCCCTTGTTTCTGTAAGCGGAGCCGCAGCATACCGGAACCGCCCTGCAATCGCAGGTAGCTTTTCTCAGCGCTGCTTTCATCTGTTCTACGGAAGGCTCTTCCCCTTCCAGGTACATCATCATCAGATCGTCGTCCAGCTCGCTTACCTTCTCTACAAGTTCGGAGCGGTACAGTTCCGCATCCTCCTGCATATCGCCGAGATCATCTGTCACAGTGATATCGTCACCCTTGTCATCATTGTAGATATAGGCCTTCATCTCAAACAGATCGATGAGTCCCTTAAATTCATCTTCCTTACCGATGGGCAGCTGCAGACAGATCGCATTTTTTCCGAGTCTGTTCCGAATCTGCTCTACGGCGCCATAGAAGTCAGCTCCCAGGATGTCCATCTTGTTGATGAACGCCATTCTGGGTACATTGTAGGTATCAGCCTGGCGCCAGACGTTTTCAGACTGAGGTTCCACGCCACCTTTTGCACAGAATACGCCAACAGCGCCATCCAGTACACGCAGAGAACGCTCAACCTCAACCGTAAAGTCAACGTGGCCCGGCGTATCAATGATATTGATACGATGCTCCAATGCACCTGGTTTGACCTTTGTAAACTCTTCCAAGGTCCAGTGGCATGTCGTAGCGGCTGATGTGATTGTGATACCTCTTTCCTGTTCCTGCTCCATCCAGTCCATCGTCGCAGTACCTTCATGAGTATCACCGATCTTATAGTTTACGCCAGTATAGTATAAGATACGCTCTGTCAATGTGGTCTTACCCGCATCGATATGGGCCATAATACCAATATTCCTGGTTCTCTCTAACGGATATTCTCTTCCAGCCAAAGTTTCTTCCTCCTAAATCTAAAATGACAGTCTTAGAAACGGTAGTGCGCGAAAGCCTTGTTTGCCTCTGCCATCTTGTGCATTTCTTCTTTTCTCTTTACAGATGCGCCTGTGTTGTTTGCCGCATCCATAATCTCATTCGCAAGCCTCTCCTGCATGGTCTTCTCGCCTCTCTTACGTGAGAAGTTTGTCAGCCAGCGCAGGCCGAGTGCCTGACGTCTGTCGGGCCTTACCTCGATAGGCACCTGATAGGTAGCACCACCGATACGTCTTGCTTTTACTTCCAGAAGGGGCATGATGTTGTTCATAGCCTCTTCAAATACTTCTACTGCCGGTTTACCGGTCTTTTCTTCTACTCTGGCAAATGCGCCGTATACGATCTTCTGGGCAACACCGCGCTTACCGTCTAACATGATGTTATTGATCAGCTTGGTAACTACCTTGTTATCGTACAAAGGATCTGCCAGTACATCTCTTTTTTGGATATGTCCTTTACGTGGCACGTCTCTTCCCTCCTTAATTATTTACGGCTGCTCCGTTTTTATGAACGGCCGCCGCTGATTAAATCACAGGTACTCACAATGTGCAGATAACTGCAGACTAATGTGTTGTGCTGTATTACTTTAACACAGAATTCCAACACTATACTTAGTTTCCTCGTGGTCCCATATAACGCGAGCGAGTCCGTCTGCGAACAGGTTCGCTCCTTCTGCAAATCAAGACAACTTATTTTGCAGCTTTCGGCCTCTTAGCGCCATACTTAGAACGTGCCTGCCTTCTGTTTGCAACACCTGCTGTATCCAGTGTTCCTCTGATGATGTGGTATCTTGTACCGGGTAAGTCTTTTACCCTGCCGCCACGGATCAGTACAACACTGTGCTCCTGCAGATTGTGGCCTTCGCCCGGAATATAGGAAGTAACTTCCATACCGTTGGAAAGACGAACTCTGGCAATTTTTCTAAGAGCTGAGTTAGGCTTTTTCGGGGTAGCAGTTTTTACAGCCGTGCACACGCCTCTCTTCTGGGGAGCGGATACATCCGTCACCTTCTTGTGCAGAGAGTTGTATCCTTTCTGCAGAGCAGGTGCTGTAGACTTTTTGGAAACTGTCTGACGACCCTTTCTTACTAACTGGTTAAATGTTGGCATTCTGTTTCACCTCCTTTGAATTTGTGATAAATACAGTTACTTTTACACAGCAACTTACAGTATAATAACTTCATATCACTCTGTCAACTGTTTTTTTATTTTCCCGTCCGGACATGGGGATCTTCTCAGGTATCGGAGCCCTCTTCCACCAATTCCACAGTCTCCTCCGCCTCTTCCTCGATATCATCCGCCTCGGATTCTTCTTCCATATCCTCCTCTTCGATATCTTCCTCCATATCGGTCAGATACTCTTCATCGGTTTCAAACTCTTCCTCCACCTCGTCCTCAAAACTGATCTCTTCCATCACATCCATCGGATTCATCATCCGATTGTTATCCGTATCCAGGCTGGTGCTGCGGTATCTCTTCATGCCTGTTCCCGCCGGGATCAGTTTACCGATGATCACGTTCTCCTTCAGACCGATCAGCGTATCTACCTTACCTCTGATGGCCGCCTCGGTCAGAACCTTCGTGGTCTCCTGGAAAGAAGCAGCGGACAGGAAGGAATCTGTCGCCAGCGCCGCCTTCGTGATACCGAGCATCACCTGTTTACCGTCAGCCGGTTCTTTCCCCGCCTCCACAAGTTTTGTATTCATCTCCTCATAGTCCAGGACATCCACCAGAGTACCCGGCAGGAACGGGGTATCACCATTGTTCTCGATCCGAATCTTTTTTAACATCTGGTGCACAATGATCTCAATATGCTTATCGCTGATATCAACACCCTGCTGACGATATACTTTCTGGACTTCCCGGATCATGTAATCCTGTACCGCGCGGACGCCCTTGATCTTCAGCAGATCGTGAGGATTGATGGAACCGCCCTTGGTCAGCTCATCGCCGGCCTCCAGCACATTGCCGTCCTCCACCCGGATCGTATATTTATACGGAATCGGATAAGTCTTGGACTCGCCTGTCTCCTGGTTCGTCACCGTCACTTCCCGTTTCTTCTTATTATCATTAATGCTTACCACGCCGGCGATCTCTGTCAGGATGGCGGTCTTCTTCGGCTTTCTCGCCTCGAACAACTCCTCCACACGAGGCAGACCGGATGTGATATCTTCACCTGCCACGCCGCCGGTATGGAAGGTTCTCATCGTCAGCTGTGTACCCGGCTCACCGATGGACTGCGCCGCGATGATGCCCACCGCTTCGCCGACCTGAACCGTCTCGCCAGTTGCCATGTTGGCACCGTAGCATTTCGCACAAATACCCACATGGGATTTACAGGTCAGGATCGTGCGGATCCTCACTTCCTCAACAGGTTTTCCGTCTTTATCCACACCGGTGCTTATGATCCTTTCCGCACGGCTGGGCGTGATCATATGGTTTCTCTTGACGATGACATTGCCATCCCTGTCAACGATCTCCTCACAGGATACACGGCCCGTAATTCTCTCTCTCAGACTCTCCAGAACATCTTCTTTCTTTTCGCCGTCCTTCTTGGCCTCCTCCTGGAATGCCCTGACGACCATGCCCGGCAGCACTTCCGCACCTTCGGAACAATCCACTTCACGGATGATCAGCTCCTGGCAGACATCCACCATTCGACGGGTCAGATAACCGGAATCGGCTGTACGAAGCGCCGTATCCGCCAGACCTTTTCTGCCGCCGTGCGCGGAGATAAAGTACTCCAGTACGTCCATACCCTCACGGAAGTTGGATTTTACCGGCAGTTCGATGGTCTTACTCGTGGTATCCGCCATCAGTCCGCGCATGCCCGCCAGCTGTTTGATCTGCTCTTTGGAACCACGGGCGCCGGAATCCGCCATCATCTTGATATTGTTGTAGTCGTCCATGCTGTCCATGGACATCTCCTTCAATGCCTCATCCGTCTCATCCCATGTCTCGATGACCCTTCTGTAACGCTCTTCATCCGTATATTTACCGCGGCCATATTCCATGGCGATGTTATCCACCTTCGCCTGCGCCTTATCCAGCATGTGCTGTTTTTCCTCCGGCACGATGATATCGGAGATGGACACCGTGATGGCCGCCTTTGTGGAGTAGTGATACCCCAGATTCTTCACATCGTCCAGCACCTCGGCGGTCTTGGACGCACCGTGGATATTGATAACTTTCTCAAGGATCGGCTTTAACTGCTTCTTGCCGACCAGCTTATCGACCTCCAGCTTCAACAGATTCTCCGGCTTGCTTCTGTCCACAAAGCCCAGATCCTGCGGGATGATCTCATTGAAGAGGAAGCGTCCCAGCGTAGATTCCACGATACCGGAAACCTTTTCGCCCTCCGCGGTCTCCTTTGTCACCCGCACTTTGATTCTGGAGTGCAGCGTGCATTCGCCGTTCTCATAGGCGAGTATCGCCTCGTTCACATTCCTGTAGGCATTTCCCTCCCCCACGGAACCGGGGCGCTCCTGCGTCAGATAATAGATACCGAGCACCATATCTTGGGAAGGCACCGCCACAAGACCGCCGTCAGAAGGTTTTAACAGGTTGTTGGGCGAGAGCAGAAGGAATCTGCACTCCGCCTGCGCCTCCTGGGACAGAGGCAGATGCACTGCCATCTGGTCGCCGTCAAAGTCAGCGTTAAACGCGGTACACACAAGGGGATGCAGCTTGATCGCCTTACCCTCCACCAGCACAGGCTCGAAGGCCTGAATACCCAGTCTGTGCAGCGTCGGCGCACGGTTTAACATAACCGGATGATCCGTGATGACCTCCTCCAGAACATCCCACACCTGCACGTCGAGACGCTCCACCATCTTCTTCGCACTCTTGATATTCTGGGCGATCTGCTTGGATACCAGCTCCTTCATAACGAAAGGCTTGAACAACTCGATCGCCATCTCCTTCGGCAGACCGCACTGATAAATTTTCAGCTCCGGCCCGATCACGATAACCGAACGCCCGGAATAGTCCACACGTTTTCCGAGAAGGTTCTGACGGAAACGTCCGGATTTACCTTTCAGCATATCGGAGAGAGATTTTAACGCCCTGTTGCCGGGTCCGGTCACGGGACGGCCCCGTCTGCCGTTGTCGATCAGCGCGTCCACCGCCTCCTGCAGCATTCTCTTCTCATTGCGCACGATGATATCCGGCGCGCCGAGTTCCAAAAGTCTTTTCAGTCTGTTGTTTCTGTTGATGATCCTTCTGTACAGATCATTCAGGTCGGAAGTCGCGAAACGTCCGCCGTCCAACTGCACCATGGGGCGCAGATCGGGCGGGATAACGGGAATGGCATCCATGATCATCCACTCCGGCATATTCCCGGACTCTCTAAAGGACTCCACCACTTCCAGGCGCTTGATAATTCTCGCACGCTTCTGTCCTGTGGATTCCTTCAGCCCTGCCTTTAACTCTTCCGCCTCCGTATCCAGGTCGATCGCCTGCAGCAATTCCTTCACGGACTCCGCTCCCATACCGGCGCGGAATCTGCTTCCCCATTTTTCCCTTGCATCCTGATACTCTTTTTCCGTCAGGATTTGTTTATACTCTAAATCCGTCTCCCCGGCGTCCAGCACGATATAGGACGCAAAGTACAGTACCTTCTCCAGCACCCTGGGAGACAGGTCAAGGATCAATCCCATTCTGCTGGGAATCCCCTTGAAATACCAGATATGGGAGACCGGAGCTGCCAGCTCAATATGACCCATGCGCTCCCTTCTCACTGCGGACTTCGTCACTTCCACACCGCACCTGTCGCAGACTACACCCTTATATCTGATCTTTTTATATTTTCCACAATGGCACTCCCAGTCCTTGCTGGGGCCGAAAATCTTTTCACAGAACAGACCGTTAGGTTCCGGCTTCAAGGTTCTGTAGTTGATCGTCTCCGGTTTCAATACCTCGCCGCGGGACCATTCCCTGATCTTTTCAGGTGACGCAAGACCAATTCTGATTGCGTCAAATGTCATAGGCTGATAAGTCTCATTCTTTATTTCTGCCATGATTCCCTCCATTTTTTAACGATACTTTTATCGACCAACTTTATATATTCGCAGAATCCTCATACTCCGGTTCGTCAGCATATTCTTCGCCATCATAGTAATCTTCCGCGACTTCCTCTTCCTCCACGGATTCCAGTTCTCCGTCCTCTGAAAACTCCTGCTTCTGATACCCGTCAAAAGATTCCTCTTCTTTGTTGTAATTTTTGTTGTCTCCCATTTCATAGCGGTAATCCGTATCGCCGTAATCGATGGACTCCATCACCTCGACTTCCGTATTATCCTCGCGCAGCACGCGGATATCCAGCCCCAGCGACTGCAGTTCCTTCAACAATACCTTGAAAGATTCCGGAATACCGGGCTCCGGTATATTCTCTCCTTTGATGATCGCCTCGTAAGTCTTCACACGTCCCACCACATCATCGGATTTTACGGTCAGGATCTCCTGCAGCGTGTACGACGCGCCGTAAGCTTCCAGCGCCCACACTTCCATCTCACCGAAACGCTGGCCGCCGAACTGTGCCTTACCGCCCAGAGGCTGCTGTGTCACAAGGGAGTACGGGCCGGTGGAACGGGCATGGATCTTATCGTCTACCAGATGGTGCAGCTTCAGGTAGTGCATATGGCCGATCGTGACAGGCGCATCAAAGTATTCTCCGCTTCTGCCGTCCCGCAGCCTGACCTTTCCGTCTTTTGTGATCGGAACACCTTTCCATACCTCGCGGTGATCTCTGTGGTCATACAGATACTGCATCACTTCCGGCAATACCAGGTCCTTATATTTTGCTTCAAACTCTTCCCACTCCGTATTGACATAGTCGTTAGCCATCTCCAGAGTGTCTTCTATATCAATTTCCTTCGCTCCGTCAAACACCGGCGTCGCCACATTAAAACCAAGCACCTTCGCCGCCAGCGACAGATGGATCTCCAGTACCTGTCCCACATTCATACGGGAAGGAACGCCCAGCGGATTTAATACGATGTCCAACGGACGACCGTTGGGCAGGTAAGGCATATCTTCCACCGGCAGTACACGGGAGACAACACCCTTGTTGCCGTGACGTCCCGCCATCTTATCCCCCACGGATATCTTTCTCTTCTGGGCGATATAGATACGAACCGCCATGTTGACCCCCGGCGAGAGCTCATCACCGTTCTCCCTCGTAAATACTTTGGCATCGATGACAATACCGTACTCTCCGTGGGGCACCTTCAGGGAAGTATCCCTCACTTCTCTCGCTTTCTCGCCGAAGATCGCGCGCAGCAATCTCTCCTCGGCCGTCAGCTCCGTCTCACCCTTCGGCGTCACTTTGCCGACCAGAATATCACCGGCGCGCACCTCCGCGCCGATGCGGATGATCCCGTTGCTGTCCAGATCTTTCAGCGCATCGTCACCCACGCCGGGCACATCCTTTGTGATGCACTCTGCTCCCAGCTTCGTATCGCGGGCCTCCGCCTCATACTCTTCAATATGAATGGATGTATAGACATCCTCTCTCACCAGCCGTTCGCTGATCAAGACCGCATCCTCGTAGTTGTAACCTTCCCAGGTCATAAAACCGATCAGCGGGTTTTCGCCCAGCGCCAGCTCGCCCTGTGCCGTGGAGGGACCGTCCGCGATCACCTCCCCCGCCTTTACATGATCGCCCTTTTTCACGATCGGCTTCTGGTTATAACAGTTGGACTGGTTGCTTCTCACAAACTTTGTCAGATGATACTCATCCGGTTCCCCGTCGTCGCAGGTCATCTTGATGATGCGGGAGGACACATAGGTGATCGTGCCGTCCTTTCTCGCCACCACACAGACACCGGAATCCACCGCCGCCTTCTGCTCCATACCTGTTCCGACTGCCGGCGCTTCCGGGAACAGAAGCGGCACTGCCTGACGCTGCATGTTGGAACCCATCAGCGCACGATGCGCATCATCGTTCTGCAAAAACGGAATCAGGGCAGTCGCCACGGAAAATACCATTTTCGGGGACACATCCATATAATCCATCCGTCTCTTCGGATAGTCCTTGGTCTCCTCCATATAACGCCCGGACACGCTCTTGCCGATAAAATATCCGTCGTCGTCCAGTACGGCAGACGCCTGGGCAACATAGTAGTTGTCTTCCTCATCCGCTGTCATATATATGATCTCATCCGTGACTCTCGGATTCTCCGGATCGCTCTTGTCAATTTTGCGGTACGGTGCCTCCACGAAACCGTACTCATTGATCCTCGCGTAGCACGCAAGCGAGTTGATCAGACCGATGTTGGGACCCTCCGGCGTCTCGATCGGGCACATACGCCCATAGTGCGTATAGTGTACGTCACGCACCTCGAATCCTGCGCGGTCTCTGGAAAGTCCGCCCGGTCCCAGCGCGGACAGACGTCTCTTGTGGGTCAGCTCGCCCAGCGGATTTGTCTGGTCCATGAACTGTGACAGCTGGGAGGAACCAAAGAACTCCTTCACCGCCGCCTGCACGGGCTTTATATTGATCAGACCCTGAGGAGATAAATTCTCCGCGTCGTGGGTCGTCATTCTCTCTCTCACTACTCTCTCCAGCCTGGAAAGGCCGATGCGGTACTGGTTCTGCAGCAGCTCTCCGACAGCTCTGATGCGTCGGTTTCCCAGATGGTCGATATCGTCGGAATTGCCGATGCCGTATTCCAGATGGATATTATAATTGATGGATGCCAGAATATCCTCCTTTGTGATATGCTTGGGCACAAGCTCATGCACATTTTTCCGAATCGCCTCTATGATCGCATCCTCATCCCCCGCGTACTCCTCCAGAATCTGTGCCAGCACCGGATAATAAACCAGCTCCCTGATGCCCAGTTCTCTCGGTTCGCAGTTTACATAATTCTTCAAATCTACCATCATGTTGGACAGCACTTTGACATTGCGCTCCGCCGTCTCAATCCAGACAGCCGGAATCGCCGCATTCTGGATCGCGTCGGCCACTTCCGCCGTCACGGTATCTCCCGCCGACGCAACGATCTCGCCGGTCTGCAGATCCACAGCATCCTCCGCCAGCACACGGCCCCGGATCCTGTTTTTCAACATCAGCTTCTTGTTAAATTTATATCTGCCCACTTTTGCCAGATCATAGCGCCTTGAATCAAAGAACATGCCGCCTATCAGGCTTGCCGCGCTGTCCACGCTGAGCGGCTCGCCGGGTCTTATTTTTTTGTATAACTCTAACAGGCCTTCCTGATAATTTGTGGAAGGATCCTTTTTAATACTCTCCTGGATTTTCGGCTCATCACCGAAAAGCTCGATGATCTCCTCGTTTGTACCCACGCCAAGCGCACGGATCAGCGCCGTGATGGGCACCTTCCTCGTCCTGTCCACACGGACATAAAACACATCGTTGGCATCTGTCTCGTATTCCAGCCATGCGCCACGGTTCGGGATCACCGTGCAGGCATATAATTCCTTGCCGAATTTTGCTTTCGTAATATCATAATAAATACCGGGGGAACGGACAAGCTGACTGACGATTACACGCTCGGCACCGTTGATCACAAAAGTGCCTGTCTCCGTCATCAGCGGAAGATCTCCCATGAAAATCTCATGTTCACTGATCTCTTCTTTTTCCTTATTATAAAGACGCACTCGCACTTTCAGAGGTGCCGCGTAGGTGGCATCTCTCTCCTTACATTTCTCGATCGAATACTTCACATCGTCTTTACATAATTCAAAGTCCACAAATTCCAGACTGAGCTGCCCGCTGTAATCTGTGATCGGAGAAATCATAACTCTGCATAATCATGTAATTAAATTCCAGAAAACTAAGC
>CANOCU010000103.1 GCA_947564645.1 uncultured Lachnospiraceae bacterium
AATTATGAAGGGTCGTTTTCCGCAGTCTGTTAAGATGCACGCTGCTGATGACCTCCGTGCTGACCAGAATAAAGATGGTAATGGTGATCATGAGAAAAAGACCCTGGGTAGGGGTATTCAGTTGTTTGGTTCGAAATAGTCTGAGCATGAACGAATCCTTTTCAATATGAAATAAAATCGTATGACAATCCTGACAGTCTCCTGTCGGCGTTATAGAAATATTCCCATATGCGCAGGCAAAATGTCAATAAAAAAAGTGTTTAAAACAGATTACGTCGGTTTTGTTATAAAATACGCTTGTATTTTGATAGGAACAGACGACCAATTTCGATACTATGGATATACCGCAGGAAATGAGGCAGAACCGCTATTCGTTCCTGCGCAGTCTCGGTACAGCTGAGATAAAAGCAGCATAGATAAAGGAGGAAAGGTTCATGAAAAAGAAACTGGCAATTATGTTAGGTCTGACTCTTATGATCGGCAGTCTCGCGGGTTGTGGGGACACAAAGGATGCAGGGACAGCGGCGGACACAGAGCCTGCGGCGGAGGAGACCGGGGTTGGTTCTGATGCGCAAACAGACAGCGGGCAAAAAGCAGGTATGGAAACGGAAGAAGACGCGTCTGCAGAGACAGACAGTGTGCTGAAGGACGGCGATATGGTGACACTGAAAGTGGTCTGTCCGGGCGGAACGGCTTCCCCGGGAAGCAAAGGGGAAGTAGAGGCAGCAATCAACGAGATCATAGCGCCCTATATGGATGCGCAGATCGAGTTCGAATTTCTGGAGTGGGGCGTATTTCAGGAACAGAAGAATCTGATCCTGTCTTCGGGAGAGGATTATGCACTGGTCTTTACTTATGATAGTTCCAGAAATTACGCGACCAGTCATCAGGTGTTGGATATCACGGATCTGCTTCCGGTCTATGCGCCTGGACTGGTGGAAGAGATGGGAGATTATTTCGAGGCTTGTAAGATTGGCGGAAGAATGTACGGGGTTCCGACTTTCCACGAATATGCATCCAGGCATGGAATTACGGGAATGACCTCCGTACTGAACGAGTTATCCATTGATCCGGAAAGCATTCAGTCCTGGGAAGATGTCGATGCGATGCTTGCCAAAGTGCATGAGGCCCATCCGGAGATGAACTGCCTGGTGCCGGTTGATACCAATATGATCATTTCCGGAGCCTGGAACAATGCGAAGATATCGAAGATTATTGACGGAGTTGGGGTATATGCCGAGGGTGATCCGCTGAATGTGGTCAATATGTATGCCACACCGGAATATATGGAGGAGGTTGCCAGGCGCGCTTATGACTGGAATCAGAAGGGATACGTGATCGCAGATGCAAGTACGATCCCGGAGGTGCGTCAGGAACTTCTCGCAGCAGGCAATTCGTTTGCATTCTGCGGCGGCATTCATCCAGGCACCAAAACACAGGAAGCCAAAAATGGCGGAGTGGATGTGACCACAATGCCGATCGACAGAGCGGTGCTTAATACGTCTTCCGTGGATTTTGCACAGTATATGGTGCCGACGGCATGTTCAACCCCTGAGAAAGCCGTTAAATTGCTGGATCTGATGTACACGAATGAGGATATCGTTAATCTGATCTCCTATGGAATCGAAGGAAAGGACTATGAGATCAAGGACGCGGAGAGAAATATTATAGGATATCCGGAGGGCGTTGATTCTTCCAACGTAGGCTGGAACAACGAGACATGGCTTGTAGGGAACGGGGCGCTTGGCTATGTATGGGAGACCGATGATCCTGACATCTGGGAACAGTATCAGGAGTTAAATGAAAATTCTGTCAAATCCTGCATTTTTGGATTTACCTTTGATCCCCAAAATGTGAAAACGCAGGTGACGGCCATTCAGAACGTTATCAGTAAATATGGAGCGACCATCGGCTGCGGTTATGCGGATCCGGAAGAATCCGTGGCAAAATTTGTGGAAGAGCTCGAAGCTGCCGGGATCAACGATGTGATCGAGGAGGCGAAGACGCAGATCCAGGCTTGGCTGGATGCGAACGGCTGATAAGATACAGAACCTGTTGTGAATATGTGGGCGATCTTGTAATATAGATCGCCCGCCGGGTTTTCGGGGAAGGGTTATTCAATGAGAAAGAAGAAAATGAAACTAAAGAGATATTTGCCAATTTACTTCATGCTGTTGCCGGGGTTTCTGTATTTGTTAGTCAATAATTATATTCCCATGGCGGGATTGGTCATCGCCTTTAAAAATCTCGACTTCAGTGTCGGGATATTGCGAAGTGAATGGACAGGGTTTAAAAACTTTGAATTTCTGTTCCGTACGCCGGATGCATGGAGGATCACCAGAAATACCATCGGTTATAACGCGGTGTTTATTATCGTCAATCTGGTCGTTGCGGTGTTGTTTGCAGTGCTCTTAAGCGAGATACATAGTAAGAAGGCCGTCAAGACATATCAGACGATCATATTGCTGCCTTATATGGTATCCATGGTCATCGTAAGTTACCTGGCTTATGCGTTTCTGGCCGGCGATACGGGGCTTCTTAACGGGATCAGGCACAGCCTGGGTCTGGAACCTGTGTCCTGGTACTCTGAACCGAAGTACTGGCCGGTGATACTGGTGCTTGTCAATGCCTGGAAAGGTGTGGGGTATGGAGCAGTTATCTACCTGGCCTCCATTCTGGGGATCGACCGGTCCTTATATGAAGCGGCGGCAGTAGACGGCATCGGCAAAATGCAGGAGATCCGGTATATTACGCTGCCGTTGATCAAACCGACCGTGATCACGATGCTGCTGTTGAGCATCGGTCGTGTTTTCTACTCCGATTTCGGATTATTTTATCAGGTGCCGATGAATTCCGGTGCGTTGATCGATGTGACGAATACGATAGATACTTATGTCTACAGAGGATTGATCGCACTGGGGGATATCTCCATGTCTTCCGCGGCCGGAGTATATCAGTCCGTGATCGGTTTCCTTCTGGTGATAGCGGCAAACTGGATCACCAATAAACTGAGCAAAGAAAATGCCTTATTCTAGGGGAACGAGTATGAAAAAGAAAGAATTGAGCTATCAGATTTTATTCAATGTATGTATGGCGGCATTTTCCGTTTTGATCCTGCTGCCGCTGCTCTTACTGTTTGTGGCATCTTTTACAGACAATAATGAGATCATTTTAAGGGGATATTCCTTTTTCCCGCATAAAATCAGCCTGAATGCCTATGCCTATATCTGGCAGGAGAGAGTGCAGATTTTTTCGGCATACTTTATTACCATAGCGGTCACTTTTGTGGGTACCTCTATGGGACTGGTCATTTCCGTCATGTATGCCTATGCGCTCTCGAAGCCGTATTTTCCAGGCAAAAGGTTCTTCTCTTTGTACATTCTGTTTACCATGTTGTTTAACGGCGGACTGGTTCCGACGTATATCATGTATACAAGATATTTACATATGAAGAACACAATATTCGCGCTGATCTTTCCGGCGCTTCTGATGAATGCGTTTAATGTGCTGCTGATCCGGAGTTATTTCAACAATAATGTGCCGGCTTCTCTGATCGAAGCCGCAAGGATTGACGGAGCGACGGAAATGCAGACGTTGATCCGGGTGGTGGTACCGGTCAGCAAGCCGATCATCGTGACGATCGGTCTGTTCATCGGTCTGGCTTATTGGAACGACTGGCAGAATGGGTTATACTATGTTACAAAACCGGAGCTGTACAGTGTGCAGCAGATCTTAAATAATATGCTGAGAAATATTGAGTATCTGACCAAGAATTCGTCTGCCGTACAGAAGTCGACAACTCTGGCGGGATCCCTTCCGGCGGCGACCGTGAGAATGGCGATCGCAGTTGTCGGAATGCTGCCGATCCTGGTCATTTATCCTTTTGTGCAGAAATATTTTGTCAGAGGGATCGCGTTGGGGGCAGTAAAAGAATAGGTGCGCGGTATACAGCAGATGAACGGAGATGAGAAAGGACAGGACATAATATGAGTTTATATATCGGAGCAAATTACCATCCCCATGACTGGCCGTCCGAGCGATGGAAAGTCGATGTGGAGATGATGAAGAAGGCAGGATTTACGACGGTGCGGCTGGGGCATTTGTGCTGGGACAGCTTCGAACCGGATAACGGGGTGTATACGTTTGCGTGGTTTGACGAGGTAATGGAGCTGTTTGCAGAGGCCGGCATTGGGGTTGTCCTGGATATTTCCATGCATCCGGCGCCGATCTGGGTGCACTGCCTGTGCAAAGGATGTAATATCGGCGGGATCAATGGTGATTACCAGTATCCGGTGAGACGTTATATGGAGGATGTGTCTGATCCGGGATACCAGTACTATGCGCTGCGTTTTGCCAGAACACTGGTCAATCGGTATAAGGATCATCCGGCGCTGTTTGCCTTTGGATTATGCAATGAACTGGGGTGGTGCCACAGATCCCATTCGGCCGAATCCAGAGCCAGATTTGTTGACTGGCTGAGAAGAAAATACGGCAGCATAGAGAAGCTGAACCAGGCATGGGCCACACAGCGGTGGTGCAGAAGACTGTTGAGCTTTGATCAGGCAGGATTCCCGGAGACGGAAGAGGAAGCAGGATCGCCGGAGGCCTGGCTGGATATGAGACGGTTTTTCTCTGACGGGGTGGGTGAGTTCATCACTGTACTGCAGGAGACGGTCAAAGAAAATGCGCCGGACAAGCCGACGACTTCCAACCATTATGCGGAGAATCCGTCCATGGGCTTTGATTATATGAAATATTACGAAAAGTTTGTGGAATATCCGGGCGTCGGATATTATTTCAATTATAATGATCTGGAGAATATCCGCTATGTGAATACGGAAATGCAGCACCGGATCGCGGAAACGGACAGGCCTATGTGGTGCATTGAGTATCAGACGGGCGGCTTCGGGATCCACCACGGAAGACCGGGCGTTCTCAGAATGATGATGCTGTACAGCCTGTTGTGCAGGAATCAGATGATCCTGGGGTGGACATGGCGGACGATGCTTGCGGGCGAGGAACAGTTTGTTGTCGGTCTGTTGGAGCACGACGGGCAGCCCAATGTGAATTTCGATACTTATGTACAGGTGGCAGGAGAGTTTAAGAAGCTGGAACAATATGCGTTCCCTTATACGCCGGTTCCGGAGATTGCCGTCGCGCACAGCTATGATGCGGACTGGGTGATCCAGTATCCTAATAATGTGCAGTTTAAGCAGGATTATAAGTTGTGCATGCAGGAGATCTCCAAGACATTTTATCATCTGAACAGAGATTACAATATTGTAAATCTGAAAAAGGTCAAACATGATTATAAACTGCTTATCCTCCCGTCTTATCTGATTCTGACAAAGGAAGAGGCTGCCTATATCAGGCAGTTTGTCGAGCAGGGCGGCTATGTGATCATGACGGCCTATTCTGCCATACTGGATGAGCATTCCCAGGCGTTTGCCTGTACGCGTCCGGGCAGGCTGGCGGATGTGTTTGGTATCCGTATAGGAGGATATGAGAGACCGGACGGTGACAGGTATTTCGAAGAGATCGAGCTGAAAGGTGCACAGGCTCTGGAGAAGGATCCGCAGACCGGGGCATGTCTGATCTCCTGTAACCGATATGGGAAAGGGAAAGCTTTCTATACTTCCAGTCAGATGGATCATGTTGTGATGACTGAACTGATCCGGCGTCTGGAAGGAGAACTGGGACTGGCGAAGGTACTGACGGTACCGGAAGGCGTTCAGGTCAGAGAGATTGCCAAAGGACAGTACTATTTCGTAAACACTACGGATAAGCCGCTTAAGATCACGCTGCCGGGAGAAGGAAGACTGGTACTGCATGACATGAAGGTGTATGATGATATGACGTTGGATGCTTTTGATGCGGATCTTTATCTGCTTTCGAATAAGACAACCGGTATCAGGTAAATGGCGGGGAAAGGACAGGTCATACAAAACAGATGGAAAACTATTTAGACAGAACGTTATGTGCGGATGAGCGGGCGAAAGATCTGCTGTCCAGAATGTCTCTGGGAGAGAAAATGGGACAGATTGTGGGAATCTTTCCGATGTCGGCAGATGATTTTTCCTGGTTGGAGGAGCATCCTTACGGCGTGGGGAACGTAAGCACGCTTTGCACGAGAAGCATGCGGTCGGCAGAAGAATTTGCGCGCTTTCAGGCCACATTTCAGAAGAAGATCATGGAGAGTTCACCGCATCATATTCCCGCTTTTTTTCATATGGAAGGACTGTGCGGGGCCTATATCTATGGCGCTGTCTCTTTTCCGGGCGGTATTGGCCGTGCTTCTTCCTGGGATCCGGAACTGGAGGAGCGGATTGGAAACTGTGTCGGACGCTGTGAGAGAGCGGTGGGCGTGTCACAGACCTTTGCGCCGGTACTGGATATATCCAGGGATTCCCGCATGGGACGCCAGGGAGAGACCTACGGGGAGGACGCTTCACTGGCGGCTGCCATGGGCACGGCTTATGTCAAAGGCCTGCAGAAAAACAAGCGGTCCGATGGGCTGAGGACGGAAGGCATTGCGAAACATTATATGGGGTTTCATGCCGGAATGGGCGGTATTCACGGTGCGGAGTGCGATATCTCAAGAAGAAGTCTGATGGAGGTTTATGCCAAACCTTTTCAGGCTGCGATCACACAAGCCGGGCTGCGCGGCGTGATGCCCTGTTACGATGCCATCAATGGTGAGGAAGTCTCCTGCTGTGCAGAAATGCTGACACAGATACTGCGCAGTGAGATGGGAATGGACGGGATCGCTGTTTCCGATTACAGCGCCTTGTCCAATGCCTTCTATGTGGATCACGTAGGAGAAAGTGCCGGCGAGACGGGGCTGTATGCCCTGCAGGCCGGTATGAATATGGAACTCCCTTCCATGGTATGTTACAATGAAGAACTCGAGAAGATGTTTGAGAAGGGGCAGGCAGATATACAGATATTGGACCAGAGGGTATTGGAGATTCTGCGGACAAAGTTCCGTACGGGATTATTTGACCATCCTTTTGCCCTGGAAGACGGACAGCTGCATCAGGAGGTCCGGAAAGAGGAGGATGATCTTCTGACAAAACAGTCCGCCCTGGAATCCCTTGTTCTGCTGAAAAATGACGGGACTCTGCCGATCCGAGACTGTGTCAAGAAAATCGCAGTCATAGGACAGCATGCGGATGATGCCAAGATTTTCTTTGGAGGGTATACTTATATGTCCATGCTGGAGGGAGAAGTGGCCGCGCGTTCTTCCATGGCAGGGCTCGGAGAGATCGCAGAAGAAGACGGGACTGTTAAAACTTATCCCGGAAGCAGTGTGCAGACAGACAATGACGCGTTCAGGGAACGCCTGCAGACATATATGCCGCAGGTAAGAAGTCTTCTTGAAGAATTAAGAGTAAGATTCCCGGAAACACAGATCCTGCATTCTTTCGGTTATCCGTTTGCCGGCAATGATGAATCCGGCTACGAAGAGGCGCTTAGAATCTGTGCGGAAAGCGACTTGATCCTTCTGACGCTTGGCGGTAAATACAGTATGGGTTCTCAGGCCACGACCGGTGAAGGCATCGACGCGACAAATATTAATCTGCCGGCATGTCAGGAACGGTTTATTGAGCTGGCGGCAGCGCTTGGCAAGCCGATGGTGGGGATTCACTTTGACGGAAGACCGATCTCATCGGATGCGGCCGACCGGTACCTGAACAGTATCTTAGAAGCGTGGTGTCCGGCAGAACAGGGGGCTTTTGCCGTTGTCTCGGTCCTGGCGGGAGATTATAATCCATGTGGAAAGATGCCGGTATCCACGGCATATAACAGTGGTCAGATCCCGGTATTTTATAACCACAGATTCGGTTCGGCCAATCATCAAAGCTACAGTATCGGATTTGCGGATTATGTGGACTGTCCGCATACGCCAAGATATTGTTTCGGACATGGGATATCCTATACGGATTATGAATACAGCGGATTGCAGATTGAGAAAAGGAGGCTGTCCGGGAAAGAGTCTTTAGAGCTTACCCTGCAGATCAGGAACGGCGGTGACAGAGCAGGGACAGAAATCGTTCAATTCTATGTCAGCGATGAACATGCCAGTGTTGTGCGGCCGAATATGGAATTGACGGGATTTGCCAGAGTAAGGATCGAACCAGGGCAGGCGAAGGAGGTGCGATATGTGCTTCCGCTCAGTGCACTGGCCTTTCTGGATCGAAACAATCGTTGGAAGATCGAAAAAGGAGAAGTACTTCTGAAGGTCGGCAGTTCTTCTGAAGATATCCGCCTGACAGACCGTTTTACGATCACGGATGATACCTGGATCGACGGTAAGACGAGGGCATTCTATGGGAAGGCGATTATAGAATAAGAGTATGGAACAGATGTAAGGATGAGCTTTCAGATATCCTAACCGCACAGGCGGAGATTTTTGCATTTTGTTACGGATTTGGATGCATATAATTTCCTTCTTTACAAATAATAGTAAAAACGTCAGCGGCCTGGAAACCGTCTGACAGGTTAAAATGCAAGATAGCCATGAAATATTGCGGCGGTTCAGATAATTTTACTATAATTTGTATTATTGGAGGGATATAGAATGAAAGCAACAGGCATTGTAAGACGGATAGATGATCTGGGAAGGATCGTGATTCCCAAGGAGATCCGCAGGACGCTGCGGATCAGGGAAGCGGATCCGTTGGAGATATTCACCGACCGGGAGGGCGAGATCATCCTGAAGAAATATTCACCGATCGGTGAGATGGGAACCTTCGCCAAGCAGTACGCGGAGAGCATGGCGCAGGTATCCGGGCATGTGGCAATGATCTCCGACAGGGATCAGTTTATCGCGGTGGCCGGCGGCATGAAGAATATGCTGGGCAAATCCATCAGCAGGGAACTGGAAGAGAAGATCGACCACAGAGAGAGCGTTGTGGCGGCCAAGGGCGACCGGAACTTTATCGAGGTGGGCAACGATCTGGAGGATGTGCATCATGAGGCTATCAGCCCGATCATCTGCGAGGGAGACGTGATCGGCTCGGTGGTTCTGCTGGAGACGGATCATAAGTCCAAGATGGGCGAGGTGGAGCAGAAGCTGATCCAGTCGGCGGCAGGATTCCTGGGACGGCAGATGGAACAGTAGAAGGACGATTCCTTCATGACGCCGTTTTGGTGCAGAATGCAGGAAACAGGAAATAAACAGTGTAATGAAACAGAAATGGCACGGGCAGATCAATGCTTCGTGCCATTTTGACGCGGGGATCTGTTAATCGATATTTCGAAAAGATGTGCAAATCCGCATCCGATCGTATGGAAGATAAGACGGAGATGAAGACTACGGCAGCTTCGTCTCACTGTTAAATACGATCACCGCTTCGCGCATCTCATAGGGGCCCATCTCATAGTAGCCTTCCGTCAGCCGGTTCAGGCGCGCGGCACTGACCAGCCGGTTGGCGCGCTTGGGCTGATCGGTGATAAAGGCGATTCCCTCTTCGAAGTACTCCTGGTCCAGTTCCGGATCATCCAGTTCTTCATAATAGGGATCGAAAAGATAGACATTCCCGCCCTCGATGCCGGTCAGAAGTACATAATGGCTGACGTCCAGAAAGAGCCGCAGCAGCACAACGCCGCCCTGACGCAGCGCTTTCCCGATCCGGCTGTTGCAGGAGACGCAGACTTCCCGCCCGGACAGAAATTCACAGGATATGGGGAAATCTTTCACCTGTCCGAACTGGTTCAGCCAGTTGCTTAAGAAGAGCATGGCGGAGGCGGAAGTGCCGCGCTTGCCGATCTCCCCGTTTTCGTTGTATGAATCGAGACAATAGAGCATAATATATTTAATGATGTCCGGATAGATGACTTCACGGTCGAAGAGATACCGGATCGCATTGGTCAGGGATACTGGACCGCAGTCGTATTCACTGGATTGGTAATTGAGCAGGTTTTTCATCACGTTTTCCTTATGTAAATAATATAATTAGTAGAAAATATACAGCGCATTGCTTTTTTTGTCAAGATTGTGATATACTTAGTCGGTTGGAAAATATAGGAAAAAGATTGACAATCACATGAGGGCGAAGTATAATTCCACCAAATACCAAGTAAACTGATAGGAATATCAGCGAAAAGTATAGGAAAACCGGTGAATCTGCACGGAAGCGTTGTGGATTCATAGCATAGGTAAAGAACGCTTCGAAACGGAGGAGAGACTATGAAAAAAATGAAGAGAAGGCTGTTAAGCCTGCTTCTGATCCTTGCGATGGCTGCGGCTGCTACGGCATGCGGCGGTTCCGGCAGCGAAGAAAGCGGTGCCGGCGCAGACGGTTCGGCGGCAGACGGCGCAGCTGCAGGGGATGCTGCAGGCGAGGATACGGCTGCGGAGGATGCGGCAGGTGAGGACGGAACCGGAGAGGGACCGGCGGTGGCAGCCGAGGGTGAGAAGATCATCAACATCGGAGTCACGGACAGTCTGGGCGGGGTGAATCCCTTTGCCATTGACCAGACGGAGATCAACAAGTACGCGTTGGATCTGATGTTTCTGCCGCTGATGGAGCTGGATAAGGAGTTGAATTTCCAGCCCATGCTGGCAGACTCCATTACCACGGAGGACAACATTCATTTTACCGTGCATATCGACGAGGCGGCCACATGGTCCGACGGTACGCCGGTCACGGCGCAGGATGTGGAGTATTCGGTACTGCGCTATGCCAGCCCGGTGGTGGCGAACACGACACTGCTTCTGTATGCCTTTGAGGGCACTGACGACGCGACGGGCTTCGTGGAGGAAGGCGCTTCTTCCATGGCGGGCCTTACGGTGAAGGATGAGAAGACGATCGAGTTTACGGCCAAATACCCGATGGCGCTGACGACGTTCCAGAACAGCTACGGAAGGTATCTGCATATTCTGCCCAAACACGTGATCGAGAAATTCGGCGAGGAGGAGCTGACTTCCGCCGATTGGTTCAATCACCCGGACGTGGTCAGCGGCCCTTATATTCTGACGGGATATGATCCGAATCACTATATTTCTTATACGGCGAATACATCGTACTGGAAAGGGGCGCCCAAGATCGACAAGCTGAATATCAAGATCGTGGACGGCAGCCAGGTCTATGCGGGGCTGCAGTCGGGCGAGATCGATATCACGCAGCACACGATGACGGCGATCCCGCAGGAGGACTACGACAGCATCGAGGCGCTGGAGAATGTAAAGGTGGTCTACGGTTCTCCGGTGACGAATCAGTCCGCATTTATCCAGACGGCGAATCTGCCGGATGAGAAGGTGCGTCAGGCGCTTGTGTATGCCATCGACCGGCAGCAGCTGGTAGATCAGCTGTTAAAAGGGCACGGCGAGGTGATAGACGGTTTCCTTTCTTCGGCCAGTCCTTTTTATGATGAAGGGATCGCACCGATGGCGTATGACCCGGAGAAGGCGAAGGCGCTTCTTACGGAAGCCGGCTGGGATGGCTCCCGGAAGCTGCGGTTCTACGTGAATTCAGGCGACAAAACATTTGTCAACGGTGTGCAGGTTATCGTGGCGCAGTGGGCAGCTGTGGGCATCCAGGCGGAGATCACCACGGTGGATCTGGCCACGCTGATGACGGTGGCGGGTACCACGGATTATGACATTATGGCGGTGCAGTATACGTATGCGCCGGTTGACCCGTATCCGGATGTGTCCTGGCTGCTTGGCGGCGAGGGAAGCTGGACGGGATACTATAACGAAGAGGTGGCGGCGGCT
The DNA here is from genome assembly GCA_947564645.1 of uncultured Lachnospiraceae bacterium. Lineage (GTDB taxonomy): Bacteria > Bacillota > Clostridia > Lachnospirales > Lachnospiraceae > UBA3282. Next base: position 11,723 of record CANOCU010000103.1, read on the forward strand.
CTTGACGGGACGCAGCAGACCAGCGATGTGTCTGCGATCACAGACTTCTATTCCAAGGTGGATGCGAAGATGCAGGCGGATGTGCCGATGTTCTCCGTCTATGTCATCA
>CANOCU010000104.1 GCA_947564645.1 uncultured Lachnospiraceae bacterium
AGGAGATGCTGGGACATTCGGATATCTCCACGACACAGATCTATGCGAGCATGAACCACAGCCATATCAGGGAAGTATATGCCAAGGCACATCCGCGAGGGTAGATCGAAGCTGTAAAGAAACCGAGCGGAATAAGAACAGAGCAGGCCGGACCGGCCTGCTCCTTTTATGATATTGAGAAAATCACCTGTTGATCCACGTTCGTTTTATTCATAGTCCGCGATGTCGTAGATCAGCTTCTCGGACGCTTCCCATCCAAGGCAGGGATCCGTGATGGACTTCCCGTAGATGCCGTCTCCGATCTTCTGACAGCCTTCCTCGATGTAGCTTTCGATCATCACGCCCTTGACCATCTTGTGAATATCGCCGTTCAATTTACGGCTGTGCATGACTTCCTTCACGATGCGGATCTGCTGCTCAAACTGCTTGTTGGAATTGTTGTGGTTGGCATCGATGATGCAAGCCGGATTCACCAGATTATACTCCTGATAGAGAGAAAAGAGCATGTCCAGATCCTCATAATGGTAGTTGGGGAGACTCTGCCCGTGTTTGTTCATGGAGCCGCGCAGTACCGCGTGTGCCAGCGGATTGCCGCCGGTGGCCACTTCATAGCCTCTGTAGATAAAGGAGTGCGGATGCTGCGCCGCATAGATGGAGTTGAGCATCACGGAGAGCGTGCCGCTGGTGGGATTCTTCATGCCGGCGGGCACGTCGAAGCCGCTGACGGTCATGCGGTGCTGCTGGTCCTCCACAGAACGCGCGCCGATGGCCACGTAGGAGAGGATGTCCTCCACATAGCCCCAGTTGTCCGGGTAGAGCATTTCGTCGGCGGCGGTCATCTCGGATTCCTCGATGGCATGGATGTGCATCTTACGCATGGCGATCAGGCCGCTCATAAAGTCGGGTTTCTTCTCCGGGTCCGGCTGGCTGACGATGCCCTTATAGCCTTCTCCGGTGGTACGGGGTTTGTTCGTATAGATTCTGGGGATCAGGATCAGCTTGTCCTGCACCTTCTCGTTGACGCGGGCAAGACGGCTGACGTAATCGCAGACGGCGTCTTCGTTGTCGGCGGAACAGGGACCGATGATGACCAGGAATTTATGGCTCTTTCCGGTGATGACATCACGGATCTCTGCGTCCCGGCGGCGTTTGATCCCGGTAAGACGCTCCGGGACCGGGAACTGTTCCCGGATCTCATCCGGCGTCGGCAGCTTGGTTACAAAATGAAATGACATATCGGTACACTCCTCTCGGATCGTATTTTAAAATACATTTTTATGAAAACATTTTTATGGCAAAAACATGTATATTATAGTATATTAAGGTGAGAATCGCAAGACTTTATCTGATACTTGTACCTGGCTTTTTAGCCGTTTTTATTTTCGCAGATTTGCAGGGCCGAGACCGTGCACAGCAGCGTCTGCAGCATCTGGCTGGCAAGCATACCCCAGAGGTAGCCCTTGATGCCATAGAGCGGTATTGCGGCGAAGACGAAGAGCAGCCGCAGCAGAAGGCTGAGTACGCTGTAGAGGAAGGTCTGGGCGGTCTTGCCAAGGCCGTTTAAGATGCTGCCTAAGGTGCTTGCAATGTACATGAAAGGACAGATAAAGCTGAGTGTGAGAATAAAGCTGCCGGCCAGCTCGGAGTGGAACAACAGCCGTCCCGCAGGGCGCCCCAGGATAAGGAACATGGCGGTACAGGCAAAACCAAGCAGGAGACAGTAGCGGATGGAGGTGAGGATGGCCCGTCTGACTGCCTCTTTGTTGCCGCTCGCGTCCGCTTCGGAGACGATGGGAAGGAGCAGGACGGAGATCGAGTTGGTGATGGCGGAGGGGAACAGGATCAGCGGCAGGCTCATTCCGGTCAGCACGCCGTATACGCCCAGAGCATCGGCATTATTCAGGCCGTAGGCCATCAGCTTATTGGGTATGTAGATGGCCTCGATACTCTGGAGCAGGTTCAGCACCAGGCGATTGGCGGACAACGGCGCTGCCAGCCGCAGGAGCTGTGTGCAGATGCGCCGGTAGGTGATACGAAACGCAGGGGGCGCAGACGGAAAGACATGGTGTGCCCGGGCCAGGATCGCGACTACGGATACGATCATGGACGCGCTCTCGCCGATCACCAGACCGGCTACCGCGAAGCTGATGGTGGGCTGCATGTTATGCTGTCTGAAATGATAATAGATCAGATAGACGGATCCAACGCGGAAGATCTGCTCCGCCAGCTGGGAGATGGCCGGGATTGCGGTTCTGCGGATGCCGTAGAAATAACCGTTGATACAGGAATGCACGGTGGCCATGGGAATGGAGAGGGCGATAATGCGAAGCAGCGGCGCGGTTCTGCTCTCCAGAAGGAAGGTCACGGCGATAAAGTCGGCGTACAGATAGATGCCGAGGGCGCAGGCTATGGACAGCGCCATGGCCATCAGGAAGCCGGCGATAAGGGTGCGGAAGGAAGTATGATAGTCGCGGGTGCTTGTTTCGCTGGCCACGTATTTGGAGATGGCGGTCTGGATGCCGGATGCGGTGAGGGCGAAAGAGAGCGCCAGCACCGGTGCGATCAGCTGGTAAATGCCCATACCTTCGGCGCCGAAGGCATTCGACAGGAAAATACGGTAGAAGAAACCGATAAAGCGGCTGAGCAGTCCGGTCAGCGTCAGAATGACAGTTCCGGTGATAAGAGGATTTTTCCAGTTCCGTTTCATAATACACCATCTTTATGATCAGATATGGTTTTAGTTTATGCGCGGGACGGGGCGGGAAGAACAGTAAGGGAAGAATTTCCGTAAAGCCGGCGATCCGGCACAGGTTATGTGTAGAAGAAAACGTGAAGTCCGGAGAGGGCGGTCCGGGAGCAGAGAAAGGGATCATTTATGGGAAAGAAGAAAGTCGTAGTAGGGATGTCCGGCGGAGTGGATTCTTCCGTGGCGGCATATCTTCTGAAAGAACAGGGCTATGAGGTGATCGGCGTCACCATGCAGATCTGGCAGGAGGAGGTCAGGGAAGCGCGGGAGGAAAACGGGGGCTGCTGCGGCCAAAGCGCGGTGGAGGACGCCAGGAGAGTGGCCGCACAGCTTGGCATTCCCCATTATGTGATGAATTTCAGGGAAGAATTCAAGTGCCGGGTGATGGACTATTTCGTGGACGAGTATCTGCGCGGCAGGACGCCGAACCCCTGCATTGCCTGCAACCGGTATGTGAAATGGGAGTCGATGTTAGAGCGCAGCCTAAAGATCGGCGCCGACTATATTGCCACCGGACATTATGCCAGGATCATGGTGACGCCTGAGGGCCGGTATGCGGTACGCAGCTGTGTGACGGCGAAGAAGGACCAGACCTACGCCCTGTACAGTCTGACGCAGGAGCAGCTGGCGCATACGCTGATGCCGGTGGGGGAGTATACCAAGGAGGAGATACGCAGGATAGCGGCGCGGGAGGGACTGGCCGTGGCCAGTAAGCCGGACAGCCAGGAGATCTGCTTTATTCCGGATCACGATCATGCGGCTTTTATAGAAAGAGAAGCCGGGGAACGGACGCCGGGGAGCGGGAACTTCGTGACGGCGCAGGGACAGATCCTCGGACGGCACCTGGGGATCACCCATTATACGGTAGGGCAGCGCAAAGGGCTGAATCTGGCCATGGGCCATCCGGTCTTTGTCACGAAGATCAGGCCGGAGACGAATGAGGTGGTGATCGGCGAGGCAGAGGATGTGTTCGGAGATACGCTGTACTGCGATCACATCAATTTCATGGGTATGGCGGATCTGCCCCGTCCAAGAGAGGTGCTGGCGAAGATCCGCTATGCTCATGGGGGCGAGCGGTGCGTGATCGAGCAGGTGGCGGAGGATATGATCAAATGCTCCTTCCTTAAGCCGGTGCGGGCCATCACGCCGGGACAGGCGGTGGTCTTCTATGAGGACGGCTGTGTGCTGGGGGGAGGGTGCATCCTGTGACTGGCAGAGGATTCTTTTGAAAAAATTAAGAAATTCTACCAATTTCCTTCACGACTTTTTCACAGGCAATGTGATAGGATAGGTACTTGTAAGTGAAATGACTGCATATGCTAAAGAGCAGAGTCCAGAGAAGATTGTGAGCCGCTCTTATCTGTTCGTGAAAAGCCGCGTAAGGGTTTTGTCAGGAACGGTGGATCTTATAGGGCGGCAGAAATGAGGAATGATTATGGTAGAATCGAAATTGTCCAAAGTGAAAGTGAATAATGAGATCGAATTGTGTGAAGTCTATGACAGCGCCACGAAAGAGCGCATCAAGAAGGTGTTTTTCAGAGAGGGCATCTCTTTCTATATCAAATTCAAGAAAAAGTTTGCCATGACGGGTATCGCGACGGTAAACCTGGCGGATGCGGATCCGGAGGACAGAAAGGAGAATCCGACGGAGCTCAAAGAGGGCCGTTACATTATCTGTGTCAATAAGAGCCAGGAGGCACTGGCGAGAAATTCTATTATGAGAGTCGTGCCCGACTATCATGACCGGGTGAACTTCTATGACGGCACAGGAAAAAAGGAGGGCGGCCGTTCCCCTTTTTGGAGTCTGATCGCCCAGATTGAATAAGATCCTCTGATTTAAAGGAACACCGGTGGCAGCATGTCAAAAGCCGGCCATCATCATGCCCATCAGCTGGTCTCTGACGACGGCATCATGGGCGCCTTTGGCTTTGGATGCCATGCTGTCAAGTTCTGTTTTGGTGGTGGCTGCGAGCATCAGCTTTTCCTGAAAGTCCCTCTTTGCTGCTTCCGCTTCTTCGGCCCGTTTCTCGGCTCTTGCCTGGCTGCGGAGCCTCACGGCGTTCTCCATGGAATCTAATACCTGCGCCATACTGTCTAAAGTCTCGATCGTCATCGTGAACCCTCCTGTCAACTTCATTTCCGGATCTTTCTGCTGTCACCTTCTTATCGTTAACAGCATTAGAAATTTCGTTTTCTGTCTTTTTATAGTATGATACTTTATAGAAATATCGTCATCGGCGCCGGGTTTCTGAATATGCTGTGCTGTCTTTTTGTAACAGAAAAAAGGCTTTTTCTGACAGCTTTTATAACTTGTGGAAGGAGGGACTGCGCTTTTCGAAGGTCGTATAGTACCGGAAACCGCAGTTTTTTAACAGACCGGCAGCCCGATCGAAGGCATAGGCGATCTGCCCCGGATCATGAGCGTCAGAGCCGACAGTGATGATCTCACCGCCTAACTCGCGGTAGCGTCTTAACGCGCCGATACAGGGATTGGGCTCCCGCATTCCTTTAGCCAGGGCGGCGGTGTTGATCTCGATGCCCTTTTCCATGGCGATCAGACGCCGCAGGATCTGTTCGAAGATGTCCGCGTATTTCTCATAAGAATAACCCTCGTCCTTCTGCGGACCATAGCGCACCACATAGTCCAGATGACCATAGACATCAAAGTTGTCAAAAACCTGCAGATTTTCCAGGATGGATGTAAAGTACTCCAGATAGGCTTCGTCCTGACTGCGCCCCTCGTAGAAAGCCGGGTAGTAGGGATCTTTCCCGTGGCAGATGTGGGAGGAGGCGATGATGAAATCGTAATCATGCGCCCTGGCGAAAGCGGTATTTGGCTGAACCAGATGGGGCTGCATCCCCAGCTCCACACCGAAGCAGAGGGTGATCCGGCCGGCATACTTTTCACTTAGGCGCAGGAAGTCGTACAGATAGGAATCCGGATTCAGCTCGAAGAGGCCGGCCGGGGTGGATTCCGTTACCGGATAATCGAGGTCGTGGTGCTCCGTGAAGCACATTCTGGTCAGACCAAGTCTGATGCCCTGTCGGATCATCTCTTCCATGGGCGTGTCCGAGTCGCCGGAGAAAGAGGAGTGCAGGTGATAGTCTGCGGTGATTGGCATGGTGTAGCCTCCTTTGCTGTGATCGTTTGTGTACGGATCCTGTGCCTCCCTGTCACTTGCAGGATCAGGAATGCCGGGAATGCCGGGACCGGACATGCGGCTGCCTGTGAAAGGAAGAGGAAGGATAAGTTTAGTATAGCTGAATTTAACCGTATTTACAAATATTTGCTGTGTCATGGAGGCGAAAAAGCGGATATATGGAAAAATCCGGCTCTTTTAGATTTATTTCACAGATTTTTGAATTACATCTTGAATTATTTGGACAAATTAGGTAAAATATATCTGCCGACTAAATTTTACCAGTGACAGACATTATAAATATGTACAGACTGGTAAGATTATAATAAAAAGATTATTTAGGAGGGACTAAAAAATGGCAGTAAGAGTAGCAATTAATGGTTTTGGCCGTATTGGCCGTCTTGCATTCAGACAGATGTTCGGTGCAGAAGGATACGAAGTAGTGGCGATCAACGATCTGACAAGCCCGAAGATGCTGGCACACCTGCTGAAGTATGATTCTTCTCAGGGTAAGTACGCTCTGGCAGATACCGTATCCGCTGGCGAAGACACCATCACAGTTGACGGCAAGACACTGAAGATCTACAAAGAGCCCGACGCAAACAATTGTCCTTGGGGCGAATTAAAGGTTGACGTTGTATTGGAGTGCTCCGGCTTCTATACAAGCAAGGCAAAAGCTCAGGCACACATCAATGCCGGCGCTAGAAAAGTTGTTATTTCCGCTCCTGCAGGTAACGACCTTCCTACAATCGTTTACAATGTTAACCACGAGACACTGAAGGCTGAGGATACCATCATTTCCGCAGCTTCCTGTACGACAAACTGCCTCGCTCCTATGGCTAAGGCTCTGAACGACCTGGCTGGCATCAAGTCCGGTATCATGAGCACGATCCACGCTTACACAGGCGATCAGATGATCCTTGACGGTCCTCAGAGAAAGGGTGACTTGAGAAGATCCCGCGCAGGCGCAGTGAACATCGTTCCTAACAGCACAGGCGCAGCTAAGGCTATCGGCCTTGTTATTCCTGAGTTGAACGGCAAGCTGATCGGTTCCGCTCAGCGTGTTCCTACTCCGACAGGCTCTACCACGATCCTGGTAGCAACTGTTGAGAAGTCCGTGACCAAGGAAGAGATCAATGCAGCAATGAAGGCAGCAGCTACAGAGTCCTTCGGCTACAACGAGGATGAGATCGTATCTTCCGATATCGTAGGCAGCACCTATGGTTCTATCTTCGATGCAACACAGACCATGGTTGGCGAAGACAATCTGGTTCAGGTTGTTTCCTGGTATGACAATGAGAACAGCTACACATCTCAGATGGTTCGTACGATCAAATACTTCTCTGAGTTAGCATAAAAGTAAATTCCTTTGGAATTAACTTTGCGAGATTTAAATGTATTTTTAAGAGGCTCGGCCGTTGGGCCGGGCCTCGTTTTCGTAAAGAAATCATTTTATCATGATAACGGATACAAATAATTGAATCAAATAAATCAGGAGGAACTTTAGAAATGGCTTTGAACAAGAAATCCGTAGATGACATTAATGTAAAAGGCAAACGCGTTCTGGTGAGATGTGACTTTAACGTGCCTTTGAAGGAAGGCAGGATCACAGACGAGACCCGTATCGTGGCGGCGCTTCCTACGATCAAGAAGCTGATCGCTGACGGCGGCAAGGTGATTCTCTGCTCCCACCTGGGTAAGGTTAAGAACGGCCCCAACGAGGGGGAATCTCTTGCACCGGTAGCGGAGAGACTGTCCGAGAAGCTGTGCAAGCCTGTTAACTTCGTAGCGGATTACAACGTAACCGGCGAGGCTGCTACGGCGGCTGTCGCAGCTATGAACGAGGGTGATGTGGTGCTTCTGCAGAATACCCGGTTCCGCGGCAAGGAAGAGACCAAGCCTACCGATGCGGGCGAGGCTTTTGCGAAAGAGCTGGCGGATCTGGCTGATGTATATGTATGTGACGCATTCGGTTCTGCACACAGAGCACATGCATCCGTAGCTGTTGTTACGAAGTACATCTCCGAAAAAGGCGGCGAGAACGCAGTTGGTTATTTAATGCAGAAGGAGATCGACTTCCTGGGCAATGCAGTGGAGAATCCGGTAAGACCTTTCGTAGCGATTCTCGGCGGCGCTAAGGTAGCCGATAAGCTGAACGTTATCAACAACCTGTTGGAGAAGTGCGATACCCTGATCATCGGCGGCGGTATGGCATTCACCTTCTTAAAGGCACAGGGCATGGAGATCGGTAACTCCCTGGTAGACGATGAGAAGCTTGATTACTGTAAAGAGATGATGGATAAGGCCGAGAAGCTGGGTAAGAAGCTGCTGCTTCCGGTTGATACGACCGTTGCTTCCGGTTTCCCGAATCCGATCGATGCCGAGATTGAAGTAGAAGTAGTTGACGCTGACAAGATTCCGGCTGACAAGGAAGGCCTGGATATCGGTACGAAGACGGCTGAGCTGTATGCAGATGCAGTGAAGTCTGCCAAGACAGTTGTCTGGAACGGACCGATGGGCGTATTCGAGAACCCGATTCTGGCAAAAGGTACGATCGCAGTAGCGAAGTCCCTGGCTGAGACATCCGCGACGACGATCATCGGCGGCGGCGACAGCGCGGCGGCAGTTAACCAGTTAGGCTTTGCGGATAAGATGTCCCACATCTCCACAGGCGGCGGCGCTTCCCTGGAGTTCCTGGAAGGCAAAGAACTTCCCGGCGTAGTGGCGGCTGACGACAAATAGAGTCAGGTTACGGCCGACAGGGGGCGCAGGTAAGAAGAGCGCCTCTGTGCAATGACTTCGTAGTATGCTGTGCAGAAACAGAGTAGACAATAAAAGGAGAAGATAAAAATGGCAAGAAGAAAGATCGTAGCCGGTAACTGGAAGATGAACATGACTCCCAGTGAGGCAGTAAAATTATGTGGTGATTTAAAGGATCTGGTAAAATCCGATGACGTGGACGTAGTATACTGCGTACCGGCAATCGACATCGTACCCGTTGTAGAAGCAGTGAAAGGCACTAACGTGGAAGTCGGCGCCGAGAATATGTATTTCGAGGAGAAGGGTGCGTTCACCGGCGAGATCTCCGCTTCCATGCTGAAAGATGCAGGCGTGAAGTATGTGATTATCGGACATTCCGAGAGACGTGATTACTTCAAGGAGGACGACGTGCTTCTGAACAAGAAGGTGAAGAAGGCTTTGGAGGCAGGACTCGTGCCGATCCTTTGCTGCGGCGAGACATTAGAGCAGAGAGAGATGGGCGTTACCATGGACTGGATCAGACTGCAGATCAAATCCGATCTTACAGGCGTTACCGCTGATCAGGTTAAGGGCATGGTCATCGCTTATGAGCCGATCTGGGCGATCGGTACCGGCAAGACGGCTACCACTGAGCAGGCTGAGGAAGTTTGTAAGGGCATCCGTGACTGCATCGCTGAGATCTATGATGAAGCTACCGCAGAGGCAGTCCGCATTCAGTACGGCGGTTCCGTAAACGCAGGCAATGCGGCAGAGCTGTTCGCACAGCCTGACATCGACGGCGGCCTGGTAGGCGGCGCATCTTTGAAGGCTGACTTCGGTAAGATCGTAAACTATAAGTAGGAAACAGCTGCAGGGGTTGGAAGAGTCTGTTTCTTCGGGACCTGTGCATGAAAAAGGATCAAAAGAATAAAAAGAAAACTCACTTCAAAGGATGGAATATCTGATCTGGAGTGAGTTTTCCTTTTCTTATCGTGTCAGATCCTGTACCCATTTATACTTCCGGAACCGCGCCATCACCCAGGGAATCTTCCCCACTTCGTCCAGGCAGGTGCAGGCATAGACTGCCAGCGGCGACCAGTGCAGGACGAAGGCGCCGATGAGCGCCAGCGGAATGGCGATACACCACATGCAGACGATCAGGCTGTACATGTCGAACAGGGTATCGCCGCCGCCGTCCAGGACGCCGTTGATCGTGACGGTGTTGACACAGCGGCCGATCATATAGAAAGACATGATCACCATCATTCCTGTCAGATATCCCCGCGCCTGGTCCGTCAGAATGACCATCCGCACGACGAAGGGCGTTATGGCCAGCACAAGGGCGGTGGAGAGAAAGCCGATGACATAGGAAATATTTTTCAGTTTGGTTCCATATGCTTTGCCCAGCTCCAGACGTCCTGCACCCAGTTCATTGCCGACGATGATCCCGGCGGCGTTGCCGATCCCGTTACACATGCAGCAGATCAGGTCACGGGCGACTGCCGATACGGAGTTTGCCGCTGCGGCATCGGTGCCCATATGGCCCATGATCGCCGTGTAGGAGGTGAAACCGACGCCCCAGCATAAGGAGCCGCCCATCAGGGGCAGGCATTGTCTGATGAAATCGCCTTTCAGCTGCTTTGGCAGCTTGAGGAACCGGTCAAATGCCGGACGGATATAGGAAGACCGTGACGATACGGCCACGCATAATGCGAGCTCTATCACACGGGAAAGCGTGGTGGCAAGGGCGGCGCCTCTCGCCTGCATCCTGGGCGCGCCAAGCAGTCCGAAGATAAAGACGGCATTCAGGCATATATTGAGGATCACGGCACAGGAACTGATGAGCGCCCCGGGCTTTACATGATCCGATACTTTCATGATCGTCAGATAGCACTGCGAGATGCCTGTCAGCAGATAGGACCAGCCTGCGATACGCAGATAGGAGCTGCCAAGTACGATCAGCGGCGCATCGTGTGTGAAGATGTGCATCAGCATCTCCGGCATCAGCTCACAGGCCAGGAAAAACAGGACGGACGTGAAGCCGCAGAAGCGGAGCATCATATTGAAGACGTCTTCCAGCGTGTGCTTGTCGCCCTTGCCCCAGTACTGTGCGCCCAGGATGGCGCCGGCGCCTGTGATGGCCATCAGGAACATATTCTGGACAAATTGGATCTGGGT
>CANOCU010000105.1 GCA_947564645.1 uncultured Lachnospiraceae bacterium
AGAGCACTTGACTTTTAATCAAGTTGTCTGGGGTTCGAATCCCCAGTGGTTCACTGTATTTATGAGATCTCTGAAAAGTATTGTTGATGATAACTTTTCAGAGTTTTTTTGTGGGAATTTGTAAGAGAGTGTGGTATATTATGTGTGCACGTTATGTATGCATAAAATAAAAGTGAGATATTGTAGAGGAATGTGAGGATGAGCAGAATAAAGAGACAGTGCTTATTATTATTTGACCATGTCAGTGAGTGTATGGCACCGGTCATTCCGATTGTATTGGCAGGCGGCATTTTTACAATGCTGGTACTGCTTCTCACGGCAATTTCTGTTTTGTCTGCTACGACGGAGACTATTCTGTCTGCTATTGCTACAGCGCCGTTTTATTTTATCCCGGTGCTTGTTGCCTGTTCGTCCGCAAGACACTTTGAGACAGATCCGCTGACTGCCATGATCAGCGTGTGTGTGATGTTACTTCCGGATTTTACGTCATTAATGGAGAGCGGCGAGAAAGTTACCTTTGTAGGGATTCCGGTAGTGCCGGCAACTTATGCTTACAGTGTGATTCCTATTATTTTGCTGATCTATTGCATGTCTCATATAGTGAGGTGGTTAAAGAGACTGATCAGGGAAAGTCTGCAGCCGTATCTTCTTGCAGCCTGTTCAATCCTGATCACTTCACTGTTAGGCATTCTGGTGATCGAGCCGGCGGTCAGCCTGATCAGCAGTGCTCTGGCAGAGGCGCTTAACAGTATGCAGATGAAGGTACCGGTACTGGCGTGGGGGATCTTTGCGGCGTTGACATTTCTTTTGGTCTCTACAGGGATGCATTGGATCTTTATGACTCTGGCGATCACGCAGATTGGCCTGACAGGCGTAGACTACGGGATTATGGTAGCTATGTTTATATCTAATATGTCATTTGGAGGATGTGATCTGGGTGTGTTTCTCAGAACAAAACAGAAGGAAAAGAAGACTTTGGCGATCAGTGCCATGGTGACGGCATTGATTCCGGGTATTACCGAGCCGTCTATTTTTGGGGTATGTTTTAAGGAAAAAACACCGATGATCGGAAATATTCTTGGTTGTATGGCGGCCGGCATTGTGCAGGGAATACTGACCGTACACTGCTATATTTTTACATTTCCAAGCATTCCGTCTATACTGATGTTCTATAGTGCGGATGAGCCGGGAAATCTGGCAAAGGCAGTCATCGTAGGTATTGTTGCTTTCGTTGCAAGCTTTTTGGTCACTGTTTTCGTATATCGAGACAGGGAAGAAATACCGATATAGAATGTAGAGATATGGTGTGCAAGCAAAATTGAGAACAGTGCAGGAATGCAGAGGGCAGACAGAAAACAAAACTGTAAGCGGATCAATGTCTGTGGCGGGGTAATTTGGATGAAGAAAATTTTGTTTTTTGAGGGGGATATCGAGACACAGGGTTATTTTTCGAGGCAGATCGCCGAGGCAATGCAGGCGATCGGACATGATGTTTTTCTGTATGACCTGAGCAGTCCGTGGAGCAGTACGGAGAAGTTTTTTCGCTTTTTTGAAAAAGGAAATACGGTGCTGATCAACTTCAATTTTCATGGGATGAGCGGAGAAGAGTTCTTTTTGGACGAAAATGACAGGATGATGTGGGATGCACTTGACATACCGAGTTACAATATAGTTGTGGACCATCCGATGTATTATCATCATTTTCTGGAGAAAGTGCCGGCGAACTACCATCATATCAGTATAGACAGGAATCATGAGAAATATATGGAGCGGTTTTTCCCGGAAATTGCCAGAGGGCCTTTTCTGCCGCTGGCGGGAACGGAGCTGTATCCGAATCGATCCAATACTCCGATAGCGTATCGGCGGTATGATGTGATGATGGTAGGTAATTATTGTGCTCCGAAGACGTTTGAGCGGTTCATTACGCGGATTGACGATGAGTACACGGCTTTCTATTATGGAATGATCCACGATCTGATGGCGAATCCGCACCGGACGGTGGAGGAGGTGGCCGAAGCCCATTTGACAGAGGAGCTGGGTGAGGTGCCCGAGGAGGAATTGAAAAAGACCATGGCGGCGCTTACCTTCATTGACCTGTATGTGCGCTATACGCTGCGCGGCAGGATCGTGCAGGAGTTAGTGGATGCGGGAATCAAGGTGCATGTATTCGGTGACGGGTGGGATCTGTTGCCCTGTCGGCATGAGGAGAACCTGATCCTGATGAACAACCTGGATTCGGTGAGCTGTCTGAAAAAGCTGTGTCAGGCCAGGATTTCGTTGAATGTGATGCCGTGGTTTAAGGACGGCGCTCATGACCGGATCTTCAATTCCATGTTGAACGGTGCCGTATGTCTGACGGACAGCAGCGTATATCTGGACGGTATTCTGCATGACGGGGTGGACAGCAGCATCTATTCGTTAAGGCAGATAGACCGCCTGCCGGAAATTGCAGAAAAGCTGCTGGCGGATCCGGAACGGATGCAGCAGATCGCGGATTCCGGGTATCGTCTGGCCAAGGCGGGACATACCTGGGCACACAGAGCTGAGCAGCTGCATACTTTGATAGAGGGCAGACAGGACTGAGAACGACTGTAGGGCAATTCGAATATGATCCTGACGGGGAGGATATGCGGGAGAAGGCGGCTGAGAGCGACCGCGGGCAATTCGGACAGGCGGACAGTCACAGGCAGGAGGCATTTTGATATGAATCTTATTGACAGACTCAGACAGAAGAGAAGAGAGCGCATCAGAAGACTATACGAACGGCAGAAGCGGATTCATGCGCTGCTGCGGGAGCATGGCTCCGATATTTTGAATTCGGAAAATTTCAGAGGGACGAGGCGGCATATCCAGCATGGGAATATGACGGTGTACAGTCATGTCATGAACGTGGCACGTTATAGCCTACTGCTAAATAAGAAGCTGGGGCTTGGATGTGACAAGCATGATCTGATCAGAGGCGCGCTTCTGCATGATTATTTTCTCTATGACTGGCATGACAAGACGCAGATTCCGCAGCGGAAGCGGCTGCATGGATTCTGGCATCCGGGAATTGCGCTGCGCAACGCGGAAAGGGAATATAAGCTGACGGACAGGCAGCGGGAGATCATCCGCAAGCATATGTGGCCGTTGTCGGTCGTGCCGCCCACATGCAGGGAGGCATGGGTGGTCACTACGGCGGATAAATACTGCTCCCTGATGGAGACGATTGGACTGCATAAAGGACATGGCGCGATGGCGTCGTGAATTTATAGTAAACGAAGACGGCAGACCGATTGACCGGAGACTGCCGTGTTCCGGCGGTCTGGGCGGGAACGGTGAGGAAGAGCAGAATAAAATGATGGATGAGAATAGAAATACGGCCAATGCGGCGACAGACAGGGGTCTGTATGAGGAGCTGGTCCGGTACTGTGCGGCTGATCATTATCCGTATCATATGCCGGGTCATAAGCGCAGACCGGATGCAGGGCCCATGGCGCAGTATTATGGGATTGATATTACGGAGATAGACGGTTTTGACAACCTCCTTCATGCGGAGGGGATTCTGCAGGCGGCGCAGCAGCGGGCGAACAGGTTGTACGGCAGTGCGGAAACAGAGACTTTTTACCTGGTCAACGGGAGTACCTGTGGTGTGCTTGCGTCTGTGATGGCAGTGGCAGGACGGGGAGTGGAGATTCTGATCGCCCGTAACTGTCACAAATCGGTTTATCATGCCGCGATCCTGCAGGAACTGAATCTTCATTATTATGAGCCGCCAATATTGGAGGAATACGGAATCTGCGGCGGCGTTGACGCGGGAGAAATCGACCGGCTGTTACAGCAGTATCCGAATTGTACGGCAGTAGTCATCACGTCGCCTACTTATGAAGGAATCTTGTCTGATGTGAAGGCCGTTGCGGACGTGGTGCATGGACGGGATAAGATCTTGATCGTGGATGAGGCTCACGGCGCTCATCTGGGACTGCATGAGTCTGTGCCGGCCAGTGCGCTGGCGCAGGGAGCAGACCTGGTGATCCACAGTCTTCACAAGACCCTGCCGGCCATGACCCAGACAGCGCTTCTGCATGTACAAGGGGAACGGATCGACCGCGGCAGACTGCGCAGATATTTGATCATGCTGCAATCCAGCAGCCCATCTTATGTGCTGATGGCCAGTATGGATTCCTGCATCCGTTATCTGGAAAGACATGGGGCGGAGCGATATCTGTTTATGCAGCGGCAGTACGAGCTTTTTTGTAAAAGAATGGAAAAATGTCGTTATATTGTGATCGGCAATCTTGCGGGGAAATCCGGAGCGAAACAAGGAAGTTGTATAGCGGGTTGGGATATCGGTAAGCTTGTGATCAGTGTAAAGGATCGTAAGCTGAGCGGTCAATGCTTGTATGATCTGTTGCGAAACGAGTATCATCTGCAGATGGAGATGGCGGCGGAAAATTATGTGCTGGCGATCATGACGGTCATGGACAGTCAGGAAGGCTGGCAGAGATTGGCTGATGCGTTGTCAAAGATTGATGATAGGATAGAAAGAGGAACGATCGAAGACAGGCAGACGGTGATCGAAGACAGGCAGACGGCGAAAGTGGCAGGGACAGCTATGGGTTGTGGCATGAGTGCCGCGCAGGCATACCTGGGAGAGCGGAAAGAAGTGCCACTTGACGAAGCCGCAGGGAGAGTGGCGGCTGACTTTGTGAATCTGTACCCGCCGGGTATACCGTTAGTCGTGCCTGGCGAAGTGGTGAGTGCAGAGCTGATCTGGCGGATTCAAAGATACAGGAGTATGGGACTGCAGGTGCAGGGTGTGACGACTGAGGGGAAGATTTGTGTAAATCCTATGAGAATCATTTGAAATTCCGACCAAAGTATGGCATTATTAAAGAAGAGATAATTATCGATAAAAGGTATTTGGCACTATGGGAAAAATCGTGTGTCTGATGGGCAGAAGCTCATCGGGAAAGGATACAATTTATAAAAGGCTGCTCTCTCAGGATAAAGTAAAATTATCAAACATCGTTCCTTATACGACCAGGCCGATCCGGGCGCAGGAAAGGGAAGGAGTGGAATATCATTTTACGGATGAAAAGGGCTATCAGAAGCTCCTCGAGGAGGGGGCTGTGATCGAGGCCAGGGCGTATCATACGTGCCTGGGACTTTGGCGTTATTTTACGGTTGCGGATGAGCGGATCGTGCTGGAGGATCATTCTTACGTGCTGATTGCTACGTTGGAAGCGTATGGACAGATACAGAAATATTATGGAGCCGACAAGGTGCTGCCGGTTCTGATCGAGTTGGATGACGGCATAAGACTTCAGCGGGCGCTGGACCGGGAGAAGGCACAGGATCAGCCCAGGTATGAGGAAATGTGCAGGAGATTTCTGGCAGATGCAGAGGATTTCTCCGAGGAGAATATCCGGAAGGCAGGCATTGTAAAAAGGTTCTATAACAATGATCTGGAAGAGTGCCTGGAAGAGATCTTGGTTTATCTGAGGGATAACATGACTGAAAGGGGAGACGACCGGCATGGATATTAAGGTCAACAGCGTGCAGCAGGCGATGCAGGTAGAGCAGACAACGCAGCCACAGGAGACGGACGGTACTTTCAAGTTCACGCTTGTCAGCAGGATCGAGGAACAGGAGCTGCAGAATGCTCTTGCGAACATGATGGAAGAGATCACCAGACAGGGCGAAAAGCTTTCCAAACACCGGGACATTAAGGATATGAAACGGTATCGGGCGTTGATCAAGGACTTCCTGAATGAAGTAGTCAACCGTTCCCATGCTTTTTCCAGAGAGAACTTTCTGGACAGAAAGGGGCGGCACAGAGTGTACGGTATTATCCGGCTGATCGATGAGAACCTGGATCAGTTGGCGCAGGAGCTGGTGAAGGACGAGCAGGACAATCTGGCTATTCTTAATAAGATAGGCGAAATACGGGGATTGCTGCTAGACATCTTCACATAAAGAGGAATAGTGCCGGTACTTGACTCATTGCCCGTGGGTATGAAGGGCAGACAATTTGATCAGGGAAACAAAGAAATGGGGAACAAGCAGGCTGATACAGTAGAGAAGACAAAAGCGGGTGGGGTTATAGATGGCTAAATTTACGGACATAGTAGGACAGGAACAGCTGAAGGAACATTTACAGAATGCGATCGCCATGAATAAGGTTTCGCATGCGTATATCATCAACGGGGAGAGGAATGCGGGCAAGGAGTTTATCGCCAAAGTTTTTGCGATGACACTGCAGTGCGAGAAGGGGGAGACGGAGCCCTGCGGCGAGTGCCATTCCTGCAAGCAGGCGCTTGGCAATAACCAGCCGGATATCATATATATCAGCCATGAGAAGCCTAATACGATAGGGGTGGAGGACATCCGGTCGCAGATCAACAATGATATCGGGATCAAGCCGTACAGCAGTCCGCGCAAGATCTACATTATCAATGAAGGGGAGAAGATGACGCCGCAGGCGCAGAATGCGCTTCTGAAAACATTGGAGGAGCCTCCGGAATACGCGGTGATCCTGATCCTGACCACGAATGTGGAGGCGCTGCTTCCGACGGTGTTAAGCCGCTGTGTGGCGCTGTATATGAAGCCGGTGCCGGATGCGCTGGTGAAGAAATATCTGATGGAGCAGCTGGCGATACCGGATTATAAAGCCAACATCTGTGTGGCTTTTGCCAGGGGCAATATCGGCAAGGCGAAGCTTTTGGCCAGCAGTGAGGAATTTGAGAAGGTCAAGGACGAGGCGATCTCCCTTGTCAAGAATATCAACGACATGGAGATTCATGAGATCGTCAAGGCGATCAAGAAGATTTCCGAGTATAAATTTGATGTCAATGATTATCTGGATATCCTGATGGCCTGGTATCGGGACGTGCTTTTCTTCAAGGCGACCAAAGATGTGAACAGCCTGGTCTTCAAGGAGGAGATCCAGCAGATCATGCGGGTATCGGACAGAAGCACTTATGAGGGGATAGAGACGATCGTAAACGCGCTGCAGAGCGCGAAGAAGCGTTTGGAAGCCAATGTGAACTTTGATCTGACGATGGAACTGCTGCTTCTGGCGATCCAGGAGAATTAGCTTAATGAAGGCTGCGGAGGTGAAAGGGCGGTAAAAGTCATTAGTGGATAGCGCTTAAGTTGGCGGCAGGCTTTTTCCGGGCAGCTATGATAAGGAAGACAGATTTGGAGGTTGATAGATTATGATACGAGTGATAGGGGTGCGGTTCCGCACCGCGGGCAAGATATATTATTTTAACCCGGGTAAATTAAATATCAAGAGGAACGATCACGTGATCGTGGAGACCGCGCGGGGGATTGAGTACGGCACTGTCGTGGGCGATCCGAAGGAGGAACAGGACGATAAGGTGATACAGCCGCTGAAATCGGTACTGCGTATCGCGACGCCGAAGGATGATGAGCAGGAAGCGGCGAATAAGCTGAAAGAGAAGGAAGCCTTTAAGATCTGTTTGGAGAAGATCAGGAAGCACAATCTGCAGATGAAGCTGATCGATGCGGAGTATACGTTTGACAATAATAAGGTGTTGTTCTATTTTACGGCGGACGGGAGGATTGATTTCCGGGAACTGGTGAAGGATCTGGCGTCCGTGTTCAAGACGAGGATCGAGCTGCGGCAGATCGGGGTCAGGGACGAGACGAAGATCCTGGGCGGTATCGGTATCTGCGGCAGGCCGTTGTGCTGCCATACGCATTTGTCGGAGTTTGCGCCGGTGTCCATCAAGATGGCGAAGGAGCAGAATCTTTCCCTGAATCCGACGAAGATATCGGGTGTCTGCGGCAGGCTGATGTGCTGTCTGAAGAATGAGGAAGAGACTTACGAGGAGTTGAACCGGCGGCTGCCGAATGTGGGGGACTTCGTGACCACAGACGACGGGCATAAGGGCGAGGTACACAGCGTCAACGTGCTGCGCCAGCTGGTGAAGGTGATCGTGAATGTGGACGACGAGAAGGAGATCCAGGAATACCGGGTGGATCAGCTTCGTTTCAAGAGACGGCATGGCAAGAACCGTAAGGTGGACGTCAATGAGGCGGAGTTGAAAGAGCTGGAGAAGTTGGAGAAGCAGGATTCTTCGAAGTCGAAGCTGGTATAACTCATGAGGATCGGTACGCAGTATCCACATTAAGAATCGGGGAGCAATTAGCCCGCAGGGATGAGGCGGAACAGCTGTGCAGCAAGGAAGGGCCATGGAGTCGGAAAACAAGGTTCTGTTGAAAGCAAATGAAAGAATAGACGATCTGGAACGCAACGGGTATCATATCATTCAGGATACCCGTCGTTTCTGCTTTGGCATGGATGCGGTATTGCTGTCCGGATTTGCCAGGGTGAAGGATGGCGCCAGGGTGCTGGATCTGGGGACGGGAACGGGGATCATTCCGATCCTGCTTTCGGCTAAGACCGGGGCGGTGCATCTGACGGGGCTGGAGATCCAGGAGGACAGCGCGGATATGGCCAGGCGCAGTGTGCGTCTGAATGGTCTGGAAGAAAAGATTGCTATCGTGACAGGAGACATTAAAGAGGCAGGGAGTCTGTTTGACGCTGCTTCTTTTGACGTTATCACGTGTAATCCGCCGTATATGACGGCGCAGCACGGGCTGATCAATTCGGAGGATGCGAAGGCGGTAGCCAGACATGAGATCCTGTGTACGCTGGAGGATGTGATCTCACAGACGGCAAGACTGTTGAAGCCCGGCGGGAATTTTTTCATGGTGCACAGACCGTTTCGGCTGGCAGAGATCATAGTGCTTCTGCGGACCTATAAACTGGAGCCGAAGCGGATGCAGCTGGTGTATCCGTTCGTGGATAAGGAACCGAACATGGTGCTGATCGAGGCGAACCGGGGCGGAAAACCGAGGATGACGGTGGAGAAGCCCTTGATCGTGTATCGGGAGCCGGGGGTCTATAGGGAGGAAATATATGAGATCTATGGGTATTGAGGCTGTCACGCGGTTCGCGCTCGTGATATTGGCGGCCTGTCTGTGCGGGGGATGCGGCAGTGAGCGGGAAGATGCGATGGCGGATCATGTAAGCGCCGGACAGGCGGTATGGGCAGAGGACATAATAACGGAGGATGCGGGCCAGGAAGCAGCGCCGGACGACGGTTTGGGCAAAGCGGCAAAGAAAAATGAAGGTACGGATGAGACGCAGGATAGCGCTTTGCCGGCAGGGGAGCAGAGTCTCAGCGATAATGCGTTGGCGTCAGGCGGGGAGGAAACAAATTCATCGGCGGAAGCGACGGAAGAGGAAGAGCCTGCGGAAGCGGAAAGTCCGCGCAGGGAACCCGTTAAGGTCAAGGGTATCTATGTGAGCGGTCCGGTGGCGGGCATCGCCAGGATGGATGAGCTGATCGAACTGGTGGATGAGACGGAACTGAATGCCATGGTCATAGACATCAAGAATGACGAGGGCAAGGTGACCTACGACATGCAGTCGGAGCAGGTACTGGAGATTGAGGCCGGAGTGGGATATATACCGGATATTAAGGAACTGGTGAAGAAATGCAAGGAGAAGGAGATCTATCTGATCGCCCGCATCGTGGCATTCCGGGATCCGCTTCTGGCGGAGAAGAGGCCGGAATGGGCCGTACATACGAAGGATGGCGGAATCTTCCGCGATAAGAGCGGGCTGGCCTGGGTGAACCCCTATGAGAGGGGCGTGTGGGACTATCTGGTGGAGATCGCTTCGGAAGCGGCGGCAGCCGGATTCGATGAAATACAATTTGACTATATCCGGTTCTCTACGGATGTGAAGACGGAGGAGGTGGATTACGGGCCGGAGGATGCGAGCATCGGTAAGATCGGGATCATTACGGAATTTACGGAATATGTGTATGAGAAGTTACGGCCGCTAGGGGTCTATGTGGCGGCGGACGTGTTCGGCACGGTGATCGAGAATGAGACGGATCAGCAGATCGTGGGCCAGGACTATGTGAAGATGGCGGAGCATCTGGACTATATCTGTCCGATGATCTACCCTTCCCATTATCGAAACGGATCTTACGGGATCCCGGTGCCGGATGCGGATCCGTACAGGACGATCAATGGGGCGTGTCTGGCTTCCGTGCAGGAGCTGGGGGCGCTGCCGGAGGAGGATCGGGCGCAGGTGAGAGCCTGGCTGCAGAGCTTTACGGCCAGCTGGGTGCCGGGACATATCAGTTATGGGCCGGGGCAGATCCGCGCACAGATCAAAGGGGCATACGATGCGGGATATGACGAGTGGATCCTGTGGAATGCGGCAGTGAAGTATCAGCGGGATTCTCTTCTGACGGAGGAAGAGGCTCTGGCAGAGCGGCAGCAGTGGGAGACGGAGCGGCAGGAGGCCGAGCAGCAGAAGCCGTCGGAGCAAGGAAAAACCTAAGAATGTTTGGAGGTTAAGGCATGGCGGGAATGTTATATCTATGTGCGACGCCGATCGGGAATCTGGGGGATATGACGCCGCGGGTGGCAGAGACGCTGCGGGAAGTGGATCTGATCGCGGCGGAGGATACGCGCAACAGCATCAAGCTGCTCAATCATTTTGCGATCAGGACTTCTATGACCAGTTACCATGAATATAATAAAGTAGAAAAGGCAGACTATCTTGTGGCGCAGATGCAGC
>CANOCU010000106.1 GCA_947564645.1 uncultured Lachnospiraceae bacterium
AATAATAAAATATAACAGCTAATATTTCCCTTAAAAATCATCAAAGCACAATCGGTATTTGAGAAGGTGCGGAATATGAAATATATCGGTGCATTTTTGCTATTTTCTATTGCTATATTTTTTTGTGGATGGGATATATAATTTCGTCTGTTTTTGGGCTGTTAAGATGGCCTGTTTTCATAATAATCTGTCTGTTTTTGGGCGAAATTAACTATCGTATTTGTAAATGGATGCGTTCATACTGCCAAAAATAACTTCTAGTGTGTTGAATAAAAGCATAAAATTCATATGAAATACCGATAAATCCAATGGTTTATCCTGTATAATCACCGTCATAATATGCCCTCTGTTCACTGAAAGTACATCTTCTCAAATAATCTCTTCCCCGTCTCCGTCCGAAACACGCGCTCATAAACTTCCCGCACCGTTCCGGGCTCCATCTCACTCTCCTGCGCATTGACGAAGAAATCCGCCTCCAACAGGATCTGATAGTCCATTCCGTCCACCTGGTCATAAGTATGGTGATGACCGATCAAATAACAGATCCTCTCCACGAGATCCTTTTCCATTCCCAGTTCATCCAACATCTTCCGCGCGATCAAAGGGCCTTCTATTTCCTGATACTTTCCGGCACAACTGCCATATTTCTTCTCGCTCTCCCGGATCCCGATATCATGCAGGACGGCCGCGGCTTCCAGAATATACTGTTCTCTATCCGAAAGTCTCTCTCCCTCGCCGATCATCTTGGCGAAGGCATACACCTTCAGAAAATGGCCGATCCGGCTCACATCCGGGCTGTCATAGAGAACAGTCTCTCTCAATATTGTCTCGATCGTGATCATCTGATACCTCCTCTTCTTACGTAAAAATCAAAGCCGGACAAACATCAAAAACAACTCACTGATATTTCTATAGAAAAAAGAAAAAACAATACTGGCCAACACGAATTCGGACCCGATCAGCATCAAACACATGCCTGCCTTGTAACGGATGATGTTCCGGTAGATGATCAGGGTACAGTAAAAAGTGGAGATGTCCTTCTGTTCCTGTCCCTGCATCCCACGCTTCTTCACCACCGACTTCATAAAAGACTGATGGAAACACAGCATTTTCAGGAAATTGATCACAATCGGGAGATCACCGCCGAACCGAAGGTGGCAAAGATCGATCCAAGCGGAATGCAATTCGACAATGTAGCTTCCGTAATGCACTCCCTGAAAATAAGATAAGTAAGGTACATCGTGATACCAAAAGTAAACACCAGCAAAAACAGCTTCAGAGCCCGGTATTGCCGGCTGTCCCTAGACCGCCTTCTCCTTCCACTTCCCTCTCCGATAGAAGATATACGTGATCAGCGCGCCGATCAGCCAGGAAGCCAGCAGGGAGATAAAGATACACTCCTGCCGCCCGTTGGGAAGCTCGGCCGTCCTGGTCAGGAAGGAGATGCCATAGGCGATGGGTACACGGATCAGGATCGTTGTGGCGATGGAGATCCACATGGGTGTCATCGTATCACCCGCACCCCTCATCACGCCGGAAAGGCACTGGGTCACTGCCATGGCCACATACCCCACCGCGAGAATACCCATCATATTCCGGCTCAGGTCCACCAGTTCCGGCGTCCTGGTAAAGATTCCCATCAGCGCCTTGCCAAAGAGCAGGATCAGAGACGTGATGACGGCCGATGTCACCACCGCGATCAGCGTTCCCTGTCTGGCTCCCGTATCCACCCGGTCCTCCCGTCTTGCACCGACGTTCTGCCCGGCATACGTCGTCATCGCCGTTCCGAAGGAGAAATTGGGCATCATGGCAAAGCCGTCCACACGCATCACAATCACGTTGGCGGCAATAAACATCTCCCCGAAGCTGTTGGTCAGAGACTGCACCACGATCATTGCCATGGAAAAGATGGCCTGTGTGATGCCGGAAGGAAGCCCCAGCTTGATGATTTTCTTCGTATACTTCCGCTGCAGCTTCAGATAACAGGGCTTCAACTCGAACAGTTCCTGCATCCGCATCAGCCGCAGCAGGCACAGAAACGCCGAGATCACCTGGGCGATCACCGTCGCCAGCGCTACGCCGTTGACCCCCATCCCCAGCTTCGCCACAAACAGCAGATCCAGCGCGATATTGACCATCGTGGAGACCAACAGGTAGATCAGGGCGGACATGGAATCTCCCAGTCCCCGCAGCACACCGCTTAATATATTGTAAAAAGCAAGCCCGCCGGAACCGATAAACAGGATCAGCAGATAAGACTGACACCACCCGATGATCGACTCTGGCGTATCCAGAAGCTCCAGCAGCGGTCTCGCCACCAGAGACGCCACAATCATCACAAATAAGGTGGCAATGCCCGTCAGCGTGATACAGTTGCCGATGGTGGTCGACAGTTTCTCCCGCTCCCTGGCGCCGAAATACTGCGACACCATAATGCCTGCCCCCACGCTGATCCCCACGAACAGCACGATCAGCAGGTTTAAGATCGGGCCTGCGCTTCCCACTGCCGCTAAGGCGTTATCCCCCACATAATTCCCTACCACCACGCTGTCCACCGTGTTATAGAGCTGCTGGGCGATATTACCCACCAGCATCGGCACCGCAAACAATACGATCTTCTGCCAGGGCGACCCTTCCGTCATGTCCACCGGCTCGATAAATTTCTTTAGTATTCCCATAATAACTCTCCTAACTTTTTATTCAAACGCCTTCCCCGTCAAAAGCCGGGATAAAGCTCTCCTTGGCCGTATCCCCCTCCTGCACAAAGGCATTGCAGACACCCAGATCGACCGCGTAATCCACCACGGCTTCGTATTCCCGCCTGGTCACCTTCCTTCCAAGCTCCGGATACCCCTCCCGCAGCCTGTCAAACGGCGTATACTGATTCAGCAGGCTTAAGTACACGTCGCCGCCGTAAGTCTCATACACATACCGGATCACGGCCCTGGCGTTCCTCTTATGTCCGGGCAGGAGCAGATGTCTGACGATCACACCCTTCTGCATCATGCCGCTCTCATCAAAGGCCGGCCTGCCTGTCGTTCTCACCATCTCAGCAAGCGCTGCCTTTGCCACCTCCGGGTAATCCGGCGCCGCCGAATAGCGGGCCGCAGGCACAGGATCCATATACTTGAAATCCGTCAGATAGATATCCACGATCCCAGCCAGATTCCGGATCACTTCCGGCTTTTCATAACCGCTGCCATTGTATACCACCGGCAGCACAAGCCCCCTCTGTCTGGCCAGAAGGACGGCCTCTGCCACATCCGTCACATAAGGATCCGGCGTCACCAGATTGATATTGGCCGCTCCCTTCTCCTGCAGCTCCAGGAAGATCTCCGCCAGTCTTGCGACCGACACCGGCCGACCTTTTCCTCCCGCCGTGATCTCGTGGTTCTGACAGTAGACGCAGCCCAGATTACAGCCCGCAAAGAACACCGTCCCGGACCCGCTCTCTCCGCAGATGCAGGGCTCCTCCCACCTGTGCAGCGCCGCCCTGGCCACCCGGATCACATCGTCCGCACGGCAAAGTCCCATCTGCCCCGCCTTCCTGTCCGCCCTGCACTCCCGCGGACACAGATTGCAGGGACTGTTACTCAGATCATTCCATTGCATAGACAGACCGTCTCCTTTGCACCATTATAGCATCCTCCCGCCCCATACTTCAATCACTCTCTTCCAAAATATCATATCCCTGGCAAGGCGCAGCCGGATTCAGAGTTTTTTCCTATTTTGTCGGAGATTTTTCTTACCACATTCCTGCAAACAATACTACAATAAATATCAGACATACTGCATACCGGCGCGCCGCATCCTTTTACACGATACCCTTCTACATGCCTGCGGGAATGAGAAAGGCAGCGCCGGCAAAGATCATCAGGAGGAAATACCATGAAAACGATCAACTTAAACGACAAATGGACCCTGACCGTGCTCGGAGAAAATGTATACCACATTCCCGGGACGCCCATCGAGACCAAAGTGCCCTCCACCGTATACGGCACCCTGCTGGAAAAGAATATGATCCCGGATCCTTTTTACCGGGACAACGAACTGACGGCGCTCAAACTGATGGAAAATGACTTCGTCTACGAGACGGATTTTACCCTGTGTGATGAAGCCCGGGAAGTGGACCGCCTTTTCCTGCGCTTCGAGGGAATCGATACGCTGGCGGACGTCTATCTGAACGATAAACGGCTGGGATACGCCAATAACATGAACCGCGTCTGGGAATACGATATCACCGCCGAAGCCGGGGACGATGCGGCGGATACCGTTTATCATCTGAAGGTAGTGCTGCACTCACCCACCCGCTTTATCCGCGAAGCAAACGATAAATGCCCCGTAGGCGGCTCTTCCGATGCCATGCCCGGTTTTCCCCATATCCGCAAGGCAGCCTGCATGTTCGGCTGGGACTGGGGCCCCAGACTCCCCGACGCGGGACTCTTCCGTCCCGTGTCCATACAGGCCGTGAAGACCGCCCGTATCGCCCAGGTCTGTCTCACCCAGCAGCATCAGGTGACGGGAAAGACCGTCCATGGCAATACCGTCTCCCGTGTACGGCTGACCGCGGATGCCGAGATCGAATGGATGCCGGAAGCCGGGGAAGATAAAGCAAAGCTGCTCCTTCTTGTGACCACGCCAGACGGCACAGCGACCCTGTCCGCCGAGAGCGCGCCGGTCGATGCCCTTACGGACTCCGCCCCTTCTCTGTCCCTGAGCGGATTGCAGAGCAATCTGCGCAGCAATCACGTCCGCGTGGAGCTGACCGTGACCGATCCGCAGCTCTGGTGGCCCAACGGCTACGGCGCACAGCCGCTCTATGAAGTAAAGGCGCTGCTGCTGCCAGCAGAGGAAAATACGGGATCACCGGCAAAATCCCCGTTCAGGGAAAGCCCGGCCGCCGAAGGTTTTACCGCCCCTCTGGATGTGTGGCATAAGCGGATCGGCCTGAGGACCATGACCGTGAACACGGACCCCATGTCCGACGAAGTATGGGATCCCCATCTCAAAGACCAGGAGGAAGACTTAGACGACGGCATCAGCGTCCTTATGCACCACGGGGAAAAGAGCGTGTTTGTCACCGATCGGAAAGCAGACAAACTGCCCGGCCGCAATTTCGCCTTCGAAGTCAACGGCCTGCAGATCTTCGCCATGGGCGCGGATTATATTCCGGAAGATAACATCCTCACCAGACAGACGAGAGAACGCACCGGCCTGTTGATGGCCACCGCCCGGGAATCCCATTTCAACTGCATCCGCATCTGGGGCGGCGGGTACTTTATGGACGACTTCTTCTACGACGTGTGTGACGAGCAGGGGCTTCTCGTCTGGCATGATCTCATGTTCGCCTGCGCTTCCTATGAGCTGGATCACGCCTTCGAAGAGAATGTATCCGCGGAGATCCGTCAGAACATCCGCAGACTCCGCTCCCATCCCTGTATCGGCCTATGGTGCGGCAACAACGAGATGGAGACCCAGTACGAGTCTAACGCCTGGCCGCAGTCCAAAAAGCAGTATTACGACTATATCAGGCTGTACGAGTACATCATCCCCCGGATCGTGGAGGAAGAGGATCCCATGACCTTCTACTGGCCCTCTTCCCCTAGCTCCGGCGGCAATTACGAGAACAGCAACGCCGAGAACGTGGGCGACGTCCACTACTGGGGTGTCTGGCACGGCAGCGAGCCTTTCACCGCCTACAGGAAACACCACTATCGTTTCCTGTCGGAGTTCGGCTTCCAGTCCTTCCCGGCTCTGCAGACGATCCGCCGCTTTACGGACGAGGGCGACCGGAATATCTATTCCCGGGTAATGGAGATGCACCAGAGAAATACCGCCGCCAACGGCAAGATCAGCAATTATCTTGCCCAGACTTACCTGTATCCGAAGAACTTCGACGAACTGCTCTACTGTTCCCAGCTCCTGCAGGCGGACGCCATCCGTTACGGCGTCGAGCATTTCAGGCGGTTCCGCGGCACCTGCATGGGCGCCGTCGTGTGGCAGTTCAATGATATCTGGCCGGTGGCTTCCTGGGCCAGCGTGGACTATTACGGCAACTGGAAAGCGCTGCAGTATGCCGAGAAGCGCATGTTCGCGCCGGTACTCCTCTCCTGTGAGGAACACGGCGAGATCGACCAGAAGCCTTACGTCAATACCCTGCCAAAGCCCATCGATCTTTGCGCCGACCTGCATGTGGCCAACGAGACTGCCAAGCCGGTCACGGGCACGGTAAAATGGTCGCTTCGCCTGCCGGACTCCTCCGTGGTACAGGAAGGACAGTTCGAAGTGACGGCGCCTGCCTATGGCGGCGCGTGGCTTCCCCATCTGGATTTCAACGGCCAGGATCCGCTGCAGGTACATCTGACGTACGCGCTCTACGTGGACGGCGCCGTCGTATCCTCCGGAAGCACCCTGTTCTGCGCCCCGAAGCACTATGCATTCCTGGATCCGCAGCTGCAGGTCAGTGTGGAAAACGATGTGGTAACCGTGACGGCGAAGAACTATGCAAAATCCGTCAGTGTGGAGACCGCAGACGGCGTGCTGCGGTTAGATGACAATTTCATCGATATGGAAGCGGGCACGAGAACCTTCCGCATCCTTCCCGGCCGCGACTTTACGGACGACGGCACGGCAGTCCGCGGCGCCTATCGTGTGCGGAGCATCTATGAGACCGCAGAGCGCTAGACACTGATCCACCACAGCAGCGCAGCGCGATCGGATCCGGCTGCACGATCCGCTTCACGAGCCTCCAGATCCATGTATTTTACAGGCGCGCAAAGGCCATCACTTTCCGGCCCTGCGCGCCTGCTTCGGCGTAATACCTTTCCATTTCTTATAGCAGCGTATAAAGTAACTGCAGTCGGAGTAGCCCACCTCCTGCGCGATAAAGGCCACGTCGTGATCGGAGAACAGAAGCATGTTCTCGGCCACGCTGATGCGGGTCGCGTTGATATATTCCCGGCAGGTCATACCGTACCGCCTGTGAAAGTGCAGTGAGAAGGTGGAATGCGACATGCCGCACATGGCGGCCAGCTTTTCCACGGTCAGCTCCTCGAAATAATGCTTATCGATATATTCCGCAATGCGGTCAAAGCTCAGTTCATAGGACGGATGCATGCGGGCCGCCGCCTGCAGGCATCCGTCCTTTTGCCAGAGCCTGATAAGTTGTGCCATGATACGGCACAGATCCGCGGACAGGATCGTGGAATACGCGTACGCTTTCTCTTCATATTCCTTCACGATCTCCTCGAACAACGGACGCAGGTTACTTTCCGCGATCTGCGCAGGCGCAAAGCTGCACGGACAGGCGGCGGTGTTGATGCTTTGCAGGGAAGCTTTCAGATCCACTCCGTCTTTGGGGACATGGAGCAGTATCTCCGGGTCAAATTTCACCACATGATACCGCAGCCGTTCTCTCTTGTCGGCAAAGCCAATGGCATGCACACATCTGGGCGGAAACAGGACCACCGAGCCGGGCGGATTCTCGCTTACCACATGATCGATCGTGACCCGCACGGTTCCTTCCAGGATATAGAGCAGTTCCGCATAATAATGCCAGTGTGCCGGAATGGGCAGCCTAGACGTACCGCTGTCGCAGCAGAAAGCCTCATAAGGTGAAACAATCGGATCAATGTATTCATACAGATTATTCATCACGTCCCTCTTATGTAGAAGCTTTTTCATTCTGGTCGATCCAGGCATGATTCAGGTTCTCAAGCCAATAATTCTTACGACCTTCATACTGCTCGTTAAGCCACTTGCGCGCCTCCTCCACCCCCTCCGCCGTAAGCGGAACATCTATCGTATCCTTAAGTTCTTCCGGTGTCCTGATCAGATTTAAGGGCTCAGGCCAGATTGTTACTTTAATGATATCCTCATCGCCGCGTTTTCCCCGCTTCAGCATATATCGCATCCCTTCCATGCTGCCCGAATATTCTTCTTTCTTAATATAATTCAACGGATGAAATGTTTCTTTCTCTAACATAGTGATGTCCTTCTCATGATGATCCTCAGCATCATCAGCTTTTTAATAAATTTTTCAAATAATACTTGCATTTTCTATTCTGATTGGTTATAATGATAAATGTTTTCGGGATGTGGCTCAGGTGGTAGAGCGCTACTTTAGGGAAGTAGAGGTCGCAAGTTCAAGTCTTGTCATTCCGATACCATTTATCCGCTGTTAAGGCCGGTGTGATACCCGGTCGAACAGCGGATTTTCTTTTTGCAGAGAGGGCTTATCCGCCCTCCCTT
This sequence comes from uncultured Lachnospiraceae bacterium, assembly GCA_947564645.1. Classification (GTDB taxonomy): domain Bacteria; phylum Bacillota; class Clostridia; order Lachnospirales; family Lachnospiraceae; genus UBA3282. The sequence goes on from CANOCU010000106.1 coordinate 8,251, forward strand.
ATTTCTCCGCCAGAATCGCCAGCAGATACTCCCACACTCTGCCTGTGGACTCGATATCAAGGCTCTCTTCCGTCGTATGCACATCGGACATATCCGGTCCGATGGAAACACAGTCAAGCCCCGGGATCTTCGCTGCCAGCAGACCGCATTCCAGCCCTGCATGAATGGCCTGCAGCTGCGGTTTACGGCCGTACATCCTCTCATAGACCGCCGACAGCCTGTCCCGCAGCAACGACTCCCTGCGGTATGCCCAGCCCGGATACGCGCTTCTGACCTGTGCTCTTGCCCCTGCCTGCCCGGCGATCGCCTGCATCCGCTCACACAGTTCTTCTTTCTCCCGGTCGATGGAACTTCTCACCGCATAACCAAGCTGCAAAAGATCCTGCCCCAGGTTCATGATGCCCAGGTTGAGGGATGTCTGCACCAGTCCTTCCACATCCCGGCTCATGGCGATGATCCCGTTTGGCAGTGACGTCAGACAGGACAGTGCCTGCTTCGTGCATAACGCGGTCAGGCATGCTTCCCCTTCCTCCTGTCTTCCGTCATGGCATGGTTTTTCCATTCTGACCACGTCAAATCCGGGATCTGTATCCTGCAGTTCTTCTTTGATCTTATTCGCCTCTTTCCCAATGCAGTCATTTACCTGCGCAAGCTTCTCTGCCGCAACCACCAGCGCCGCGCCGGCCTCCCGCGGAATGGCATTGTCCGCCTGTCCGCCCTGCAATGCCGCCAGACGAACCTCCGCATTGTTCGCCGCTGCCATCAGCAGACGGCCGAGCAGACAGTTGGCATTGCCTCTGCCCTTATCGATCTCCGAACCGGAATGACCGCCCTGCAGGCCGCGGACCCTGATCTCCAGGATCCGGCTTTCCTCCGACGAAATCCGCTCCCACTGCAGAGGAATCTCCACATCCACTCTGGCGCCCCCGGCGCAGCTCGTGATGATGACCCCTTCCTCCTCGTTATCCAGGTTGATCAGCTGTCTGCCGCGCAGCATGGACAGGTCGATGCACTGCGCACCCGTAAGTCCTGTCTCCTCCTCGGTAGTCACCACCATTTCCAGGCGGGGATGCCTGATATCCCGGGCATCCAGCAGCGCCAGCATATAGGCGACCGCGATCCCGTCGTCACCGCCCAGGCTTGTCCCGTCCGCACAGACTCTGCCGTCTTTTATGCAAAGACGGAGAGGGTCCTTCTTCATATCGATATCACAGTCGGGCTTCTTCACCGCGACCATATCCATATGCCCCTGCAGGATATAGGGCGCCTCCTGCTCGTAGCCGGGCGTCGCCTCCTTGATGATAATGATATTGTTCCGTTCGTCCTGGATACAAGCGAGATTCCGGTCCTTGGCAAATTTTTTCAGATAATCGCTGATCTGCTTCTCGTTGCCGGATCCCCGCGGAATACGGCTGATCTCCTCGAAAAAGTGAAATACGCCTGCCGGTCTTAATCCGTCTAACACACCCATGTTTTCTTCCTCCTATTGAAAGAAGAGACAGAACTTCTCATCCCATCTCTTCCGCATTTTCGTATATTTAACGTGAACGACATTGGTTGTATCGTTTACTATAACTTACCGATCGTCTGTTTTATTTCAGATTTGCCTTTGCAAGTTCTACCAGAGAAGTAAATCCTGCCGCATCGTTGACAGCCATCTCCGCCAGCATCTTTCTGTTCATCTCAACACCGGCATTCTTCAATCCATACATAAACTTGCTGTAAGACAGACCGTTCATTCTTGCCGCCGCATTGATACGTGCGATCCACAGCTGTCTGAACTGACGCTTTCTCTCTTTTCTTCCCGCATAGGAAGAAGCCAGCGCTCTCATTACGGACTGCTTCGCCACTCTATACTGTTTGGATCTTGCGCCTCTGTATCCTTTCGCAAGCTTTAATACCCTGTTATGTTTCTTCTTAGCGTTTACACCGCCTTTAATTCTTGCCATGTCTATTTTCCTCCTTATGACTTCAAATTCTTCTTACAGATACGGTAAAATCTTCTTCATATTCTTAACATTCGTCGCATCCGTC
>CANOCU010000107.1 GCA_947564645.1 uncultured Lachnospiraceae bacterium
TTGTTCAATTTATGGCTGCCGTCCGCGATGGAAGCCATGATCGTATTGTAGACCCCCGGCTCCCGCAGCTGATCCATCAGGATGCGTTCTCCTTCCTCACAGAGGAAACTGCCCCGGTCCAGTATATGGCGGCAGATATTCTGCTGGATTGTCAGCCTGTCGTCAAACTGATTCCACAATCCCGGATACCCGCCCAGAATCGCATACGCCTCCACGCATTCCTCGATACGGAAATTGGGAAAACGCTCCACCAGATCCGCAAACGGCATCTCCCGGATCTTCAGAAACCCTGACAGTTCATAGGCCGCCTCTCCGATCCGGGTAACCATGCTGTTCTCCACCCAGCCGATGGCCGAGCTGCACAGAATGATCATCACTTCGTCACGGTTCCAGTGGCTGTGCATGAAGGAGACCAGTTCCTTCATGAATCCGCTGCTGGCCCTGACGATATTCTGAAATTCGTCGATCACGATCACCTTCTTGCCTTCTTCTCTGCTGGTGATCCGGATCAGAATATCGCGGAAAGAAGGAAAAGCCTCCATCTCATAGCCGTCACGGCTCATCTGCATACCCCACTGGTAAACCTGCTCCCTCTCGGAACAGGCTCTGGCCATATAGTAGTACCCCGTCCTCTGTGCCATGAATTCCCTGACGAGTGTCGTCTTACCGACATATTTCTGTCCGTATACGACCACGATCTGGCTGCCTTCCCTGTCGTAATAATTATTCAGATTTCTAAGTTCCGCTTTCCTGCCAAGCAGCATAATTTCCTCACAGCTTTACTAAATCTCTATTTCCATCAAAGGATCGCATTGCAACAGCTTACGGACTATTCCTGGCATTTCCGAAAACTCCTCTGCTGCCATAATCCTTCTTTTCTTATTTCTTCGTGATATAGCCCTGTGCTTTCAACGTCTCCGCACAAAGTACCGCACCGCCGGCCGCACCGCGCACCGTATTATGGGAAAGTCCCACAAATTTCCAGTCATATACGCTGTCTTCCCGGATCCTTCCGACACTGATGCCCATACCGTTCTCGAAATCCACGTCCAGTTTCACCTGCGGACGGTTCTCCTCCTCCATCACCTGGATAAACTGCTTCGGCGCACTGGGAAGCGCAAGCTCCTGCGGAAGCCCCCTGAAGTTCACCAGCTTCTCCACAAGCTGCTCCTTCGTCGGTTTCTTTCTGAATTTGACAAACACTGCCGCTGTGTGCCCATTGAGCACCGGTACACGGATACACTGGCAGGTGATCACTGGACTCACAGCCGGAACGATCTCGTCGTTCTCCACTTTTCCCCAGATCCGCAGCGGCTCTTTCTCGCTCTTCTCTTCCTCACCGCCTATGTATGGAATCACGTTCTCCACCATCTCCGGCCAGTCCTTAAAGGTCTTGCCGGCCCCGGAGATCGCCTGATAGGTGGTAGCCACAACCTCGTAAGGCTCAAACTCCTTCCACGCCGTCAGCACCGGCGCATAACTCTGGATGGAACAGTTGGGCTTTACGGCGATAAACCCTCTGGAAGTGCCCAGGCGTTTGCGCTGCGCCTCGATCACCTGAAAATGCTCCGGGTTGATCTCCGGAACTACCATCGGCACATCCGGCGTCCAACGGTGCGCGCTGTTATTGGAGACGACCGGCGTCTCCGTCTTCGCATAGTCTTCCTCGATCTTCCTGATCTCCTCTTTCGTCATGTCGACTGCGGAAAAGACAAAATCCACCTCCGCCGCCACCTCGGCCACTTCATTGACATTCTTCACAACGATATCCTTAACCGCCTCCGGCATCGGCGTAGTCATCTTCCACCTGTCGCCCACCGCCTCTGCGTAAGTCTTACCCGCCGACCGGGGACTGGCCGCGATCGTCGTCACCTCGAACCAGGGATGATCCTCCAGCAGGGAAATAAAACGCTGCCCTACCATACCTGTTCCGCCCAAAATACCTACTTTCAATTTTTGTTCCATTTTCTCTCTCCTCATATGATATCTTTCACTGCCATGCAGCCTGTATTACTTTCAACCATTCATCCGTCATTTTCCGGATCCGCTGTCCTTCGTCATATAGATGCCTTCCTCGTCCTGCCAGTCTCTTGTCAGATATTCCTTCTGGGCCTCGATCACCTTCTGCATCGCTCCCTTACCGGGCGCGCCGACAGTCAGTCTCTTCTCCACGCAGGTCTGCAGACTAACGGCATCGTACACATCCGCCTCAAAGACCGGGCTGATCTCCTTCAGTTCTTCCAGCGTCAGATCCTCGATGCTGCACTTTCTGTCGATACAATACAGTACCAGCCTGCCGATCACGCCGTGTGCATCCCGAAACGGTACACCCCTGCCCACCAGATAATCCGCCGCGTCCGTAGCGTTGGTAAAGCCCTGCATGGCGCTTCGCTCCATAATCTCCTTGCGGAATTTCATGGTGCGCACCATGCCCTCGAACAAGGCCAGACATCCTTTCACCGTATCGATGGCGTCAAACGTCAGCTCCTTGTCCTCCTGCATGTCCTTATTATAGGCAAGCGGTATGCCTTTCATGGTCGTCAGTATGGAGATCAGCGCCCCATAGACACGCCCGGTCTTGCCCCGCACAAGCTCCGCGATATCCGGGTTCTTCTTCTGCGGCATGATACTGCTTCCCGTCGAGTATGCGTCGTCGATCTCCACGAACCGGTATTCATCCGAATTCCAGATGATGATCTCCTCGCAGAAACGACTCAGATGCATCATGATCGTAGACAGCGCCGACAGGAATTCTATCACATAATCTCTGTCAGATACCGAGTCCATACTGTTAAGCGTCGGCCCTTCAAATCCCAGAAGCGAGGCCGTGTAATTCCTGTCCAGCGGATAGGTCGTGCCTGCCAGCGCGCCTGCCCCCAGAGGACAGTAATTCATGCGGTGGTAAATGTCCTTCAGTCTTAACCTGTCCCGCTTGAACATCTCGAAATAGGCGCCCACATGATGCGCCAGCGTCACCGGCTGAGCCTTCTGCAGATGGGTAAAGCCCGGCATATAAGTATCCGTATTCTCTTCCATGATACGCAGCAGCGTACACAGAAGTTCTTTCACCAGTTCATCCACATGAAGCACTTCCAGCCTGGTGTACAGCCGCATATCAAGCGCCACCTGGTCGTTGCGGCTCCTTCCCGTATGCAGCTTCTTCCCTGCCTCCCCGATCCGTTCGATCAGCTTCGCCTCCACGAAGCTGTGAATGTCCTCGTATTCTTCGGTGATCGCAAGCTTCCCTTCCTCCACGTCCTGACGGATGCCGGTAAGCCCTTTTAAGATGGCATCCTTCTCCTCCTTAGTGAGAATGCCCTGCTTCGCCAGCATCACCACATGGGCGATGCTGCCCTCGATATCCTGTCCGAAAAATTTCCGGTCGAAAGAGATCGAGGCATTGAAATCATAAACAAGCTGATCCGTTTCCTTCGTAAAACGGCCGCCCCACAGCTGTGGCATTATCGTCAACTCCTTTGTCTTATCCGCCTGCTGTCTGCCCGTCGGCATCAACATACAGGAAAAGTAATAATTATCGCAAAATCTGACTTTGATGATACCATAAAACATTTTTCATTTCAATCAAAACACATATTTTCTTCTTTTTCATACAATAACGTATAAACATAAGGAGTTGTTGTTCTATGCAGCCAATCTTATCCTTGCAGGATATCTCCTACTCTTATCACAACCTGAACGGGGAAACGCCTGCACTGTCCAATATATCTTTTCAGGTGTCCCAGGGGGAGTTTCTGGCGATCGTAGGGCCCAGCGGCTGCGGCAAATCCACCCTGCTGTCCATCATAGCCGGGCTGCTTTCCCCGGAGCAGGGTACCCTATTCTTTCGGGGCAAATGTCTCGCGGACTGCGGTGACGATGACACGATCACGATCGGATATATGCTGCAGCGCGACCACCTTTTTGAATGGCGCACAATCTATCAGAATGTGATCCTCGGCCTGGAACTTCGGCATACGCTGACTGAGGCCAACCGCGATTATGTCCTGAAGCTTCTTACGGACTACGGTCTCTCTGCCTTTAAATATAAAAAGCCTTCTGAGTTGTCAGGTGGGATGCGTCAGCGTGCAGCCCTGATCCGCACCATGGCCATCCACCCGGATCTCCTTCTTCTGGATGAACCGTTCAGTGCCCTTGACTCTCAGACACGCCTGAATGTCTCCGCCGATATCGCCCAGATCATCAGGCAGACAGACAAGACCGCCGTCCTCATCACCCACGATCTCTCCGAAGCCGTCACATTGGCGGACCGAGTGCTCGTCCTTTCCAAAAGACCCGCCATCGTCAAATGTGAGATGCCGATTCACTATGAAATAGACCGCCATGATCCCATGGCAGTCCGGAATACAAACGAGTATCAGCAATATTTTAATCATTTATGGGAGGTGCTGACGAATGAACAAGCTGTTATCCACACAACCTGAGTCTGTGTCCGAAAATCAGATCCGCTTTCTGAAAGCCCACAGACGTCACCATCATCTGATCGGCCTGTGCCGCCTGCTTCTTGTGATCGTATTCCTGGGATTATGGGAACTGGCCGCAGTAAGGGGATGGATCGACGTCTTCTTCTTCAGCAGCCCCAGCGGTATCGTGCGGTATCTGTACCAGATGCTTATAGATTATTCCTTCTTCTCGAATACCGGCATCACGCTTCTGGAAACCATAGTCAGTTTCCTTCTGGTCACCTTATTAAGTCTGCTCGCGGCAACGCTCCTTTGGTATGTAAACAGTCTCGCCGAAGTTCTGGAACCTTATCTGGTCGTCCTCAATTCCCTGCCAAAATCAGCGTTGGCCCCCCTGTTGATCGTCTGGCTCGGCACCGGCACAAACACCATTATCGTGGCCGGTATCTCCGTTGCCGTTTTCGGCTCCATCATCAATCTGTATACCGGCTTTTGCCAGTCAGATCCTGAAATGCTGAAACTGATCTATACTCTGGGCGGCAGCAGACGGGATGCTTTGATCAAGGTCATACTGCCGAGTTGTGTTCCCCTGATCCTGAGCAATATGAAGGTCAATATCGGCCTGTCACTGGTAGGCGTTATCATCGGTGAATTTCTTGCTGCCAGACGGGGGCTTGGCTATCTGATCATCTATGGATCGCAAGTCTTCCAACTCAATATGGTGATCACCTCCATCATCATCCTGTGCGCGATCGCCATGGCTTTCTATAAACTGATCCAGAGTCTGGAACATTACTACCGGAAGAAGTTCTGAATGACATACAATTCATGGGGCATCATTAGATCATCCTGCGATGCCCCATCTCTTTGTGTCACAGACAAAACCGCCCTGTCTGTATAACAGCATACCGACAGGGCAAAAAATACTCATTAATGTAATTGTTAATGCAGTCCCAGATCCTCCCCCGCAATGGTGCTGATCCCGTTCTGCTCCAGAACCGCCGTCAGAGCGTCCGAATCTGCCACACGGAAGATCATGCAGGCTAGCCCGTCCTTCTGCCCGAACACCGAATACATATACTCCACATCGATCCCGGCGCCGGAAATGACACCGAGTACTTTGCTTAAGCCGCCCGGCGTATCCGGAACAGCCACACCCACCACAGGCGTCATGGTCAGGATAAAGCCCTGCTCCAGAAGGATGGAGGATGCCTTCGCCGCATCGTCCACGATCAGCCGCAGGACGCCGTAGTCCGTCGTCTCCGCGATATTAATGGCCCGCATGTTCACCTGGTTTTCCGAGAGAATCCCGGTGATATCCGCCAGCTGTCCGGCCTTATTCTCCAAAAATACAGAAATCTGAGGTATTGTCATAGTCTTCTCCTCCATGTTAAGTTAACTTCTCCTGCTACAGTTCAGCCCTTGTCTGTCCTGTTACCTTCCCATTCTATTAAATCTTACGCTTATCGATCACGCGCACTGCCTTGCCTTCGCTTCTTGTGATGGACTTAGGCGCCACCAGACGCACCTTCGCATAGATACCAAGCATCGCCTTAAGCGCTGACACCAGACTCTTCTCCATGGCCGTGATCTTACCCAGATTGTCGGAGAAGTTCTCAGGCGACATCTCCACCATCACCTCGATGGTATCGGAATTGTTGACACGGTCCACGATGATCTGATAGTTCGCCGGATAACCCTGCTCCAAAAGTACCGTCTCGATCTGGGACGGGAACACATTCACGCCCTTGACGATCAGCATATCGTCGCTTCTGCCCATAGGCTTACTCATCTTCACATGGGTACGGCCGCAGGAACATTTCTTTCTGGTCAACACGCAGATATCCCTGGTACGATAACGCAGAAGCGGAAAAGCCTCCTTCGTGATCGAAGTGAACACCAACTCACCCTTGCTGCCCTCTGGCAGAACCTCTCCCGTATCAGGGTCGATGATCTCCGCGATAAAATGATCCTCATTGATGTGCATACCGGTCTGCTCACTGCACTCAAACGACACGCCAGGACCGCTTGTCTCCGTCAGGCCATAGATATCATAAGCCTTGATGCCCAGCTTATTCTGGATATCCTGCCGCATCTCTTCGCTCCATGCCTCCGCGCCGAAGATACCGGCCTTCAGCTTGATCTGATCCCGCAGCCCTCTCTCATGAATGCTCTCCGCCAGAAACGCGGCGTAAGAAGGCGTACAGCAAAGGATCGTCGAGCCTAAGTCTACCATAAACTGTAACTGCCTGTCCGTGTTGCCCGAAGACATGGGCAGTGTCAGACAGCCTACCTTATGACTGCCGCCGTTTAACCCCGGTCCACCGGTAAAAAGGCCATAGCCGTAACATACATGGCACACATCCTCATCGGTGCCGCCTGCCGCTACGATCGCACGGGCACAGCAATCCTCCCACAAGTCGATGTCATGCTGGGTATAAAATGCCACCACCCTGCGGCCCGTAGTCCCCGATGTAGACTGGATCCGCACACAATCCTTCAGAGGTCTTGCCAGAAGACCGTAAGGATACGCATCCCGCAGATCGTCCTTTGTCAGAAAAGGCAACTTATGCAGATCCTCCACACTTTGAATGTCTTCGGGCGTAACACCCTTCTCCTCCATTTTCGCGCGGTAATAGGGCACATTATCCCATACATGACGCACCTGCTTTACCAGCCGCTCATTCTGCCATGCCAGAATCTGCTCTCTGTCCGCAGTCTCGATTTCCTGTTGGTAATACCGTTCCATTTCCTCCATATCCTCCTCTCAAACTTTACATCACGCTGACCACTATGTGAACGGTTCTTCCGCGTGAATGGTATTTTCATTCACGCTATGCGCTTCGTCCCAGTTCAAACGCCTTCTTATTTAGCTCCAAAAACTTCGGCGGCACGCTGTGTTCAATCGCATCCATCCACTCCTCGTCAGTAAAATCAAAGTGTTTTGCAAGTCTGCCCATCAGCACCAGATTCACGGCCTTGCTGCTTCCCGCTTCCTCCGCCAGAGAAAGGGCATCAAACGCATCCACCTGAATGCCAAGCGCGCTCATCTTCTCTTCCAGCTTCTCCGGATACGCCGCCATACCCGCGATCACCGGCATAGGATTGATCTGCTGGCTATTGACGATGATCCTTCCGCCCGGCTTTAAGAATTCCGTATAGCGGGCCGCCTCCAGCAGCTCGAAAGACAGAATGCAGTCCGCCTGCCCCTTATCGATAATAGGGGAACAGACCCTGTCGCCCCAGCGCACATAGGTAACAACGCTGCCGCCGCGCTGGCTCATGCCGTGCACTTCACTGACCTTCACGTCAAATCCCTTCCCCAGAAGCAGCCGTCCCAAAAGCTTACTGGCAAGCAGTGTGCCCTGTCCGCCCACTCCCACGATCATAATATTCTTCGTTTCCATAGTTACCTCTTACTTCCTCTTTCCTTATTATCCTTATCCCAACGCATCAAACTTACAAAGTTGCTCACACACGCCGCATCCCACGCACAATGTGGCATCGATCTTCGCCTTGCCGTCCACCATGCTGATGGCCGGACAACCGATCCTCATGCATGCCTTACACCCCTTGCATTTCTCCGGATCGGAACAGATCGGTCCGGGATGCTTCACATACTTAAGCAGTGCACAGGGACGGCGGGAAATAATAACGGATGGTTCTTTTGCCGCCAGCTCCTCTCCGATCACTGTCTGACAGGCTTCCATATCATAGGGATCCACTACTCTCACCCGCTTGATCCCCACGGCATGACACAGACTCTCTAAGTCTATCTTCGTGCAGGGATCTCCTTTCAGGTTGTAACCCGTAGTAGGGTTCTGCTGATGACCCGTCATACCCGTGATGGAGTTGTCCAGAATGATCACGGTGGCATTTGATTCATTATAGGCAATATTGATCAGACCCGTAACGCCGGAATGAATGAACGTGGAATCCCCGATGACCGCCACCGTTCTTCCCGCATTCTCCTCCTCTCCTGCCTTCACGAAGCCGTGAAGTCCCGAAACAGAGGCGCCCATGCAGATCGTCGTGTCGATGGCGCCAAGCGGCTGTACCGCACCGAGCGTATAACAGCCGATATCTCCCAGCACCGTAAGATTCATCTTCTTCAGCACATAGAAAATACTGCGGTGCGGACAACCTGCACACATCACAGGCGGTCTGGCCGGAATCGCTTCCTCAAGCGCTGCTCCTGCCTGCACATTCCCGCCCAGTTTCTCTTTTACCAGATTCTGGCTAAGCTCACCGATATCAGGAAACAGGTCTTTGCCGGACACCGCAAGACCCAGACTCCTGCAATGAGCCTCGATAAAGCCGTCTAGCTCTTCCACCACCACAAGCCTTTCCACCGTAGCTGCAAAATCTCTGATCCTCTGCTCCGGCATGGGCCAGATCATTCCTAATTTCAAGACCGGATAGGTATCCCCGAAAGTTTCTTTCACATACTGATAGCAGGTGGAAGAAGTGATAATACCGCAGGACCTGTCGCCGCCCTCTTCGATCCGGTTAATGTCAGCCGTCTCCGCCCATACCGTCAGCGCTTTTGTGCGCGCCTCCACCTCCGGATGACGCTTCTTGGCATTGGCCGGCATCATGATATATTTTCCGGGATCCTTCACATATTTCTTCCGCGCAGGAAGCACACGCTCCCCCGGCTCGACCACACTCTGGGAATGGCTGACACGGGTACACATTTTCAAAAGGACCACCGTATCGAACTGCTCCGACAGCTCATAGGCAAGCTTCGCAAAGGCCAGCGCCTCCGCGGAATCGGAAGGCTCTAGCATGGGAATCTTCGACGCCTGCGCGTAATGTCTGGAATCCTGTTCGTTCTGGGAACTGTGCATCCCGGCATCGTCGGCCACGCCGATCACAAGTCCGGCATTCACGCCCGTATAGGATATGGTAAAAAGCGGGTCCGCCGCCACATTAAGACCCACATGCTTCATGGCACAGAAACTTCTTCTGCCCGAAAGGCTGGCGCCGAACGCCGCCTCCAAAGCCACCTTCTCGTTGGGCGCCCACTCCGCATACAACTCCTCGTACTTCGCCGCGCACTCCGTGATCTCCGTGCTGGGCGTGCCCGGATAGCTGGATACAAAGCTGCAGCCTCCCTCATAAAGGCCCCTGGCAACCGCCTCATTGCCAAGCATCAGTGTTTTCATACTTCCCTTTCCTCCTTCATTACTCGACTCTGAATTCTACTCCTGATCTCCGATGGAATCTTTCACGGAAACCGTCACCTTTCGGTCATAACAGGAGAAGATCTCATCCAGTTTCTTCTGTTCGGGCGCTTTCGTCACCACGCTCACCGCCGGCACGATCACAAGCCCGGCCAGCATACAGAATGCGCCGGCATTGATGGGCGACTGCAGGAGCGCCGGAAAGCTGGGGCGGAAGAAAATATTGGCTAACATCACCACCGTGGAGAACAGAAAACTCACCCAGCAGGCCGCCTTCGTCGTCCGCTTCCAATACAGGCCGTACAGGAAAGGCGCCAGAAAAGCTCCCGCCAACGCGCCCCAGCTCACACCCATGAGCTGCGCGATAAAGGTGACGTTGGAGCGATACTGGATCAGCGCCAGCACCACGGAGATGGCAATAAATACCACCAACAGCGCACGCATCCATTTCACCTGTTCCTTCTCATCCATCTCTTTCATAATATTACCTTTAATGAAATCCAGCGTCAAGGTAGAACTGGATGCCAAAACAAGGGAAGA
>CANOCU010000108.1 GCA_947564645.1 uncultured Lachnospiraceae bacterium
AGTCCCATTAAACGTACTTATAAGGAATACCAACCCATTTGCTGACTAACACCAAACATTATTATCGGGCGATGTAGTCGAATAGGCCAGGATCGAGTTCAAAGAAACGTGGGATCCGGCATCATCTTTGAAGACCGTTTGTGCTTTTGCAAATGACTTGGATAATTGGGGCGGCGGATATATTGTCATTGGCGTCCAGGAGGAAAATGGACGGCCTGTTTATCCATTAAAAGGAGTACCTTTAGAAAAAGTTGATGCATACCAGAAAGAAATTTATGCGAAATGCAAGTACCTCAGACCGTTATATACGCCAATTGTAGGGATAGAGAGGTATCAGGATAAGGCATTCATCATCCTTTGGTGCCCGGGAGGTGACAGTAGACCATATTCGTCTCCAAAGACTATGGCAAGAGATAATAAAGAGCGTATTCATTATATACGTAAGGCTTCGAATTCTGTGGAGCCATCGGATGATGACGAAAAGGATTTATTTAATCTGGCAAACAGGGTGCCGTTTGATGATCGGGTGAATCATCAGGCAGAACTGTCAGATTTAAATATAATTCTGATTCAAAACTATTTAAAAGAAATTAACAGTTCACTTTATGAGAAATCCAAAACAAATGATATCATTGGTGTATGCAGGGATATGAACATTATCAGCGTCTTGCCGGAATATGCAAAACCGAAAAATGTGGGATTGATGTTTTTTAGTATAGAGCCGGATAAGTTCTTCCCTTATACACAGATAGACGTTGTTCAGTTTCCGGATGGATTAGGCGGAAACGATATTATTGAGAAGACGTTTAAGGGACCGATTCATCAGCAGTTGAGAGATGCTCTGCAATATATTAGAAATACAGTTATTACGGAAAAGGTGGTAAAATATCCTGAAAGGGCCGAGGCGGATCGCTTTTTTAATTATCCATATGCGGCTGTGGAGGAGGCATTGTCCAATGCTGTTTATCATCGTGCATATGATGAGCGTGAGCCAATTGAGGTTCGCATAGAAAGCGACAGAATGGAAATTGTAAGCTTTCCGGGCCCTGATCGTTCGGTCACGCGGGAGGGGCTGAAAAATTACCGTGTTTCAAATCGCAGATACAGAAATCGCAGGATAGGTGATTTTTTAAAAGAGCTGCATTTGACAGAAGGCAGGAATACTGGCTTTAAAAAAATTTTGGATGCATTAAAGGTAAATGGTTCTCCTGATCCTGAATTTGAAACGGATGAAGAAAGAAGCTATTTTATCTCAAGATTGTTCGTGCATGAAGGATTTACAAATATTTTTAGTGATGAGCCAAAAAGGAGCCAAAAAGGAGCCAAAAAAGGAGCCGAAAAGGAACTGAATGATAGGATTGAAAGAAAGAATGCAGTATTAGGAATTTTGCAAGAAAAACCAACAACGACTCAGATACAGCTTATGGAAAAACTTGATTTGACCCGAAAACAGATTCAGAAAGTAATAAAGGAGCTGCAGGAAGAAGGTTCCCTTGTAAGAGAAGGCTCAAACAGGAATGGACGGTGGATTGTGGTAAATTCGGAAAGCAAAACAGAACTCTGAAGTATCGGATTCCAAAACATGAGGCGGTTGACTGGATGCGGGCTGAGCAGAAAAGACACCGCTTATTATGTAGCAGTAAAATAAATATATTTGGTTTTATGGGATTCTCTTTGTGCAATAACTTGGGAGGGAACTGGAACGGTTTTTTGGAAACTCCCTGTGGTTTGGGTTTACCGGGACACCCGGATTTGTAGAGAATCCATATATCCGGAAATGGGGATCTGCCGCGGACAACAGAGGAACTGTACGGAGACAGGTTGCAAAGTATACGATCCAGAATGCGATTCGTGACAATGAAGTGCATATACTGAAAGTGCTGGATGTCATCCTAAACAGGTCTTATCATGAATTAGGGTTTCAAAATGGCAGGGGCATGACATACGAAGGGCTTCTTACAACAAGCTCCATTCAGCTTGCGCAGAAATATTATGAATTGCTGACAAAGGTGAAGAACGGGGAGACTTCTCTTGATGATTACAATGAGATGTTCGGGACAAAATATGAACTTTCCCAGATTCCCATTGTATGTCGGCTATTTCATTGACAGACAGCCGATGGGACCCCATGACCTGATCCAGGCTTTTTCGAGGACGAACCGTATTTATGACAAAAAGGCAATGAGTAGATCTGTACAAGAAGTGGGCAATCCTTGATGTCGATGACGAAGGGTTGATCGAACGTGATGCAACAAGGAAGGCGATCATTCAGGAAGATGTTCTCATAGTGCATTGTATCGGGCCGGAAGTGCGCAGTCTATGCGCATTTCGACTGTGAATAACAATACATCCCTGACGAGTTGCAGCGGGAAAAGCAGATTTGCATTCACCCGGAACCAATGTTACAATAAAAGCCTGGAAGCAATGTTTTTCATGGAGTATCTGTTGCGGCGCAGGCAGAGAATGACAGGTGGCAGTATCTGTCAGTTGTGGCCGCCTGGCCGTATCCGGCGCGGAGGAAGTAAGATGGATCGGAAGAAAAGAAAGCTGCCTGTGGGGATTGAAAATTTCGAGGATATCAGAACAGAAGGCTTTTACTATGTGGATAAGACAGCGTTTATCACAGATCTGCTGCACAATTGGGGAGAAGTGAATCTTTTTACAAGGCCCAGACGATTCGGAAAATCGCTGAATATGAGTATGCTCAAAGCCTTTCTCGAAGTAGGTTGCGACCGGACGCTGTTTGAAGGTCTGGCAATCTCCGAAGAAAAGGAACTTTGTGAAGAGTATATGGGGAAATATCCGGTCGTGTCTGTCAGTCTGAAGGATGTTGACGGGAACGATTATGCGGCGGCCTATGCGATGCTCTGTCAGATCGTCGGAAGCGAGGCTTTGCGGTTTCAGTTCTTATTGAAGAGCGACAGGCTTACGGATATCGATAAGGAGATCTACCGGCATCTGATCGCCATAGGCCCTCAAAAAGGGCAGGCTTTTATGATGTCGGAGGCGGTGCTGGCAGGCAGCCTGAAAACGCTTTCCATGCTCCTTCATAAACATTACGGAAAGAAAACGGTGGTCCTGATCGATGAATATGACGTGCCGCTTGCCAAGGCAAATGAGAAAGGATATTACGATCAGATGACGACGCTGATCCGCACGATGTTCGGACAGTGTTTAAAAACAAACGACAGTCTGTATTTTGCGGTGCTTACCGGATGCCTACGGGTGGCGAAGGAAAGTATCTTTACCGGGTTAAACAATACGAAGGTCTTAACGGTGGCAGACAGGCAGTTTGAGGAATATTTCGGGTTCACGGACGAGGAAGTGCGATCGATTCTGGAGTACTATGGTTTCCCGGAGAAATATGACGTGATCAGAGAGTGGTATGACGGATATCGTTTCGGAAATCAGGATGTGTACTGCCCCTGGGATGTGATCTGTTACTGTGATAAGCTGCGGGTGGACCGGACGGCCAGGCCGGATAACTACTGGTCGAACACGAGCAGCAACGATGTGGTGAGACATTTTATCGAGATGGCGGATGCAGGATCGGCCAGGCAGGAAATAGAGCGCCTGGTGGCAGGAGAGAGCGTCTGGAAGGAGATCCATCCGGAACTGACTTACAAGGAACTCTATGATTCGATCGAAAATGTATGGAGCGTGCTGTTTACCACGGGTTATCTGACACAGCGGGATAGAGGGGAAGGAGATCTGCTTTGTCTGGCCATTCCCAATCGTGAGATACGCGGTATTTTTACCGGACAGATCATGAAACTCTTTCGTGAAAATACCGGAAAGGACGGCGATGCCGTAAACAGGTTCTGTAAGGCACTGCAAAGCGGCGATGCGGATGCCGTGGAAGCACAGCTTGGCGCCTATCTGAAGAAAACCATCAGCATCCGGGATACCTTTGTAAAAAGGCCGACGAAGGAGAATTTCTATCACGGTATCCTGCTTGGCATTCTGGGATTTAAGACATCGTGGAGCGTAAAGTCCAACCGGGAATCCGGAGACGGTTACAGTGATATTCAGATCGGGATTGACGAGGAAGAGACAGGGATCGTGATCGAGGTCAAGTATGCGCAGGATGCCGATCTGGAAAGAGAATGCAGGAAGGCGCTATGGCAGATTGAACAGACAGATTATGCCGCGCAGTTTCAGGCGGAAGGAATGCGGACGATCTTAAAATATGGGATTGCCTGCTATAAGAAGCGCTGCAAAGTTGTGATCGAGAGAGAAGAAAATGCACCTTTTTCGGAAAACGGGGCATCATAAGCTTGAAAGAGCGACAAAAAACAAAAGAAAAGCAACACGAAAAAGCACACAAAGAAGCGAGGTTCCCACATGGCATTTGCACATCTGCACGTCCACACCGAATACAGTCTGTTAGACGGGTCCAACAAGATCAAAGAGTACGTCAAGCGCGTGAAAGAGCTGGGCATGGACAGCGCCGCCATCACGGATCACGGCGTTATGTACGGCGTGATCGAATTCTATAAGGAAGCGACGGCGGCGGGGATCAATCCCATCATCGGCTGCGAGGTCTATGTGGCGCCCCGTTCCCGGTTTGACAGGGAGCTGACCGGCGGCGAGGACAGATATTATCATCTGGTACTGCTGGCGGAGAACAATACGGGCTACGCCAATCTGGTGAAGATCGTCAGCCGCGGTTTTACGGAAGGCTACTATTACAGACCTCGTGTGGATATGGAGGTACTGGAGGAATTTCATGAGGGGATTATCGCCCTGTCGGCCTGTCTGGCGGGAGAGGTGCAGCGTTATATTCAGAAAGGGCTCGTGGACGAGGCAGGCAAGGTGGCGAAGCGGTATGAAGCGTGCTTTGGCAAGGGTAACTTTTTTCTGGAACTGCAGGATCATGGGATTCCCACCCAGCAGACGGTGAATGCGGCGCTGCTGCGGATGAGTAAGGAACTGGATATCCCGCTGGTGGCCACCAATGACGTACACTACACCTATGCGGAGGACGCCCAGCCCCATGATATCCTGTTGTGCCTGCAGACCGGCAAGAAACTGGCGGATGAGGACCGGATGCGCTACGAGGGCGGCCAGTATTATGTGAAGAGCGAGGAGGAGATGAAGGGCCTCTTCCCGTATGCCTGGGAGGCGGTGGAGAACACCCAGTGCATCGCCGACCGGTGCCATGTGGAGATCGAGTTCGGCAAATACAAGGTGCCTCACTATGATGTGCCGGAGGGCTATGACTCCTGGACGTATCTGAACAAGCTGTGTCAGGACGGCATGGCCGAGCGTTATCCGCAGGACGACGGGACGCTGCGAAAGCGCATGGAGTATGAGCTTGGCATTATCAGGGATATGGGCTTCGTGGACTATTTCCTGATCGTGTGGGATTATATCAATTATTGTCGGGAAAACGGCATCGCGGTGGGGCCCGGCCGTGGATCTGCGGCGGGCAGCATCGTGTCCTACTGTCTGCGGATCACCAACATTGATCCCATCAAATACAGCCTGCTGTTCGAGCGGTTCTTGAATCCGGAGCGGGTCTCTATGCCGGATATCGACGTGGACTTCTGCTTTGAAAGGCGGCAGGAAGTGATCGATCACGTCAACCGCAAGTACGGCAAGGACCGGGTGGTGCAGATCGTGACTTTCGGTACGATGGCGGCCAAGGGCGTGATCCGTGATGTGGGGCGTGTGATGGACCTGCCTTACGCTTTCGTGGACTCCATTGCCAAGATGATCCCCAATGAGCAGAACCAGGGGGTACCTATCAAGAAGGCATTGGAGATGAACCCGGAACTGCGCAAGCTGTATCAGGAAGACGAGCAGGTGCATACACTGATCGAGATGAGCAAGCGTCTGGAGGGACTGCCCAGGCATACCTCCATGCACGCGGCGGGGGTGGTGATCTGTCCCGATGCGGCGGACAAGTTCGTGCCGCTTTCCCGGGGATCCGACGGTTCCATTACCACCCAGTTTACGATGACCACGATCGAAGAGCTGGGTCTTTTAAAAATGGACTTTCTGGGACTGCGTACCCTGACGGTGATCCAGAATGCGGTGGAGATGGTGGAGAAAAGCACCGGCGTCTTCATCGACATTGACGCCATCGACTACAATGACCAGGCGGTCCTTGCCTCCATCGGTACCGGCAGGACGGACGGTATCTTCCAGCTGGAGAGCGGCGGGATGAAAAGCTTCATGAAGGAGCTGAAACCGAAGAGCCTGGAGGACGTGATCGCGGGTATTTCCCTGTACCGTCCGGGCCCGATGGATTTTATCCCGAAATATATCAAGGGGAAGAACGACCCGGAGTCGGTCACCTATGACTGCCCGCAGCTGGAGCCGATCCTGGCGCCCACCTACGGCTGTATCGTTTACCAGGAACAGGTGATGCAGATCGTGCAGGACCTGGGCGGCTACACCATGGGGCGAAGCGATCTGGTGCGCCGTGCCATGAGTAAGAAGAAACAGTACGTGATGGAGCAGGAGCGCAAGAGTTTCACCTATGGCAATCCGGAGGAGGGCGTGCCGGGCTGTGTGGCCAACGGCATCAGCGCGCAGGTGGCGAATCATATCTACGATACGATGATGGACTTTGCGAAATATGCTTTCAACAAATCCCATGCGGCCTGCTATGCGGTGGTGGCCTATCAGACGGCTTATCTGAAATATTATCATCCGGTGGAATTTATGGCGGCGCTTCTGACCTCGGTGATCGATAATCCGAACAAGGTGTCGGAATACATTATGGCCTGCCGCAGCATGGGCATTCAGATCCTGCCGCCGGACATCAACGAAGGGGAGAGCGGTTTCTCGGTGTCGGGCAACGAGATCCGGTATGCGCTGACGGCCATCAAGAGCGTGGGCCGGCCGGTGATCGATGCGGTCGTGACGGAGCGCCGGGAGAGAGGTCCTTATACCAATCTGGAGGATTTTATCACGCGCATGGCGGATAAGGAAGTGAACAAACGGGCTTTTGAGCATTTCATCAAAGCCGGTGCGTTGGACAGTCTGGGCGGTACAAGAAAGCAGTTCATGAGCGTATATATTCAGATCATGGACAATATTCAGCATGATAAGAAGAACAATATGGCGGGGCAGATGTCCCTTTTCGATATCGTATCCGAGGACCAGAAGGAAGACTTCGAGGTGAAGATGCCTGATGTGGGCGAGTATTCCAAGGAGATGAAACTGGCTTTTGAAAAAGAGGTGCTGGGCATCTACATCAGCGGCCATCCGCTGGAGGAGTATCAGGAGATGTGGCGCAAGAACATCACCAACACCACGGCGGACTTCATGCTGGACGAGGAGACCGGAGAGATGGCGGTGCAGGACGGCAGGATGGCCACCATCGGCGGGATGATCGCGGAGAAGAAGATCAAGTATACGAAGAATGAGCGCGTGATGGCGTTCCTGCAGGTGGAGGATTTGCTGGGGTCCGTGGAGGTCATCGTTTTTCCGGGACAGTACGAGCGGTTTGGCAGAGACATCGAGGAGGATAACAAGGTTTTCATCCGGGGGCGCGTCTCCATCGAGGAGGACAAGGACGGCAAGCTGATCTGCGAGCAGATTACCCCCTTTGAGAATGTGGCGAGAAAGCTGTGGGTCAAATTTCCTACTAAGCAGGAATACGAGGTGCATAAGGAGGAACTGTTCGACGCGCTGCGCCAGTCGGAGGGCAAGGACAGCGTGGTGATCTACGTGGCCGATCCCAAGTCCATGAACGCGCTGCCCCGCAACTGGAACGTGAATGCGGGGGAGGAGCTTGTGGGAAGACTGACGGCGCTGTATGGGGCAGAGAACGTGAAGGTGGTGTAACAGAGTATAGAATATCGAAAAAATATTGAAATACAAGCCTGTTTAGAGTAAAATACAGATAGATTCAGCAAGAAAGGCATGGTGTGGGTATGGCGAAAGAGATCAAGACGATAGGTGTTCTGACAAGCGGCGGCGATGCGCCGGGCATGAATGCGGCTATCCGTGCAGTTGTCAGGAAGGCGTTAGCTAACGGTGTGAAGGTGAAGGGGATCAAGAAAGGCTACAGGGGCCTTTTGAATGAAGAGATCATAGATTTGGAAAGATGGTCGGTATCTGACACGATCCAGAAGGGCGGCACGATCCTCGGTACTGCGCGCTGTTCGGAGTTCCGCACGGAGGAAGGTCAGTTAAAGGGTGTGGATATCTGCCATAAACATGGAATCGACGGACTGATCGTGATCGGCGGTGACGGTTCTTACCGTGGCGCCCAGGCTTTGGCCAGACACGGCATCAACACGATCGGCATCCCGGGGACGATCGATCTGGATATCGCCTGCACCGAGTATACGATCGGTTTTGACACGGCGATCAATACGGCGATGGAAGCCATCGATAAGATCAGGGATACGTCTTCCTCGCATGAGCGCTGCAGCATCATCGAGGTAATGGGGCGGAATGCCGGTTATATTGCATTGTGGTGCGGCATCGCTAACGGCGCCGAGGACATTCTGCTTCCAGAGAAATATGACTATAATGAGCAGCAGATCATCAACAACATCATTGCCAGCAGGAAGCGCGGTAAGACACACCATATCATCATCAATGCCGAGGGAATCGGACATTCCACATCCATGGCACGGCGGATCGAGGCGGCTACCGGTATGGAGACAAGGGCGACTATTTTAGGATACATGCAGCGCGGCGGTGCGCCTACCTGTAAGGACCGCTACTATGCATCGATCATGGGAGCCTACGCGACAGATATCCTGTGTGAAGGCAAGTCAAACAGGGTGGTAGGCTATCAGCATGGAGAATTCCTTGACTTCGATATCGAGGAGGCGCTGAATATGCACAAGGAGATTCAGGATTATCAGTATGAAGTCGCGAAAGTGCTTGCTATTTAAGCTTATTTATAGTGTGTGATAGATTCCCCGCAGATGGTGAATTTGCGGGGAATTGCCATGTATTGTGTCAAGATTTTGAAAATAACGGTTAACAAACTGTTACATATGGGAGGAGAGCGATGATCACAAGTTTTGGCAATAAGTCCGTGCGGGAAGTGATCCAGCTTACGCAGAAATCGAAAGCACGAAACAAACAGGGCGTGTTTGTTGTGGAAGGCATCAAGATGTTTGCGGAGGCGCCGGCAGAGAAGATCGAGCGGGTATATCTCGCGCAGCGGGCGGAGAAAGAGCTGCGTGAAACCTATGGCAAGAAACTGGACCGGGTATCCTGTGAGACTGTTGCGGATGATGTTTTCGATAAAATGTCCGATACGAAAACACCGCAGGGCATTCTTACGCTGGTAAAGCAGTACCATTACGGACTGGAGGATTTGCTGTCGAGAGTGCAGGCAAGAAAATGTGTCGATAAAAGTACCGGCAGGAGTATCAGTATCATAGGCGGCGTGCATAAGAAGAACCAACTATACCTGATCGTGGAGGATATACAGGATCCTGGGAATCTGGGCACGATCTTCCGGACCGGGGAGGCCGTGGGAGCAGACGGCATAATCATGAGCAGTCACACAGTGGATCTGTACAATCCTAAGACGATCCGCTCCACTATGGGTTCTGTTTATCGGGTACCCTTTGTCTATACGGAGGACCTGTGCGGAACGATTCGGATACTGCAGAAAAATAACATCCGTGTCTATGCGGCGGATCTGCAGGGAGACAAAGATTATGATGCATATGATTATCGCAGCGCCTCGGCCTTCCTGATCGGCAATGAAGGGAACGGATTGCGGCAGGAAACGGCGGCTTGTGCAGATGCGAGGATCAGCATTCCGATGGAAGGCAACGTGGAGTCTCTGAATGCGGCAGTAGCATCTACGGTTTTATTTTATGAGGCATATCGGCAGAGAAGGCATGGATAACCGCAGAGCAGGGCGCCGGGCCAAGATAGTATGAGATGGGACAGAGATATTCCTGAGAAGAGGAACGGAAGGAAATAGAAAAGTATCAAATCATGATTTGGCAAAATGGCATAATGAGGAACAAAGACGAAAACACAGA
>CANOCU010000109.1 GCA_947564645.1 uncultured Lachnospiraceae bacterium
TAAAATTATGGAAGATATGAGAAGTGAATCTTTAAAAGAGGTCGCTCTTCGTATGCTGTCAGCTGGGAAATATGCTCTGGAAGAAATTGCGAATATCTCTGGACTTTCTCTTGATGAAGTGAAGACATTGAAAGCTGAGAGAACAGTGTAAATAGAACTGTAGGCCAGAAAGTATGGAAACAGTTTAACCTGAAACAGTGAAAATTTTCTCTCTGAAATATAAATATAATATAGTTGCAACAGTGTACAAAGGAATACCTAAAAAAACAAAATAATGGATTGCCAACTTACATGAAATATGCTCTAAATGAGTTCTTCACTAACCATGAGAAAATCTCGTGATTAAGAAGTCATTTAGAGCATATTTCACCATATTTAAGACAGTACTTCTGAACCAGCAGGAGGGATTGGATCTTACTGTTAAGAGACAGCGCTGCTTTGCTCCTGCTTCCGCCGCCTGTAGACTACGATCTCCGCGTCCGCACCGTCCTTGCCGTACTCACATACCAACAGATAGTGCTCGTCTGCGGTAAGTCCGTAACATCTGTCGCTGTCCTTTTTGTGGACCTGGTTCCCCAGATAGACTCTGCCGTCGTCCCAGAACCGGATCTCCTGGCCGCCCGGAAGCTTATATGCCAGGTTGATGAACGCACCGTTTAGCGCATTGAGGCTTGTAACTTCCTCCATGTCTTCGATTCCCAGCGCATTGAATTCCGCGATCAGCTCTTCCTTCAACCTGCAGGGTGCTTCGAAGGATCTGCCACAGTTCTCGCAGCCCTTCTCGTCGCAGCACAGTGCGATCATGCAGGTACCTCCAAAGGGACGCCCATTTGTTTCTGTACATCCGCCGCATTCCTGATAGCCGCATTCCTTGCAATCCAATCCGCATTTTGTCTTCATCTGTTTTTCTCCTCTCATCGGTGTATTTTTCCAATTTTACAGTGTTAATCTGGATTATACCATAGGTATAGGGATAAGGCCATACAACCGCAAGATATATGACAAGAGGAACATAATTTTCTGTACAGTCGATTCTGACCTATGCTATACTACCACGTGACGATATGCGACCACGAAGAAGGGAGAAATGCTGTGAAAAAGGCGGGTACAGCAGAATTCACAAGAGCCATGAAAGAAACTCATACGATATTGCTGCCGGATATGCTGCATTATCACAATGCGCTCCTGCAGGCTGCTTTTGGCGCCTGCGGCTATCATGTGGAGATAATGCCGGAGGAAAAGGATCTGCCGGGCTATTCGCTGCCTTATATCAGCAGTGATTACTGTCTTCCGACGGTACTGATACTCGGGCAGGTCTTATCTGTGCTGCACTCGGGCAGATTCAGGCCGGATCAGATCGCGTTTATGGAGCCGCAGACCGGCGGGGCATGTCGCGCCGGCAATATATACAATTCCATCATACAATGTATGAAGAAGGCGGGATATGCGCAGATTCCGGTGATCTCCCTCAACGCTTTCGGGAAAGAGAAACATTCCGGGTTTACGATCACCCCGAAACTGCTGCTTTGTGCCACTGCGGCAGTTTGTTTCGGGGATCTGCTGATGACCCTCTACCAGCAGGTGAGGCCCTATGAGGGCAGGCCGGGAGACGCCAAGGCGTGTTGGGAGACCTGGAATCGGAAACTGTGTGCGGATATCATGGCGGGAAAGCAGATCTCCGGAAAGAAGCGGGAGGAGAGATATCGGCAGATCGTCCGGGATTTTGCCGGTATTCCGGTGAGGGACAGGCAGGTTGGGCGCGTCGGGATCACGGGGGAGATCTATATGAAATTTTCCCCGATCGGGAACGGGCATTTGGAAAAGTTTCTCCGGCAGCAGGACTGTGCGTACCGCATGGGCGGCTTTATCAATTATGTAATATATCTGGCAGACAGTGAGCGGGAAGACAGGAAGCTTTGCGGTGCAGGCCGGATGGTACTGAAAGGCTATGATACGGTACTCCGTTATCTGCTTCGCATCCAGCATGATATGAACCGGTGCATTGTCGAGGAGAGCCGGTTTGTACCGGATGCGGATTTTGCGAGAATGAAAGAGCTGGCGGCGCCTGTGATCGACAAAGGATGTCGTACCGGGGATGGCTGGCTGGTAGCCGCAGAAGTGGCAGACCTGGTGGAAAAGGGATGTGAGAATATTCTGATCGTGCATCCTTTCGGCTGCCTTGTCAGTCATGTATGTGAGCGGGGTATCATGAAGAAGCTTCATGTGCGGTACCCGCACGTCAATATCCAGACCGTGGAGTATGACTACGATTCTGCCCGTACCCTGCGGGAGAGCCGCATTCTGTTGGGGATCAGCGGGAAGGCGAAACCGCATTAATGTGACATCATCACAGAACCGGACCGGAAAATGAGGTATCGTAAAGTCACATAGAGAGCATAAAATAGAGAGAACAATAACAGGAGGTTGATCCATGGGACTTTTCGATTTTTTCAAACAGCCCGATATCGATCAGGGCGTTAAGGAGGCCGGGACGGTTCCCGGCGCCGTGCTGCTGGACGTGCGCACGCCGCAGGAGTACAGGGAGGGGCATGTTCCCGGCAGCAAGAACCTACCGTTGCAGGCCCTTGACAAGGTGGCGTCCGTGGCGGCGGATAAGGAAACGGCATTGTTTGTGTACTGTTATTCGGGAGCCCGGAGCCGTCAGGCGGTGGGCGCGCTGCAGCGCATGGGCTACAGCAATGTGACGAATATCGGCGGTATGGCAGCTTATTCCGGAAAGGTGGAAGTGTAAGATGAAAGTAGTGATCGTAGGCGGTGTGGCAGGCGGCGCGACAGCCGCGGCCCGTATCCGCAGATTGGATGAACAGGCGCAGATCGTCGTTTTTGAGCGTTCGGGGTATGTCTCTTACGCGAACTGCGGCCTGCCTTATTATGTCGGCGGTGTGATCACCGATCCGGCGGAACTGACGCTGCAGACCCCGGAGAGTTTCTTTACGCGGTTCCGGGTGGTTATGAAAGTGCGTCATGAGGTGACGGCGATCCATCCGGACAGAAAGACCGTTTCCGTCCGAAATCTGGAAACCGGCGAAGCGTTTGAGGAAAGCTATGACAAGCTGATCCTCTCGCCCGGTGCTAAGCCGACCCAGCCCAGGCTTCCGGGGGTGGGCATCGACCAGGTATTCACCCTGCGCACGGTGGAAGATACGTTCCGGATCAAGGCATATATCGATGACCGTCATCCCAGGTCGGCGGTGCTTGCGGGCGGCGGCTTTATCGGACTGGAACTGGCGGAAAATTTAAGAGAGCTGGGAATGGAGGTGACCATTGTCCAGCGTCCGAAGCAGCTGATGAATCCCTTTGATGCGGATATGGCCGCCTTCCTTCACAACGAGATGCGAAGGCATGGCGTCAGGCTGGCGCTCGGCCATACGGTGGAGGGGTTCGTGCAGCGGAAGGACGGCGTGGATGTCCTGCTGAAGGGGGAAGAGGCCCTTCATGCGGATCTGGTGGTTCTGGCCATCGGTGTTACGCCGGATACGGCTCTGGCAAAAGAAGCGGGGCTGGAGCTGGGGATCAAGGGCAGTATCGTCGTCAATGACCGGATGGAGACTTCCGTTCCCGATATCTATGCCGCAGGAGATGCGGTGCAGGTCAGGCATTATGTGACCGGTGAGGATGCGCTGATCTCCCTGGCGGGACCGGCCAATAAGCAGGGGCGTATCATTGCGGATAACATCTGCGGCGGGGACAGCCGTTATCCGGGTTCCCAGGGAAGCAGCGTGATCAAGGTTTTTGACCTGACGGCGGCCGTTACGGGCATCAATGAGACCAATGCCAGGAAGGCAGGGATGGACGTAGATACGGTCATCTTATCGCCCATGAGCCACGCAGGGTACTATCCCGGCGGCAGGCTGATGACGATGAAAGTGGTTTTCGAGAAAGGGACCGGCCGTCTGCTGGGCGCCCAGATCGTGGGCTATGAAGGGGTGGATAAGCGGATCGATGTACTGGCGACCGCCATTCACGCCGGCTTGAGGGCAGAGCAGCTGCGAGAACTGGATCTTGCCTATGCACCGCCCTATTCTTCCGCCAAGGATCCCGTGAATATGGCCGGGTTTATGATCGATAACATTTTGCGGGGGATCTTGAAACAGTGGCATCTGGAAGAGGCGGAGGGTCTGCCTCGTGACGGCAGCGTCACGCTGCTGGATACCCGGACGAAAGAGGAGTATGAGGAAGGCCACATCGACGGATTCCGGAATATTCCGGTGGATGAACTGCGGGAACGTCTTTCCGAGATCGAGAAGGGCAAGAGGGTCTATGTGATCTGTCAGAGCGGCCTGCGCAGCTATATTGCATGCCGCATTCTGGAAGGAAACGGGTTTGAAGCCCGCAATTTCTCAGGCGGTTTCCGGTTCTATGACGCGGTGACGCATGACAGGTGCCTGATCGAAAGCGCTACGGCCTGCGGCATGGACCGGGTATGAAAAGAACACCTGTGGCAACAGCTCTGCGCACTTGCTGCGCTGAGCGTACACGCGCCATGCAGCTTGTCTGCAGGTATGACCGATTATGGGAAACGACAGCCTTACTCGTCACACAGCTGTTGTAATTTCGGGACGTTCGTGAGCTCCACCGTCCCGCGGGATAGCCGGACCATCCCTTCCTTCTGGAAATAGCGCAGCATCCGGGTGATCACTTCCCGGTGGGAACCAAGATGATTGGCGATGGATTCGTGGGTGCGATTCAGGACGGTGGTCTCTTCAATGGCGGCTTCCTCCAGTAAAAAGGCGGCCACCCGTTTATCCAGGCTCTTCCACATGATCTGTTCCATCAGCCACATAACGTCGGAGAAGCGGCTGGCCATCAGTTCATTGGTATAATTGGAGACAGCAGCGGATTCCTCCATGATGCCTTGATAGATTTCGGCAGGAATGACCCAGAGTTCGGTATCCTTCTCCGCTTCGATGGTGATCTCAAACTGGATGGAGCGCAGCATACAGGAAGCCGACAGCAGGCAGATATCACGGTCAAACAGACGGTAGATCGTGATTTCCCTGCCCGTGTCGGAAAGAATATAGGCCCGAAGCTGCCCGGACCGGATCAAGAGAAGGCCCGTGCAGTCCGCGCTGCCGCTGTGGATCAGGGTTCCTTTGCGCACGTGCCGGGTGAACAGGCTGCCGCGCAGCCTGTCTTGTTGTGCTGTATTCAGTTTATCCCATATCGGGAAATAGTCTTGAAAATCCATAATTTCTATCCTGTCAGTTTAGAGTGAATCCTGTATCACAATTATTATAGGCGCTTTTGCCGTGAAATTCAACAGAGGAAGGATTTTACTTCAGTTTGGATTTTACAGTCATGATCTTCTGTGATATTCTTATGGTAAAGAGACGAAAGATTTCCACAGGAAAGCGAGGAGTGAATCATGAAGCGACAAGTTTACAACCCTTATATGCCGTCATTCGAATATGTTCCGGACGGAGAGCCTCATCTGTTTGAGGGCAGGATTTACCTTTACGGCAGTCATGACCGTTTTGACGGGGCTGAATTTTGTCTGAACGATTATGTATGTTATTC
Source organism: uncultured Lachnospiraceae bacterium (assembly GCA_947564645.1). GTDB lineage: Bacteria > Bacillota > Clostridia > Lachnospirales > Lachnospiraceae > UBA3282. The sequence continues at coordinate 5,539 of CANOCU010000109.1, forward strand.
TGCAGACGAAAAGGATCTGACAGACTGGAAGTATGAGGGCGTTATCTATCGAAAGGAACAGGATCCGAGAAATCAGAACATTCCTGCAGATACGCCGCCCAATAAGCCGAAATTCAATGTGGAGGTTAAGAACGAAAATTCTTTGAATCCTCCTGGCATTCATGCCATGTGGGCTCCGGATGTGGTAAAAGGACTAGATGGCCGGTATTATCTGTATTATTGTCTGGATTATTTGCCGGAGATCGCTGTTGCGGTATGTGACAGTCCGGCCGGGCAATACGAGTTTATAGGGTTTGTGCGTCATGCAGACGGGACGCCGCTCGGAAGAAGAGAAGGAGACTTGATTCAGTTTGACCCGGGTATTTTTATAGATGACGATAAGACGATTTATTTATATTCCGGCAACGCGCCCATGCATAAGGATCAGTTTGTTCCGCAGAAGGGCTCACAGGTGATGACGCTTTGTGAGGATATGCTGACACTGGCGACAGAGCCGAGACATTTAATGCCGGATATCCATGAGGCAGAAGGAACAGAGTACGACGGACATGCCTTTTTTGAGGCCAGCTCGATCAGAAAGATCAATGGAAGATACTATTTCGTATATTCTTCGGTCAGAAGCCATGAGCTGTGTTATGCAGTCAGCGACAGGCCGGACGAGGGGTATCACTTTGGGGGCACGTTGGTGGACATCGGAGATGTGTTCCTGAATGACCGTGCAGAGGAAGAGGCGCTGAACTGCCTGGGTAATACTCATGGTGGAATCGAGTGTGCCAACGGACAGTGGTATGTGTTCTACCATAGACAGACAAACCGTACTAATTTCAGCAGACAGGGCTGTGCAGAGAAAATATACTTTGACGAGACAGGAAAGATCGCACAGGCGGAGGTGACTTCCTGCGGCTTGAACAGTGGACCTCTGCAGGGTGAGGGAATCTATCCGGCGGAAATCGCATGTCAGATTAACCGCAATGGGAAACAGGTGCACTCCAATCCCCTGGTGATGAAGGAAGACTACCCTTATCTGACACAGGATATAGAAGATCAGGAGCCCACACCGGAGCTTTTGGAGCAGGACCGTATACAGCCCGTTATGTATATTAAGAATATAAAAGATGGTACGGTAGTCGGATATAAATATTTTATGTTTGACAATTTGAACCGGGTTACGCTGCGGATCAGGGGTGAGGCCGAGGGCAGGATTTCTCTGTTCGTTGATACGCAGCAGAAGGTGATCGGGCAGATTCCTGTTTCGGTATTTTCGGAGGAATGGGTGCCTGTTACGGTTAATACGGAATCCGTGCAGGGGGTGCATGCCCTGTATTTCAGGTTTGAGGGGAACTGCCAGTTGGATTTTCTCACATTTACGCTGGAATCATAAGAGGCAAAGGTTCCTAAGAAGCGTAAAAGGAGAACCGGCCGGAGAACGGAAAGGGATCAGAAATGGACGGCTTATATGAAAATATAAAAAAGGACAGGAAGACCGGCCGTGATATGCCGCTGACGGTCATCATTGCAGTGTTTGTAGTGTTGGCCGCAGCGGTACTCATTGTGGGCGGCTGGTATATCGGATATGGAAGGCGGTTCATGAATTTTGTCAGCGATCTGTCAAGCAGCACCACATACGCCTACGAGCATGAGAGTCTTACGGCCAGTGTGGACGGCAGGCAGTATCGGATCTCGGCAGACAATATGTACGGGATCTATAGTTACATATCGCTTAACAGATCCGGCAGAGAGAGCGGTAAGATACCGGAAGGAGAGCCGGTGGTGCTGGAGTATGGGGACGGCGCTATCCTGCGGTTATGGGACCAGCCGGAGGAGAAGCGGGCAAATGGCCATTGCCTGTTCCTGCATTATACCGGTGTGGACGGCAAGGTCTATTCCTATATCAGTTACAAGACGACGCTGGATACGATCGTGACGAGATATCTGCTGTATGATAATGCCGAGATCGATGTATAAAAACACAGGTAAGGTAGAATATGTGGCGACTCTGACCGTATAGCCGTGTGAAGTGTACGCCTGGCTACAATGTTCATATAGTGTGGATAGAAGTAAAAATACCGTCAGGAAAATTCGCAGAGCAGGAAGGAGGCATGGCGGAGAGGCCGAACAAATATAGCAGGCATATGGGAGAATACCCTCTGTTAACTTATTTTAAAAATAGGTTGACAGCAGGTATTTTTTTTGTTACCGTAGAGTGCGGACGGACTGCAGCCGGAGAAGCGTTGGAAATCAGATACGAAAGGAAAAAGAGAGATGGAACATAAGAGCAGGATACAGAAGATGGCTGTGTGCAGCCTGTTTACGGCATTGACTGCCGTTGGAGCGTTTATTAAGATACCGGTTCCGGTGGTCCCGTTTACGCTGCAGTTTTTGTTTACGATGCTGGCGGGGCTACTGCTGGGCGGAAAGCTTGGGGCGATCAGCGTGGGGGCCTACGCGCTCCTGGGACTGGCGGGGCTTCCCATTTTTGCGGAGGGCGGCGGTTTCTGGTATCTGTTAAAACCGAGCTTCGGTTATATTCTGGGATTTATCCTGGCGGCCTATGTGACGGGCAGGATGACGGAGAAGCCGGAAGGACTGACGTTCGGTAAGATTCTGACAGCGAACTTTATCGGTCTTGCCATTGTCTACGGTGCAGGGATGGTGTATTACTATATCATCTGCAATTATGTGATCCATACGCCCATCGGGCTGTGGCCGCTGTTCCTGTACTGCTTCCTGTTGGCGGTGCCGGGGGATATTTGTCTGTGCTTTCTGGCGGCGGCGCTGACGAAGCGGATCCGGCCCATACTGGCCAACATGTAGGCGGCTGTCAGCGAAAAAGGGCCCGGCGCAGATAAGGGCGTGGCGGAGCTTACAACGACATGGCAGCGGATATAGCAGAGACGCGATGTCGTGTGGATAAAGGCGTGACAGAGTTTGCGGTTGACATAATATTGACATACATACAGAATAGAGAGAAAGGTTGAGGGACATGAATGTTACGGAAGAGATGAAGCGCAAGGTATTAGAGGGCAAAGAGATCGACAGGCAGGAGGCGCTGCGGCTTGCGGAAGAACCGCTTGAGAGGCTGCGGGAGGCTGCGGAGGAGATCCGGCAGAAAGTGTGCGGGGACGGTTTCGACCTGTGCACCATCGTCAACGCCAAATGCGGCAGATGCTCGGAGGACTGCAAGTACTGCGCCCAGAGCGCCCATTACCGGACGGCGTGCGAGGAGAGTTATCCGCTGCTTTCCACGGAGGAACTGCTGGCAGGCGCCAGGCATAATGCAAAGCAGGGTGTACTGCGCTATTCCATCGTCACCTCCGGCAGGCGGCTCTCCGATGCGGAAGTGGAGCAGGTGTGCGGGAGCATCCGCAGGATCAAAGCGGAGACTTCCATAGAGGTGTGTGTCTCCTTAGGCCTGCTCGACGAAGCGCAGTTTCGTAAGATCAGAGAGGCGGGAGCATCCAGGGTGCACTGTAATCTGGAGACTTCGGCTCGTTATTTTCCGTCGGTCTGTACGACGCACACCTACGAGGAGAAGATCGAGACGTTACGGGCGGCGAAGCGGGCAGGACTGTCCGTCTGCTCCGGGGGGATCCTGGGACTGGGGGAGACCATGGAGGACCGGATCGATATGGTGCTGACGGCAAGAGAGCTGGGGGTGAGATCCATTCCCGTAAATCTTCTGAATCCGATCCCGGGAACGCCCTATGAGAAGAATGTGCCGCTGACCAATGAGGAGGCCTGCCGGTGCGTGGCGCTTTTCCGGTTCCTGGTCCCCGACGCCTCCATCCGGCTGGCCGGCGGAAGGGGGCTTGTGGGGGACAAGGGCAGAGCGTGCTTTCGGAGCGGCGCCAACGCCGCGATCTCCGGCGATATGTTGACCACGGCAGGCATCACGGTGGAGAAGGATATGGAAATGCTGCATACTTTAGGATTCGAGGTGAGACGTTGTAATGGCTAGGAAGATTTTTATTACCGGCACGGGCACGGATGTGGGCAAGACATTCGTGACGGGACTGATCGTGAAGAAGTTAAAAGAGAATGGCA
>CANOCU010000110.1 GCA_947564645.1 uncultured Lachnospiraceae bacterium
CGCACTTCCGTAGCGTTACATATAGTATTCACAACACTACCATTGTAACCTTTTTTCATAAGAATTTCAACCACATCTTGAAATTTATTGTAGTTAAATGTCGTTTGGGAAACCACGCAGATTTCTTTCCCCTCCTCACAGGTGAATTTCTCCGCTTCCTCAGGCGATCCGATCACGACCGCCGGGGTAGCGGACCATCCCATGATTCCCTCGACTTCCGGGTGTCCCGCATTGCCGATGATAACGATCTGCCTGCCTGCTTCGCTTTCCTTTGCGACAATCGTATGGATACGCTTCACAAAGGGACAGGTAGCGTCCACACACTCCATACCGCCTGCCTCTATCTCCTCCTGGATCCGTTTTGACACGCCGTGAGACCGAATCACCACGGTTCCCTCGCGGATTTGCTGCAATTCCTCTTCTGTTCCTATAACCTGCACACCTCTTTGCTCCAGATCCTTTACCACTTCCTCGTTGTGGATAATCGGTCCGTAAGTGTAGATCGGCTTGCCCGTCGTGGCCTGTTCATATACCTGCTCTACCGCCCTCTTCACACCGAAACAGAAACCGGCATGTTCTGCCAAGATCACTTCCATAATCAGTCCCTCACCCTTAAGTCATTTGCCTGCTCATCTGTCAAGAAGCGCGATCACAGCGTCTGCCGCTTCCTCGATCGTCATATGGGAGGAATCCACGAGTACCGCATCTTCTGCCTGCATGAGCGGAGAAATATCCCTGGTCATATCCTGATGATCCCGCTCGATGATATCCTTCTCAATCTCATCGAGACTACACTGTACTCCCCTCTCCTCCAGTTCCTTATATCTGCGCTCAGCACGCACTCTGCTGTCCGCCGTCAGATAGACCTTTACCTGTGCATCCGGCAGCACACAGGTTCCGATATCCCTGCCATCCATGACCACATTCTGATCCGCCGCCAGTTTCTGCTGCAGCTCGACCAGTTTCCGGCGGACATTTGGATTTGGACTGCTGGCCGATGCCATATTGCCGACTTCCTCGGTCCTGATCAGGCCGTTTACATTCTCACCGTTCAGATATACGATCTGTTCCCCGTTCTCATATCCTATGGAAATATCTGCCTCCCGGCATTTCTCGTTGATCTTCTCCGTCTCCGAAGGCAGAATCTTCTCGCGGATCAGATAAAGTGCCATGGCACGGTACATGGCTCCCGTATCTACATAAATATATCCCAGCTTCCTGGCGATTCTTTTCGCTATCGTACTTTTGCCGGCTCCTGCCGGACCGTCTATTGCAATATTGATTCCCATTCTTACCTCCATCTACAGCGGGATGCTGCTTCCCGCCAAGTGTCCCGTTGACCAGGCGATCTGTAAGTTAAACCCGCCTGTCAGCGCATCCAGATCAAGCAGTTCACCGGCCAGATACAGTCCCTGTATAAGCTTTGATTCCATCGTGGACGGATTCACTTCCTTAACCCGGATCCCTCCCTGTGTGATGATCGCTTCTGCAAAGCCGCGCAGCCCTCTTACATGCATAGTCAGCCCTTTTGTTACACCGGCAAGCCTGCTTCTCTCCTCTCTCGTGATCTCATGGATCTTCTTCTTTGCATCGATCCCCGAAAGCGCAATCATCACCGGGATCAGTTTGGAAGGATACAGACTGCCAAGTATGTTTTTGAACTGCTTGTTCTGGTTGTCTTCAAAATCACGCAGGATACGCCTGTCCAGCTGTTCTTCGGAAAGAGCCGGCTTTAGGTCAACTCTTATCGTCACATCATCAGGATCCTTACATTTATGATAAAAGCTGCTGGCAGACAATACAAGCGGTCCGCTGATCCCAAAATGGGTAAACAGCATCTCTCCGAACCCGTTCCAGATCCGTTTCCCTTTGCAGGACATCGTCAGCGCAACATTCTTCAAAGATAATCCCTGCAGCGTAGCACACCATGGCTCTGCGATCTCCATCGGCGTCAATGCCGGCGTACATTCCTTTATGCTATGACCGAGTCCGGCCGCCATCCGGTGTCCCTCACCCGTTGACCCGGTACTGGGATAGGACATACCACCCGTTGCCAGCACCACTGCCTCTGCCTCAATACGCTTTCCGTCAGACAGCAGGACGCCTGTCACACAGCCATCCCGAACCAGCACTTCCTCTACTTTCGTATGCAGTCTCACTTCGACGCCGCTTTGACAAAGCAGCCTTGACAAGGCCGCCAGAATATCCGAAGAGTGATCAGACACCGGAAAAACCCTCTCTCCACGCTCTGTTTTAAGCGGACATCCTGCCTGACGAAGCAGTTCCATCAGCTGCTTATTGTCAAAATCATAAAATGCGCTGTAAAGGAATTTGGGATTGGTCACCATATTCTCAAACAATCCCTCCCTGTCGCAGGCATTCGTCACATTACATCTGCCCTTACCCGTGATAAAAAGCTTCTTGCCCAGTTTCTCATTTTGTTCTAACAGCAGCACTCTGTGCCCACATTTTGCAGCGGCGTATGCCGCCATCATTCCCGCTGCACCGCCGCCTGTCACGATCACATGTTTCATTCAGATTTTACTCGCCTTTCTTTCGCAGCGGATAATTGAGCATCGGTTCCTCATCGATAAAATTGATCTCATCATTCAAATAAACCTGATAATTGTTCCATGCTTCCTCAAGGTTCTTCAGATTCTTCTTTACTTCTTCCGGGCGCTTCAGACACATCGCCACCACCAGGGCATTGATCACGCTAAGCGGCGCCACCAGAGAATCCACGATCGACACCATATCGCTTCTGGCCAGAAGATTACAGGAAGAATAAAGGTTCATCGGCGAATGCACGGAATCCGTGATCGTGATCACTTTGGCATTCCTGTCATTGGCGAACTCCATCGCCTTGAGGGTCCGCATCGAATATCTGGGAAAGCTGATGCCGATCATGGCGTCCTGCTCGTCAATCCGGATCATCTGTTCAAAGGTTTCCGAAATACTGGTTGTTTTTAATAAGGTCACATTGCCACGGATCATATTCAGATAGAAATTCAAAAACTCTGCCAGTGGTTCGCAGCTTCTGACCCCCATCACATATACATTCTTCGCGCCCAGAATGATATCGACCGCCGTTTCGAATGCCGCCGGATCAAGCTTCTGTATCGTATCCTGCAATTTCTCAATATCCGCATGCAGTACCGACGTCAGAATCTCCGACTGCGTGCTCTTACCATACTTGGCGCCGATCTTCTGCACGGAATTGATCTTATTCTGTACCCAGTCTTCCAGATCTCTCTGAAATTCCGGATACCCGTTATATCCGATATACATGGCATACCGTACGACTGTGGACTCACTCACACCTACGGTCTCGCCCAGTTTTGCCGCCGTCATAAAGACTGCCTGATCATAATGGTCATAGATAAAAGCAGAAATTGCTTTCTGTCCCTTGCTCATCCTTCCGTAATGTTCATTTATTCTCGTGATAATATCATATCGATTCTCTATCGCCATCTTCTATTGAATATAACCCCTTCCCTGCAGCGCACAGACGAATGCACTGCCATTAAGCATTCAGGAAAACCCGGTAAAACTCTTCTAACAGTTTCACGGTATCTTCCTGCTGCAGATCATAATCATCCGTCAAAGACATACAGGCCGAACCATGAATAAAGATCCACATCCTCATAAACATGCCGCTCGGATCCTTACATCCATGCGCCCTGGCATTCCCGATCTCTCTGACAACAGTCCCTTTTGTCCCATTTAACAGATCGTACAGGCTCTTGCCATGACGATTCTGCGAAATAAACAGAAGTTTAAACAGCTGTTGTTCTTCCTGTGCGAAGCGAATATAGGCAAGTCCCAGATCGACGAACGGAGTATCATGTGTTTTCGGAAAATTCTCATAATACTCTCCAAAGAACACGATCGCCTTCTCATACAATTCGTTTCCAAGTTCTTCCATATTCTTATAAAGCCGGAAGATCGGCTGTGTGGAACATCCTGCCTTCGCCGCAAGCGTTCTGGCGCTTACCTGTGCAATTCCTTCCTGCCTTGCCATCTGAAACGCCGTATTCAAAATTTCATTTTTCGTAATCGTCTCTTTCCTTGCCATAAGAATTTCCCTCTCTGTATCACACCCAACATTTGGTAACATATGTTATTATAATAGAATCCGTCCACTTCGTCAACCTCTTTCTATACAGAAACAGGGACAGATTGAAAATCTGTCCCTGTCTGCTCTGCTAAATACTATCTGTTAAACCGGATACGCTCCGTTCTTCGTATCAGCCACACTCATATCAACCTTTTCCTGCTGTGCCTGACGATACTTGAAGAAGTCAATAGCAACCTGCGGGAACAGTGCATAAGACAGCACGTCCTCGTCCTGCTGTTTCCATTCCTTCATCTCCGCTTCTAAGCCTGCAAGCTCCGGCTCCACATGGCCGGTTGCCTCGGCTGAACGTGCGGTAGAACGCTTCTCGCCGGGGATAACCTTATCGATCACTTCCTGATTCATGGGCTTAACCGTCTGCCCATAATTACCGCGGAGCAGATCCTTGAACTCTCCTGTCGCCATCTTATATCTCTCGCCCATCAATACGTTAAATACAGCCTGTGTACCAACAATCTGGGATGAAGGCGTAACAAGCGGCGGCTCACCGCAGTCTTTACGAACTCTCGGAATCTCTTCCAACACATCCTGATACTTATCTTCCGCCTTCTGCTCCTTGAGCTGGCTTACCATATTGGACAGCATACCGCCGGGAACCTGATAACGCAGCGTATTGATGTTAACACCGAGTACCTTCGTGCTCATAAGGCCGGAAGCGATGCATTCCTCACGGTAAGGACGGAAATAATCCGCAATCTGTGCCAGAATATCCTGATCATAACCGGTGTCATACGGTGTGCCCTTGAAGGTCTCCACCATAACCTCGGTCGCCGGCTGGGAAGTACCAAGTGCAAAAGGAGAAATCGCACAATCGATAATATCCACGCCAGCCTCCACTGCTTTCAGATACGTCATGGACGCTACACCGGACGTATAATGCGTATGCAGCTGGATCGGCAGCTTAGTGCTCTCCTTCAGCGTCTTCACAAGTTCCGCTGCACGGTAAGGAACGAGCAGGCCCGCCATATCTTTAATACAGATGGAATCCGCGCCCATCTCCTCAATCTTCTTTGCCATATCTGCCCAATACTCTAAAGTATAAGCATCTCCAAGCGTATAGGAAAGAGCGATCTGGGACTCTCCTCTGCCCTCCTGCTTCTTGATCTTGTTCGTCGCGTCCACTGCCGCCTGAAGGTTCCGAATATCATTCAGGCAGTCAAAAATTCTGATCACATCAATGCCGTTCGCGATGGATTTCTCAACAAACGCGTATACCACATCATCTGCATAAGGTCTGTATCCCAGAATGTTCTGTCCTCTGAAAAGCATCTGCAGTTTCGTATTCTTAAAGCCGTCACGCAGCTTGCGCAATCTTTCCCATGGATCTTCCTTCAGGAAACGAAGAGAAGCATCGAAGGTAGCGCCTCCCCAACATTCCACTGCATGATAGCCGACTTTATCCATTTTCTCCACGATGGGAAGCATCATCTCTGTAGGCATTCTCGTTGCGATCAGAGACTGATGTGCATCACGGAGAACAGTTTCCATAATCTTAACCGGTTTTTGTTCTGCCATTTTATATTCATTCCTTTCTCTCTTGATAGATTCCGAATAGCACTTATTCAGAAACAACTAAAGTCGTTTCCTATATAATTTAGAATACACCAAATACTGCCATGAAGGTACCGGCCGCTACAGCCGTACCGATAACGCCTGCCACATTAGGACCCATAGCGTGCATCAGCAGGAAGTTGGTCGGATCAGCCTCCGCACCCACCTTCTGAGATACTCTTGCCGCCATAGGCACTGCAGATACACCGGCAGAACCAATCAGCGGATTTACCTTACCCTTGGTCAGTACGCACATCAGTTTACCGAACAGTACGCCCGCCGCGGTACCGAATGCAAATGCGATCAGACCGAGAATAACGATCTTGATCGTATCCCAGTTCAGGAATGCTTCTGCGCTGGTCGTAGCGCCTACCGAAGTACCCAGAACAATAACGACGATATACATAAGTGCATTGGAAGCCGTATCGGCCAACTGTCTTACCACACCGCACTCTCTGAACAGATTACCAAGCATCAGCATACCTACAAGGGGTGCCGTTGTCGGAAGGATCAGTGCAACTACGACTGTTACGACGATCGGGAAAAGGATCTTCTCCAGTTTGCTCACCGGACGAAGCTGACCCATCTTGATCTTCCGCTCCTTCTCTGTGGTAAAAAGCTTCATGATCGGCGGCTGAATGATCGGCACAAGCGCCATATAGGAATACGCCGCCACCGCGATCGGACCCATCAGGGTCGTCTGTCCCAGCTTGCCGGCAAGGAAGATCGATGTCGGGCCGTCGGCTCCGCCGATGATGGAGATAGCCGCTGCAGCCTTATCATTAAACCCTAAGAAGATTGCTCCGAAATATGCCGCAAAAATACCAAACTGTGCCGCCGCACCAAGCAGAAAGCTCTTCGGATTGGCGATCAACGGACCGAAATCCGTCATGGCTCCGACGCCCATAAAGATCAGGGACGGCAGAATAGCCCATTCATCCAACAGATAGAAATAGTACAACAGACCGCCGCCTGCGCCGCCCTCTCCGACCGGTGCCATAATATCCGGATAGATATTAACAAGCAGCATACCGAACGCGATCGGAACCAGCAAAAGCGGTTCGAATCCTCTGCCTATAGCCAGATATAGAAAGACAAGTGCTACAACAATCATGATGTAATTCCCGACAGTCAAGTTAAAAAACGCGGTCTGATGGATCAGATTGTCAAGCGTCTCAACTATATAATTCATCTTATTAACCTCCTGTAGTTTTAATTCCAGAAACCAGCCCGCTTAAAGCTGATACTGACCATTAGTTCAATGTTGCCAGTAATGCGCCCGCTTCCACAGCATCGCCTACAGCCACATTAATACTTGCTACAGTACCGTCTTCCGGAGCAACGACAGGAATTTCCATCTTCATTGCCTCTACGATCACGACAGCATCGCCCTTCTTCACTGCCTGTCCTACGTTTGCCTCAATCTTAAATACCTTACCTGCCGCACCTGCCTCGATCTTAATGCTGCCTGCTGCGCCTGCCGCAGGAGCTGCTGCCGGAGCCGGAGCCGCCTTTGGTGCTGCTTTGGGAGCCTTGGGAGCCGCTGCCACAGGCGCTCCGCTTGTCTGGCCTTCCTCTACCACTACATCATATACGTTGCCGTTAACGGTGATTGTATAATTTTTCATCTTCATATCCTCCTATGACTTTCAGGCATTCTGCCATTTGCTCTTATTAGATTTTCTGATAGATCTTACAACAAATCCGTCTGTGGAACCGGAACCCTCGTATGCTGCGACTGCTGCCGCAATCACCGCTACCAGTTCGGTATCGTCACTCAGTTCTTCTTCCACTACAGGCACTGCCGCGGGAGCTGCCTTAACCGGCGCTGCGCTCGGCTGCTCTTTGGATTTCTTCATGCTGGCTTCCAGCTTAGGGATCACACCAAAAGCGGAAATGATCAGACTGATAATAATCAGTACCACAAATACGGTTCCCATACCGATCAGCGTATTCATAGCCGCTCTGCCCATGTTCTCGGAAGTCGAATACTTGATATTCGTTGAAATCCCCTGGTAAGCAGACATGTCAGCCGCAAAAACGATATCCATCACGGCATCATGATCGGAACCCAGAATGTTAATGCTGATAACGATCCCATCCTCGCTCACATCCACGGTACCGCCGTTCGTACCCTCAAAAGTGCCTATATCGTCAAGCGCACTTTCCCAGTCAAGAAGTCCATTGTAAATAACAGGATCGGCCGCATACTCTTCTATCAAACCCTGGCTTACGATCATATCCATCTGCTGAACCGTCGTCTCACCATACTGCAGCATCGTCTCATCATCAGCACCGGACGACTGTGTCTTCGCTTCCTCCTGACCGCACGCACACAGACCGGCCATACAGGTGATCACACCTAATATTGCTAATAATTTTTTCATATTAAGTATCATCCTTTCTAAACCGTACCGTGCTTCTTCTCCGGACGGCCTTCACTCTTAGTCGCTAACATTTCAAAAGCGCCGATCACATATTTTCTTGTATCAGCAGGATCAACGATCTGATCCACGTAGCCTCTCTTCGCCGCACTCTTCACGTGATTCTGCAGCTGTGCATACTCTTTTGCACAGGCTGTGATTGCATCGGAACCTTGTCCATCGCAGATGATCTTCGCCGCAAGAGACGCATCCATCATACCGATCTCGGCATCCGGCCATGCGATCGTGATGTCAGCCCCGATTGCCTTCGAATTCATAGCCACATAAGCGCTGCCATATGCCTTGCCGATGATCACGTTTACCTTCGGCACCGTAGCATTGGCAAAAGCGTATGTAAGCTTGCCAACCGCCTTGGCCATTCTCTTCTCGGAACACTTGGTGGCCGCAAATCCTTTGACATTCGTCAAAGACAGGACAGGAATATCAAAAGCATCACAGAATGTAATAAACTCTGCCGCTTTCTCTGCTCCTCTTGCAGACAGTACCGCATCGAATTTCTCCTCCACCTCACCGTCGGCATTGTAAACTTCCGTACGGTTGGCAACGGCGCCTATGGTCGCACCGTTCAGTCTGATAAAGCCGGCCACCATATCTTTGGCATAGCTTTGTTTTACTTCCACGAAAACACCGTCATCTGCGATCTGGGACAATGCGATGGATGTATCGCCCACGCAGTTTACAAGCTCTGCACATACTCTGTTCAGATCGTCTGCACAGTCATCAACTGCGATATCCGCATTGTTGGCAGGCAGCACGGAAACCAACTGCCTGATCTGCGAAAGGATCTGGGCCTCATCGGATACCATATCCACCAGACCTGTCTCCTCACTCTGGAACGTGGCAGCAGCCGTGTCACATCTGGAAACCTCGTTGCCGTCCAGTGCATTAGGAGCATTAACGAATAATTTTGCTTTCTTCTCCTCCATAAATGCAAAATCTGTCATGGCAGGGATCAGTGCAAGTCCGCCGCCACAATTACCAAATACAGCCGTGATCTGCGGAATCACACCGGAAGCAAGCGTCTGCTTTAAGTAAATCTCACCAAAGCCGTTCAACGCGTCCGTAGCTTCCTGCAGTCTGAGTCCGGCGGAATCGATCAGTCCGATTACCGGCGCACCCATCTTCAGAGCCAGATCATAGAGGTTTGCGATCTTCCTGGCATGCATCTCACCGACGGTTCCGTTCAGAACAGAAGCATCCTGGCTATAAACATACACAAGATTACCATTGATCACTCCGTAGCCGGTCACAACGCCGTCAGAAGGAGTTTCTGTCTGTTTCAGATTGAAATCTGTCGCTCTCGCTGTTACAAGCGCGCCGATCTCAACGAAACTGTTTTCATCGAGCAAAGCATTGATTCTTTGACTCGCTTGAGAAGTAGTAC
>CANOCU010000111.1 GCA_947564645.1 uncultured Lachnospiraceae bacterium
TAGCGCAACTGATTCGTAATCAGTAGGTCGAGGGTTCAAGTCCCTTTTCCAGCTTGGATAAGACAGCACTTATGTAAAAGTAAGGGGCTGTCTTTTCTTTTATCATTAAGGAGGCATGTATGAAGTTTATCTGTCTTGGCGGGCAGCAGGCAAAGCAGGAGATTTTACAACAGGAATATAAGACTGCGCCACGTCTGGGAGAAGTCCGGTTAGGGGATAGTCATCTTTTCTATCGCTATTTTATTAAGATCAGATATGTTTCCTATGTGGAGGTCAGGAGGGCGTATCTGCGGGAAGAGAGCGGCGAGAGCGGGGAGTTTTTGCTAAGAGAGTTCTATCTGATGCTGGACATGCAGAATGGAAGGCTTCATAAACTGCGGATGGAACGGGAAGTGAATGCCAGGGCCGTCTTATCCTGCCTGAAAGAAAAAGATGCCGCGATCGCGATTGGTTTTGAAAAACAACATACAATACCTTGACATAAGAGAAATCAATGATACAATATATAGTATGCGTGATGTGTCAGGAATATAGATAATGTAGCAGGAAGAGATGGGTGGGGTAGTCAGGAATGAAGATTATTAAGAGAAGCGGGGCAGAAGTTGCGTTTGATCTGGAGAAGATCATTGCGGCAATCTGCAAGGCAAATAACAGTGTGAAAGCGGAAGAGAAACTCTCGGATGCGGAGATCGATGAGATTGCCGATGTAGTGGCGACAAACTGTGAGGAGATGAGAAGATCTCCAAGTGTGGAAGAGATTCAGGATATGGTCGAGAACCAGCTGATGAAGTACCGTGCATACACAATGGCAAGAAATTATATTACGTATCGGTATAAGAGGGCTCTGGTCAGGAAATCAAATTCCACGGATGAGCAGATCTTAAGTCTGCTGGAATGTAATAATGAAGAAGTAAAGCAGGAGAACTCCAATAAGAATCCGACGGTCAACAGCGTACAGCGTGATTATATGGCCGGAGAAGTAAGTAAGGATATCACGAAGCGTTTTCTGCTGCCGCCGGATATCGTGGAAGCGCATGAGAAGGGGATCATTCATTTTCATGACGCGGACTATTTCGCGCAGCATATGCATAACTGCTGTCTGGTCAATTTGGAGGATATGCTGCAGAACGGTACCGTAGTCAGTGAGACGATGATCGATTCGCCTAAGAGCTTTTCTACGGCGTGCAATGTGGCCACGCAGAGTATCGCGCAGATCGCAAGCTGCCAGTATGGCGGACAGAGCATTTCGCTCTCGCATCTGGCGCCTTTTGTGCAGGTGAGCCGCGAGAAGTTCTGCAGAGAAGTCAGAAGGGAGATGGAGGAAGCCGGGATCGAGGCGTCTGAACAGCAGATCGGACAGATCGCGGAGAGCAGGGTTAAGGATGAGATCAAGCGTGGTGTGCAGATCATTCAGTATCAGGTCATTACGCTAATGACGACCAACGGGCAGGCTCCGTTTATCACGGTGTTTATGTATATCGATGAGGTGCCGGAGGGACAGCTGCGGGATGATCTGGCCATGATCATCGAGGAGATGCTCAACCAGCGGATTCAGGGCGTTAAGAACGAGAAGGGCGTCTATATTACGCCGGCGTTTCCGAAACTGATCTATGTACTGGAAGAGGACAATATTCATGAGGACAGCAGATACTGGTATCTGACGAAACTGGCAGCGCGCTGTACCGCGAAGCGCATGGTGCCGGATTATATATCCGAGAAGATCATGAAACAGTTAAAGGACGGCAACTGTTATACCTGCATGGGGTGCCGGTCGTTTCTTACGGTGTATCATGACGAGGAGGATAAGCCGAAATTCTATGGCAGATTTAATCAGGGCGTGGTAACCTTAAATCTGGTGGATGTTGCCTGCTCTTCCGGACGGGATATGCAGAAATTCTGGAAGATCCTGGATGAACGCCTGGAACTTTGCAGGAGGGCGCTTATGTGCAGGCATAACAGGCTGAAAGGTACGCCGTCTGATGTGGCGCCGATCCTCTGGCAGAATGGCGCTTTGGCGAGGCTGAAGAAGGGAGAGAAGATCGATAAGCTTCTCTATAATGGGTATTCGACTATTTCACTCGGTTATGCAGGACTTTGTGAGTGTACCAGATATATGACCGGCAAAAGCCATACGGATGCGGAAGCGACTCCTTTTGCCCTGAAAGTCATGCGGTATCTGAATCAGGCCTGTAAGGAATGGCGGGAGGAGACAAACATTGATTTCAGTCTGTATGGGACGCCGCTTGAATCCACCACGTATAAATTCGCGAAGTGTCTGCAGAACCGGTTCGGTTTGATCGAGGGCGTGACAGACAGAAACTATATTACGAACAGTTATCATGTGCATGTGACGGAAGAGATCAATGCCTTTGAGAAACTGAAATTTGAATCCCAGTTTCAGGAACTTTCTCCTGGCGGTGCGATCAGCTATGTGGAAGTGCCTAATATGGAGAATAATCTGGATGCGGTGCTCTCCGTGATGCAGTATATTTATGACAATATCATGTATGCGGAATTGAATACGAAGAGTGATTATTGTCAGGCATGTGATTACCATGGAGAGATAGAGATCGTTACCGATACGGACGGCAAATTGATCTGGAAATGTCCCAATTGCGGGAATACGGATCAGGATAAAATGAATGTGGCGAGACGGACCTGCGGCTATATCGGAACCCAGTTCTGGAATCAGGGCCGTACACAGGAGATCAAGGAGCGGGTACTGCATCTTTGATCCTGTCATATAGGGATGTGTAACGAAGCCTCATGGCTGTGTCTGGCAGGGGAGACAGGGGATGAATTACTCGGAGATCAAGAATTGCGATATTGCGAATGGTTCCGGTGTGCGGGTAACGCTTTTTGTGAGTGGCTGCACGCATCACTGTGAGGGATGTTTTAATGCGATGACCTGGGATTTTGCCTATGGGAGACCTTTTGACGACACTGTAGAGGAGCAGATCCTTGACTGGCTTGCGCCAGGGTATATCGCAGGCCTTACTCTGCTTGGCGGGGAACCGCTTGAATATGGAAACTGGCAGGCGCTGCTGCCGCTTCTGCGGAAAGTCAAGAGCCGGTATCCGCAGAAGGATGTCTGGTGCTATACGGGGTATCTGTTCGAGGAAGATATTCTGGAGCGTTTCTGCAGACAATGGGATGAGATGAAAGAATTTCTGTCCTGCATCGATGTGCTTGTGGACGGAGAATTTATTCTGGCACAGAAAGATATCAGTCTGCAGTTTCGGGGATCCGGAAACCAGAGGATCATACTTGTGCAGGATTCTCTCAGAGAGGGAAAAACAGTACTCTGGCAGGAGCGCTGATGAAAGAAGGGGAGCCGGTCGTTTGAACGGCTCCCCAATGTATTTAATCGTCAACATCAAAGCTTTCCAGAATGCTTTGTTTCTTTTCCGGTTTGGAATCTCCGTGTCTGACCATCAGCATGGTGCAGAAGGCAAGAACGCTGAATACGACCGCATAGGGGAACAGTGTCCGGTAGGAGACATGCTCTAACAGGAAACCGGAGAGGATCGGGGTGATGACCTGCGCCGCCATGGAGAAAGTATAATAGTAGCCGGTATATTTCCCCACGTCTCCGTTTGCGCTGATCTCTACCACCATCGGAAAAGAGTTGACATTGATTGCAGCCCAGGCAAAGCCGATGATACCGAAAAAGAGATTCATCGAGCCGTGGTAGGAGGTATAGAAAGACGCACAGAGATAACAAAAGGTTAAGAGTGCGACGCCGATCAGGATCGTCCGCTTCCTGCCGATCTTGCCGGACAGGATGCCGATGGGAATATAGCTGATGATCGCCGCCACGGTTGCCACCATCAGACAGTTCGCGTATCCGCCGTTCTCCAGGCCCCACACATGGGTCGCATAGCGGGAAAATGCGGTGGTAACTGCATTGTAGGCGATATACCAGAGAGCTACCGAAAGCAGGATAAAGAGCAGGCTGCGCTTCACTTCACGCGGCAGCTGTGATGTGGACACAGGAGCGCTGTCCTTTGGCATTTCGGTTTCTTCTGTCATCTGTGCCCGCAGTTTTTTCTCCGGAATGGTAAAAAAGAGCACTGCAACGCATACCACCATCAGAAGACCGATGGAGAGAAACAGTGGGAAATAGTCGGGAGTCGCGCCGCTGCCCACAAGCAGCCGGATCATGATCAGCGCGTAGACGCCTCCGACGGCGCCCATTAGATTGATGATGGCATTCCCCTTGCTGCGCAGAGGCTTAGGTGTCAGATCAGGCATCAGTGCGACGGCCGGAGAGCGGTAGAGGCCCATGGAGAGCAGTACCAGAAACAGAGCGCCGATAAAAAGAAATAGGCTTCCGTGCCTGTCCGCGACAGGCAAAAGAAGCAGGAAGAGAAAGGCGCACCCGGTTCCGGTCAGGATAAAAGGCATTCGCTTCCCGATCGGCGTATCAATCTTGTCGGAGAGAGAACCAAACAGCGGCAGCAGAAACAGCGCGAGAATATTGTCGGCTGCCATGATCGCTCCGGTGATTGTCTCTCCCAGATGAAAGGTGTTCTTGAGAATGAGGGGTATGACATTGTCATACATCTGCCAGAAGGCGCAGATGGATAAGAATGCCATACCAATAAGGACGGTTCGCTTGTAGTTTAGTTTCATAAAGAATCCCCCTCGGTCATATAGGACCTGTAATGCTGTTGGATACAGATCAATTTTTTATCGGCTGCCTTCCATCATATAATCCAGAAGAAGCTTCATATCATCAGGTTCTGATACGATCAGTTCCATTTCATTGATAAAGGTATTGTCTGTAAAAAGCTGACTGAGTGCGATATACTTGGTCAGTTCAGATTTCAGGTTCAGTCTGTCTCCCTGTTTGGAGACCAGTTCCACGTTTCCATGGCACTGTTTGATCACATCGAGAAACTTTTCGGGATTTTCAACGTTTAAAATTTTCATGTTTTCCTCCTTGCCGTGTCATTGGCATTTTCTTTTACCTTATTTAATGTTTACGGGCCTATTCTAACAAGTTGCCTGCCTGGCTACAATACCCGGTTTCCACAATTTAGAAAAGCCGGTACGGGAAAAAGTATAAGAAGTGCACACAAAGCGGTACATAACCGGTTGTTTTCGGCAGCTTTTGCGTCTCTTAGAGCGCTGTTATATGGATGACACACAGCGGATTCCATAAACCCTCCGCCCATAAGCAGACAACGGCATGACATCATCCTGCAGGGGATCCATGCAAAGATATTCTCCATCCAGAATGCCGGTTATCAGCACATAATGAAAGCTGCCAAGTCCATGGATCCTTACACGGACGATCGGGTATCGGCCTTCGGTGAGGCAGCCGTCTATGAGCCTGGAGGAAACTTCGGAAAAGACATCCACCCGATAATCACCCAGGTCAGACAGGCATCCCCATAACAGATTTCCTTCCTCATCATATACCTGTGCGGAAGAGAAGCGGGCATTCAATGTGCCGGGCGTTTCCTCCACATTGCTGTCCATGGAAAGCGCGGCGGCAATACAGCTGACCAGACAGCCGGAAGAGTGCATCGTATATTTGGAATATCCAAGTGTATCCTCAGCCCAGCGGGCATCATCCTGTCTGTAGCAGACTATTTCTGAGGCGGACAGGATCGTTGTGCCCTCTGGCGCTTTGACCTGTACGCCGTTTCTCAGACGCAGGCACAGAAAGCCGGCTCCTGCCAGTAACAGACACAAAATGAGCAGGATGCCTGTCAGGAAAGGATGGTTTTTTAGAGTTTTATTCCTTTTATGATTCACTTTGCGGTTACCTTCCCGATTGATTTCGTTTCTTTTATTTTAACGTATAAGGACGGTGTTTTCCAACATTTTTTTCAACTCGACAGTTTATTTAAGCTGTTGAATGTTATTTATGCCGTGTGATATACTAAAAAAGAAATTTAAAATTGAAAACATATTTTGAGCAGATGTCCGGTGACGATATCTATGCCTTTGTGGGAGGGATCGGAGCGGGCAGGAGAAAGGAGAACATAAAATGAGAGAGACAGTAACGATCAAAGTGGAAGAACCGCAGTACAGCGTGGTGACGGGGATGGCTTTTTCACAGGTGGACGCCTGGTTTGGCCATACGAGAAGGGATCTGAAGATGGATCTGATCTATCCGGAAGATCCGGAGAAGCGGTATCCCTGTATCGTGTGGATCTGCGGCGGCGCCTGGGTACAGATGGACAAGTCGGCCCATCTGGCGTATCTGGCGGGACTGGCGAGGCAGGGGTTTGTGGTGGCCAGTGTGGAGTATCGCACCAGCAATGAAGGCCCGTATCCGATGCCGCTTATTGACATCAAGGCGGGAATCCGTTATCTGCGTGCACACAGCGAACGGTTTCACATCGATTCGGAGCATTTCGGAGTGATGGGAGAGTCGGCAGGAGGATATCTGACGGCAATGGCGGCCCTGGCAAATGATTCGGCTCTGGATGTGGGCGATTATACAGAGTATTCCAGCAAGGTGCAGGCAGCCTGTCCCTGGTATCCGCCCACGGATGTTTCCGGGTTTCCCTATGAGTCTCCGCTGGCGGCAGCAGCTTCGCCGGAATCTCTTATGCTGGGTATGAATGTCATGCTGCAGAAAGAAGAGGCATTGAAAGCCTGCCCGATCAGCTTCGTGACAAAGGATGCGCCGCCGTTTATGATCCTGCACGGGATCGACGATCATACCGTGCCTTTCGGGCAGGGAGAAGTTCTGCACGATAAACTGGAGGAGGCCGGATGTGATGTGAAGCTGATCGCCATTGAGGGGGCAGATCACGCAGACAAACAGTTCTTCCAGAAGGAGACCTGGCAGCGCATTGCGGATTTCTTCCACGAGAAACTGGGATAAGAGAATGCTCTGGATGGCCATGCGGCCTGTCGAACGGCAGGATGTGCAGGGTGGAAGTTTACTTGTGATATGAGGTGTTTTTATGCAGTTACTGAGCGCAAATGATATGGCAAGACTGGACTGCGGCGATTGTGACGGCTGCAGCGCGTGCTGCCGGGGAATGGGTCAGTCGATCCTGTTGGATCCTTATGATATCTATCAGCTGCAGCAGATAACCGGACTTAAGTTTGCCGGTCTTATGCAGGAGAAGATTGAACTTAGCGTGGAGGACGGACTGATCCTTCCGTCACTCAGGATGCAGCCGGAAACGGACGCCTGCGGTTTCCTGGATGCGAAAGGCCGATGCAGCATTCATTCCCACAGACCGGGGCTGTGCAGGCTGTTTCCGCTGGGACGGAAGTACGATGAGAAGGGGCTTCATTATTTCCTGCTGGAAGACGCCTGTGAGATCCGGAACCGGACCAAGGTCAAGATCAGAAAATGGCTGGAGATCCCTGCCCTTTCGCAATATGAAAGATTCCTGACCATATGGCATGACCTGCGCGGCGATCTGCAGGCACAGATCGGGAAACGGCAGTCGGACACCTTCGCGCAGGAGAGTAACGTATTGTTTCTGGAACTGTTCTATAAGAGACCTTATGATACGGAAGAAGACTTCTATACGCAGTTCGGGAAACGCAGGGAGGAATTTTGCACATCAGGGATTCTTGCGGAAATATCATAAGAAAAGAAATGTTGGGAAAAGTATGATATAGAGAGAATGACAGGAAAATATTATGAAAAAGGAGTAGGAAGACGAACATGAAAACAAAATTTATAAGGGTATTTCTTCTGTTGGCGATGACAGCGATATTCTGCTGTGCCTGTGGGACGAAGAAAGAAGAGAGCGCAGGCCAGCTGGAGGGAAGTCTTGGCGACATCATAGCCGGTATTTATGAAAAGGCGGATCTGTCGGAGGATTTCAGAGCAGGAATGGACAGCTTTGAGACGTTTGAACTGACGGACGAGACGGAAGTTTCGATCCTGGGTACGGACGAGATCGACTATACGGAGGCGACGGCGTCTATTCCGATGATCTCTCCCAATGCTTTTCAGTTCGTGTTGTTGAGAGTGGAAGAGGAAAATGTGGATACGGTTAAGCAGCAGCTGAAAGACAATGCGGATCTGAATAAATGGATCTGTGTCAGCGCGGAGACAATGCTGATCGAGAGCCGCGGCAATGTGATCTTCTTTGCGATGGGAGATAATGATACCATCTATGCGCTCAACAGCGCTTTCCAGAAATATTGATTCCGATAAGTGATCTGGCAGTCTGGCTGGGTATCTATGGAGCGCCGGCCGCAGCCGCAAAGAGGTATAATGTCTCATGCGGCTGCGGCCGGCGCGTTCTTAATTGGACTTTACTTCCTTCCACAATTCATTGTACAGGGCGTCTCCGTCCTCCCCCAGATAGACGAAGGTCTCCAGGTTATCGTACTGTGACAGATCGGGGAAGGCGATCTTAGAGTTGCGGATATCCGCATCCTTGATCAGCTCTCTCGCCGCATCGTTGGGGGTGGAGTAGGTAATGTACTCGAAATTTCGGACGGCGATGTCGCCGCGGCACATAAAGTCGATAAATTTCTCGGCATTCTCCTTATTGGGCGCGTCTTTCAGAATGACCCAGGAATCGATCCAGACATTGGTGCCTTCCTCGGGGATCACGTACTCTAAGTCTGCATTTTCCCGCTGGGTATAGATCGCTTCTCCGGAATAGATCACACCGATCGCGGCTTCGCCGCCGATCATCTTGTCACGGACCTGATCGATCACGTAGGCCTGTACCAGCGGTTTCTGTTCGATCAGGGAGTTTTTCACCGTCTCCAGTTCTTGCGGATCTGTGGTGTTCATGGAAAACCCATGCAATTTCTCCGCTACCATAAATGCGTCGCGCACGGAATCCTGCATCAGGATATTGTCGGCATATTTCTCGTCCCACAACTGTGCCCAGCTTGTGATCGGCTTATCGACCATGGTCTTGTTATAGAGGATGCCCACCGTACCCCAGCAGTAGGGCACGGAATATTTGTTCTCCGGATCGAATCCCTTTGCCTGCTCGAAGTACTGTGCGCCGATGTTTTTCTTCGCATTGGGAATGTTCTCAAAGTTGATCTCGGCCAGCATATCCTTAGCGATCATCTTGCTGATCATATAGTCGGAAGGGCATACCACATCGTAGGACGAGGCGCCGGATTCCACCTTCGGATACATGATCTCGTTGGTCTCGAACTCATCATAGACCACTTCGATCCCTGTCTCTTCCTCGAACATTTCGATCGTCTCCGGGTCGATATACTCTCCCCAGTTATACACGATCACCTG
>CANOCU010000112.1 GCA_947564645.1 uncultured Lachnospiraceae bacterium
TCCATAGACATGAAATTGGGTTTCAATGCCCTTACTCGGGCACGTTCATTTTTACCCACGATGACCTAGATGGCGCAAGATTTCAATGCCCTGTCTCGGGCCTTCTCCATTTCTACGTGCAGGTATTTACTACTACAATAAGAAAAATGAAGGTTTCAATGCCCTTCCGCGGGCCTTCTCCATTTCTACTAAATTGACACTGGATGACTAAATAATATGATTAGCTGTTTCAATGCCCTTCCGCAGGCCTTCTCCATTTCTACGGTATACTCTGCAAGCGCGCATAAACAGTGACTTTCAAGCCCCATTTTCGCGTGTTATTCACAGAATATTCTGACAATTCAGCTTTTAAACCTTAAAAATGTACCGTTAACAATTTGTTCATATTTATATTCATTATAGCAATCTCAGGCCACCTTTTCAATAACGATATCACTTTATTATGAATTACAAAAGCAGATCTGAATCATGTTCTTACGGAATGCGCCCCTAGTGCACATCCCTGACCCATGAGAAGTAACACGGCAAGATCATATGACAGCACACCACACCACATCACATACCAACAAATTAAGCAGTATGCAGCAGTACACAGCGCCTGGTATTGTGTAGTTGTTCTGGGGACCGTTAGAAAAAAGTAAATTCCTCCGGAATTAACTTTAGCCGAGCGCAAGCGGGTCCTCAGGACAACTACATAATGACAGGCGCGTCCGCCTTAACTCATATTATTTCCGGCCATTATTCCGATTGCCATTCCAACCAGTCCCCTGATCACCCCTCCTTCCATTACCGCGATCATGATTCCGAAATGCCTGCCCCTGAATCTTCTGATACGCATGAAGCGCCTGATCCTTCTTCATAATATCCGGCAAACTCTCCACTGAATCGTCAGAATCCCTACCGAATCCGTGAAATCCCACGCGCTTCTTCTTATTTTCCTGATACCAGACATGTCTCGCATCCTCATTCCGCCCGGTCTCCGAAAGTTCCTTCCCCTGCTCATCGCAAATAAACGGATACATGATCGGCAGCTTCTCATCCGGTCCGCGATAATCCATCACTTTCTTTAACTCCCTGCTCTTCTTAAATACCGGTTTCTCATCTTCCTCAACCGGCTTTTCCCGTTTCCACGAGTAACTTCCGTCTTCAAAAATCCTCTCGACATTTTCCTCGATCACAAGCTTCACACTGCCAAGCCCTAACGGTTTCCCATGCCCGATCTTATAACAAAGGTTCCCATTCTCTTCATTTTCTCCCAAATGAATACACCACATGATCTTCCGAAGCTGCCTGGACGTAATGCCGTCATAATAGAGATCGAAGACAAACTGTGCCCCAGGCATCACAAGTTCCATCGTACTGTTCATCTGGTTTCTCTCACTTGCCTCATACCTGCTGCTATCCGTTGCCGCCTTCCGGTCATGCCAGTAGAACTTCCTTCCTGCGATCTCAACATTACTGTCATCATAAGACTCCGGAATTTTTGAACTATTAGAATTGCCGGAACCTCCGGAAGCGCCGGAACCCATTCTGGCATAAAAGGGCAGATAGGAATAGCGCGGCTGCCCCAATATCTTCAACGTCTTTTCCTCTATCGTATATCCCTCTTCCGCCTTCGCATCCGTAATCCGAATTCTGCTCCCCAGACTTTCTTCTCCCGCCATTCCAAAGAGCGCACAGGCTTCACAAAGCTGCTGTCTGTTCGTACAGGGCTTTCTCTCCCCTGCCAGTTCATTCAGCGTAGTATTATAGAAAGTCCGTCCTATGGAGGCAAGACAGAGCTTCTTATCCTCTATGGAATACCAAAGCGGAATGCCGGTCTCCCTTTTGGCATGTGCAAAATCCTGATACCCACTGTGCCCGGTCTTGCGATTGCGGTTGATCGCCGGATCCCTGTAACTATTCAATGTCTCAAGCAGACTTCTATAAGCCTTTTCTAACTGCTCAGCAGGGATTCTTTTTTCTTCCGCCTTCGCTACAAAAACATTCTCACCGTGTTTCTTCTTCGCGAAAGTCTCGCCGATATAGACTACTCCCTTTTCGCTTCTGTCCTTACCTCCCGCTCCGTCCTGCCTTTTGCTCACATCCGTGGCCACCCCGCTCCATATAAGATACTCTTTATCTCTTACGCGCTTTACATACCTTGCATTACCCCTGGTATACGGCTGAAATTCCACCGGATCACCAAAACGTAATTCCTCTCCACTCTGCGTTCTGGCTGTTCTAGATCCATCCGCCCCTTCCTGCACGATCGTAACATAGGCCTCTGCGGGCAGGCCTTCAAACTTCGTATAATGATCATCCCTGCCCTGCTGCCCGGCATTCCCTGCCAGATTCCTCCCCGGATCCACCGCCAGCAGATAACGCTCCGCCTGATAAAGATGCCACGCCTCCTTCTCCCACTTAAGAATGCCCGGTTTATATGCCTTTGTATTCTCAACGCGCTTAGACAAACTCGTATTATCCCGCAGGGTAGCAAAGCAGGAATCCGTTGCCGTCTCAAATACAGAGCGGATCGCTCCCCTTAAGGAACTGCCCGGGATCACCGGAATCTTTCTTTCATTTTCCATATAAGTAAAAAACGGGTAGATCTTATGTTCCTTCACATTTGGATCCGGCCGCACCTGTCCCGCATCAGGAATCCCCAACGGCGTGCGCACATACAGGCGGCAATGCAGCACTCCTGTGTGCAGTCTGTCTGCAAAGGCCGATTCCACCGTTTTCCGCTCTACTGCCTGCCTTTTTGAGATCGGCACGAATGTATAGGGATTCACAAACCTGACATCTTTTCTTCTTTGGTATTCTGCCCTCGCCATCTTCACTCCTCCTCCTGAAATACGTCCATAAGTCTCCAGTCCTTCACATAAGCCTGCCCCGTCTCTTCATAATATCCAAGATAATTGCGGATCCGTATCTTGGCATTCTCAAAGCCGGCAATCGGCAGAGGATAACTGCCGCCTCCCGTAGCAAGAACCTTCTGCTCTTTGGCAAACAGCTCTCCCGACCGTTTACTGTCAATATCCAGGTACTGCTCCTCGTCAAAATACTCCTCTATGGAAGGCGCCCGTTCGCCGTCGTCAATGCTTCTGCCCTGAAAGTCTCTGCCGATGTCTCCGCGGAACATCCGTAGTTCCTTCCCGGTATTAAAAATCCTGATATCCAGAAGCCTGCCCTCCTTTTCCCGAAGTTCCTTCTTCCTCTCAGCGCTTACCGGCCACTTCTCCCACAAGATATCGTCCGTCAGCATGGCAAAGCAAAATCCGGCCTCCATCTTATCCGCATACGCCCAAAACTGCTCCATTGTCTCTACTTTATTCATCTGTTTTCCCCTCTTGAAATGCTGTCAAAATCCGTTCGTACAGTCCCTCATCACACATCGGAATCGTCTTGTCGTTAATAGACAGCTCCCTTCCCGCAAAGATGCCTCGTCCAACCGCAGTCAGACCGCCGACAGAAAGGATTCCCGTATGCAGATCCACCAGGGAAGCTGCCAGTGCCTGCAGAAATCCGATCGCCGCATCGGACGGAAACGCGATCTGCAGCACCGTCTCTCCTCCATACCACATCTTTTCCGTAAAAAGCGCCGTCTCAACCACACCCGCAGTAAAACGATCCACCGCATTGCACATCAGTATTTTCGGCCTCGCTCCTTTAAGGAAACTTTCCTGAAAGCGAACAGAAGATCTGCGTTCACAAGTCCCGAAATAATCCCCGGTACATCCCGGGATCAGCCGCTCCATATGATGCCGGAATGTTCCGGCCCACGAACTGCCCGGTATATACGGTACTTCCTCACCGTCTTTTCCCAGGATGCAGGTAAGCTGTTCTGCGTCCGGCTGCGCCTGTCCGTCGTTCACCCTGGTGGTATAGCGGCGGATCGAGATACCTCCCATCTGACAAAGGGTAAAACTGACACACGTCATCTTCTGTGTATCCGACGCCTGAAGATCCGTCTCCTGAACCTCTGCATCCTTCCAGTCCTCTTCTCTGTACATATCAAAGTCGATCCAGGCAGCAAGCTCTTCCGGCTTGTCCAGATCAAAGCTTCTGCGGCAGATGCTCACTTCTCCGATCCTGCCAAGTCCCCGCATCGTCTTTCGTCCGATATAGATCTGGTGATCCTGCCAGATCCTCGCAAGCTCCTTACCGATATCTCTGTCGCCGTCTTTCCAATTCTGTTCCAGATAGGTTGTAAACCAGGCTCCCGGTTCCACCACCTCGAAATCAAATTTGCTGCCGGGTTTGCCGGTCTTCCACTCGTCTAAGGCCACGCAGTCCCTGATCACGCTCCGGTAGGGAATCTTCTCTTCACTCTCCCGCAGCTTTGCATCATATACAAGAACCCTGCTCTCTGCCTCCCTCGTATCATTCCGGGCCGATCCAAAATAGTCTTCCGCATCTTTCTCCCCGAAAAAGGTTCTGTAGATGCCTGCCAGAGAACTGCCGGGAATAAAAGGGTCTCCCGCTGAATCTCTTATCATATCACTGTCTGAATACTGATTCTCTCCGCTGCCTGTCGACAGAGCGGAAGCAGTCTGGAAGATAATCCTGTAATATAGCTTCTTTTTCATCTTATTGCTCATTCTTTTCCTTTCCCCCTTCCTGCTTTTTCCGATATTTATGATACGCAAGGATGTTGCCCATGTAGATGCCCCACAGGGCGGCTATTCCCGCTTCGTATTCCTCCCCGGAAACATGCTTCTCTAAGAGACCGCACAGCTGCTCTGTTTCCTCATCCTTCCGCCTGGCTGTCATCTTTCGAATATCCAGCTCGTATAGCCTTCTTTCTTTCTCCTCTTCCTGTTTCCTTTCTCTCTTTTCTTCTTTCTTTTCTTCCTTCAGCATAACAGCCGACAACAGCCTGAAGGCTTCTTCCCTCTCCTTGGTCCGCTTGATCGAAGCGATCCGCTCACAGAAATCCTGAAATGCCTGTCCTGGATCATGTCGGTATGTATTCAGGCTTTCCTGCAGCATCAAATTGAGTCGGCCTATCGTAGATGCCGTCAGATTCAACTCCGGATGTTCTTTCAGATCTCTCAGCTCTTTCATATACCGTAAGACCAGACGATCCAACAGCTGCCCTGTCAGGATCCGTATCAGAAACGGCCTGCAGCTTTCGAGATCCGGTTTCTCATCCGGCCCGCCCTGACGCTCCTCTATCATTCCGGCCGCATATTCCATATCACTGCACTTACGGATACGCACCTGGCCATAACCTTCCAGATTCCGCTCCCCTACAAATACCTGTTCAAAATCCATGTTTAACTGTAGACTCTGACCGTCTTCTATCGTATACACCAGCACACTGCCGGCTTTTACCGCCGGGATTCCCTGCCTGCGCAGATTCCATTTCGTATTGTAACCCGTTATTTCCCGGGTTGTAAGGATACTCCCCTCATCCTTTGTCCTGTCATAGGGGATCTTAAGCTGCCTGGCGACCAGTTCTCTGACCGCATCGAACCGTACCGTATAGCCATCCGTTTCCTGTAAGAAGACCGCATCGCTTTCCATAACGACCGC
Organism: uncultured Lachnospiraceae bacterium; assembly: GCA_947564645.1. Taxonomy (GTDB): domain Bacteria; phylum Bacillota; class Clostridia; order Lachnospirales; family Lachnospiraceae; genus UBA3282. The sequence goes on from CANOCU010000112.1 coordinate 5,521, forward strand.
AATCTTCTCTCCGCTCCGAGCACAAACTGCCGTTTCCGTACTCTTCTCCATCGTTATGTCAGCTGCCAGCTCACAATTCCCATACTGAGCCGTTCTGGATTTGCCAAAAGAAAGCCGGCCTGTCTCCATTAGCTCTTTCAACAGATTCGCATATTTCTTCCTGACATAGATCCTCCCTTTAAAATACTGGCCCTTCTTCATTGCCTCCGATGTATACAGAAGCTCTCTCTGACTGTTGTGATAGAGAATCTCCCTCTTTGGTTCTACGATCTGAAAAACATTCGGTTTTGCCTCATGGATATAATGCGTTTTCAATTTCTTGGGCAGATTGCCGTTCCCGGTATCATACTTGTGCTCCATGCCATCGCCGATACACGCATTCTGCTCCTCCCCAAGCAGATTTACCAGGACCTTTGTTTTCTTCAAACGATTTATGTAAAGAGGCGCCGGGCAATAGTCGGGCCATGCCGTCGCTGCCTTTCTGTCCGCATCCGGCGGTACCGTCACATACGCATTTGTAAAAACAGTATCGCCATTCAGGAAAAGATCCTGAAACCGCTTCTCCTCTGCCGTCCTTTCTTTCCCCGACAGATAAGCGCCCGCCAGATTTCCCAGAATACTTTTACCGCTGATATAAGAATCCGAAGTATCTGCGCTGTCGCTGCTCATCAGCAAGGATTCCTGATTCCGAAGCACATAAGTAAGGCAGACCCTCTCCTCCCCTGTTTCTTCTGACACCATACGCTCAGGCGCCTGCATCTCGTGCACATCTGTCAGGCTGCAGCGCACACTCCCCAGACCTCTGTTTCTGTTCATCCCGATATTTCTTGTAGCCTTTATCACCCGTTCCAGCTGCTCCCGATCAGTATCTTCAAATTCTACTTTCGCATAGAAGCAAAGCGGCGTTTTCTCCTGCAGAGGATCATACTGGCCCACAACACGAGTGTATCTTAAGCTGTTTCTCTCCGCCACTCCCGTATCCTGAGACAGCTTCGTCTGCGCCCGGACTGCCGTATACATCTTCAGAATATTCTGCGGCGACAGATACGCGGCCTCCGGGTAAGCCATTTTCTCCAGTCTGACAAGTTCCCCGGCAATCCGGTCATATCCTTCTATATAGGCATTCCACAGAATCATCCCCTTAGTTCCGGTATCTCCTGCCCTACCGAATATCGTCTCTGCCACGGCCGGACAGACCATTTCTGCCGCCTCCCTCATGCATCCTTTCAAACGGCGTGCCGGTATAAAAGGAAGTCCGTATTCATCATAAGATACATCCGCATCGATCACACCTGCATGAGAATAACCGGATCCCACACAAAGATCTGACATAAGCTCGATTTTTATCCTTCCGTATAAGCTGGCCATCTCAACCCTCCTCTCCCTGAAACCACAAGTCATAAATCAACACGACATCATAGAGCAGCCTTCTTTTCCGATCCGCGTCTAATCTGCCGCCCATCGTAAAGTCGATCTGTTCCGTTCGATGCGCATTGATCCTCTCCAGTTCCATCTCCAATTGTGCCGGACTGTTCAGGGCCACGTCCAAAAGCCCCTTCACATTACTTCGCCCCAGCTTATTCAAAAGAGCTGCCATCTCCTCCGCCTGTTCCAATGAATAACAAAATTCATCCCCTATATCTTCGGAATGGGAAAGAATCACCCAGGGCCTGCTGCATTCCTTCTCCGGCAATTCCTGCTGCCTGATCCCCTCCAGGGAAACCCCGATTCCTCCCTGACAATAATGAAAGTCCAACAGACAGGCATGTTCCATTTCCCTGCTCTTCATCCATGTTTTCCCGGATTCACAACATTCCTCTGCCAGACGATAGGCATCCGCATAGGGCGCATGGCTGTGAAAGATTGCGATTCCCACGCAGGAACTGCATTCTTCCGGAAAATCCCTGAAATATGCTTTGACTACATCCAGGGCATCTCTGGCATTGCAAATGATCGTCATTTCATCTCCGGCAGCCACGATCTTCCTTCTCTTTTTGCAAAGCTGATCCCTGTACTTGTCATCCAGCATCGCATTGATCGCCTGCACCCGCTCTTCCACATAGTTGCGCTGTATTTCGGCGGAAAATCTCCTCAGCTTCGTAACGCATTCCTCATAACCTTCTTTTCCGGCAAGACATGCCTGCACCTGCGCTCCCATATTATTACCGTCAATGTAGATGACGGCCAACAGGCTCTCTTCCCCTCTCTTCGTCACGATATTATCCAGGATCTTCTCGCCCTCAGCCTCTCCATCCTGCGCCACCTGCCGGTATTTGTCATATTTAGCCGCACGCTCCAAAGACACTTTCGTTGCTTCGTCCTTCTTATTTCCGGGCACTCTGCGCTTCACGGACAGCGGCCTTGACGTAAGCGGATCCACCTGAACCATCGGCAGACTGTTGACCGGATAAATGACGCTTTCCGTCTTCTCCTTCTCCCGATGCAGTTCATACAGTCGTTTGTTATCACTCCGATACTGCATAAGATCCGGCTGCTCCAGAATCGTGCAAAGTACTTTCAGCGTATAGGTATGCTCCATTAAATTCCTGGTAAAAAGACGATTGATCCGGATACAGGTTTCCTTATCCTTGTAGAGCACAAGGAAATTCCCGCCGCCGTCGTACACTACCTCGCCTATATACCGTCCTTCTGCCATGCGCTGTTCAAAAGCCGCTATGGAAAATGCTTCCAACGCCTCCTGATCATATTGATAGATTGCCTCCGCATTCCCCAGATCACTTGTCCTGTTGCGTACCTGCCGCGCCGCCGGATACAGATAATCCCGGAACACATCCTGAATGATATGGGAGGCGCCTATGATCTCCTGAATCCGTCTGCTGCGGTAAATATATTCCTGTTTTCCTCTCACATCATACATTGCCAGAACCGTTTCGCTCTTCACTCTTCTTTCCTCCTTTGTCCGTCTATCTTCCGTACCCCCTAAACTGTACGAAAGCAAATACCGTCTCTTTCTTCTGCCCCACTTCTCTCGCGATGCGCTCACTGCACGCTGCCACCACCTGTATTCCTTTCTCCCGCAGCCTGCATATCACCTGATAGGCCAGACAAAATTCACCCTGACACAGAACTGCTGCCGGATGAAATTGCAGAATCTGTGAAACACACTCCCCGGCCATTCTGTCAATATACTGCTCATCGCCCTGCGGGCTTACATTAGGAAACGGAAGGTCAATGATCTCCCCGTATTCCAACGCCGCCTTTCTCTGTTCCTCTTCCCATCGATCCGATGGATGATTCGTAAAATTAATAAAATGCTGATTGCTCATCCTTACCTTCCTTTCCCACTCCGGACCTCCTGTCATGACAGCCCATCTGCTTATAACAATTCAACTTTCGACTTCCCTGTTACGTCTGCTTCTTCTGTTCCTCCGCGATCTCTTTGATCCGGCCGATTACCCGCTTCATTGTCTGAATCGCCTGATCAAACTCCGCCCTCTTCAGGTCGTCGGGATGCGTCACTTTATTTCTCACCTGCTTGACGCTGTAAAAGGACCGGGCAAAATCATAAACAAACTCTTCCCACTT
>CANOCU010000113.1 GCA_947564645.1 uncultured Lachnospiraceae bacterium
CCGTATATGGCTTCTGCAAGAGCCGGAAACAGAAATTTGTTATGTCGTTTACTATTAATATAGTATGGGAAAGATACCGAATGAGTACATAAAAGAGGAAGATACGTGTGGCGAAAAGAAAGGGATTAACTTTTTATCAGAAGAAGAAAAGACTAGATTCCAGAATTATCAAGGATATCTTTGAGATAGTTGCAGGCGGCATAGTGGCGGTTTTTCTGGCCTTTGTGATCGTATATTCGGTCGGTATGCGCACGAGCGTGATCGGGGATTCCATGGAGACGACGCTGTATAACGGCCAGGAGATCCTGGTGAACCGTGTGCTGTACAGACTCTCCACACCCAAACGGGGAGACGTGATCGTCTTTCTGCCAAACGGCAATCAGAACTCCCATTTCTATGTCAAAAGAGTTGTCGGGCTGCCGGGGGAGACGGTGCAGATCAAGGACGGCAGCGTCTATATTGACGGCGTTTTTCTGGAGGAGTCGGAGGAATTTGACCGGATGATCGATGCGGGGATTGCGGAGAATGAGATGACGCTGGCGATCGACGAGTTCTTCGTGCTGGGCGATAACCGTAACAGTAGCGAAGACAGCCGCTCGGGCAACATCGGCGGCGTTAAGAAGGACAATATCATTGGCAAGGCATGGTTCCATATGCGGGCAGGCGAAGAGGGTATGGGACTGATCGAATAGGAGGAAAACGGATGAATTATCAGTGGTATCCGGGTCATATGACGAAGGCGAAGCGGATGATGCAGGAGAACATCAGCCTGATCGATCTGGTGATAGAGCTGGTCGATGCGAGAATCCCGCTCAGCAGCAGAAACCCGGATATAGATGAGCTTGGCAGAAACAAGGCCAGACTGATCCTGCTCAACAAGTCGGATCTGGCGGATGAGAAGGCCAATCAGCTGTGGATGGCATATTTTAAGGATAAGGGATTTCATGTGCTGGAGATCAATGCTAAGAGCGGACAGGGGCTTCGCGCGATCTATGGCATGGTAAGAGAAGCCTGCAAAGATAAGATCGAGCGTGACAGAAGGCGGGGGATCAGGAATCGACCGGTGCGTGCGATCGTGGTGGGAATCCCGAATGTGGGAAAGTCCACCTTTATCAACTCTTTTGCCGGCAAAGCCTGTACGAAGACCGGCAATAAACCGGGTGTTACGAAGGGCAAGCAGTGGATCCGTCTGAATAAGGAACTGGAGTTTCTGGATACGCCGGGCATCCTGTGGCCCAAATTTGAGAGTGAAGAGGTGGGCAGGAACCTGGCGATGATCGGTTCCATGAATGATGAGATCCTGCAGATGACGGAGTTAGCGGCAGATCTGATTGCCTATCTTCTGGTTCATTACAGAGAGGCTCTGTATGAAAGATATCAGATCGGGCCGGGGCAGGACGGCATGTGCGTGGAGGATACGCCGTTTGCGGTGCTTAAGCACGTCTGTGAAGTCCGCAAGTGCTACAAGAAGGGACAGGAGATCGATTACGAGAAGGCGTCGTCGATCGTGGTCGATGATTTCAGAAGCGGGCGGATCGCCCGGATCACATTGGAACTGCCGGATGAGGCATGATGTGTGAGCATCCGGTGAGAACATACAGGATACTTACAGAGCAGAAAAGAGATAGATTGGGGAATTGACGGAATGAAAAAAGTACTGAAAGAGATCTTGAGCACCAGCCTTTACCTGTTGTTTGTTTTATGCGCCGTGTATCTGGTGATCCATTTCGTGGGACAGCGGACGCAGGTGCAGGGCAGCTCCATGGAGCCGAAGCTAAGCAGTGAGGATAATCTGATCGTGGATAAGATAAGCTATCGTTTCCATGAGCCGGAGCGGTTCGATATCGTGGTGTTTCCTTTTCGCTATGAGGAGAATACTTTCTACATAAAAAGGGTGATCGGCCTGCCGGGAGAGACGGTCCGTATCGACGAGACGGGCAATATACTGATCAACGGCGAGGTTCTGGAGGAGTCTTACGGTAAGGAAGTGATCCAGAATCCGGGTCGGGCCTATGATGACATTGTGCTGGCGGATGACGAGTATTTTCTGATGGGAGATAACAGGAATAACAGCACGGACAGCAGGGATCCCTCCGTGGGAAATGTCAGGCGGGATGAGATCATCGGCAGGGCGTGGCTGCGGATCTGGCCGCTTAATAAGTTTGGATTTATTAAGCATCGGTGACAGAATAGCGCGACGTTCCTACAGAAAGAGGCGGCGAGAACAGCAGGAAAACAAAATGAGAGAAAATATCAGGGAAATTACAGAGAAGATACAGGCAGCTGCGATGGAGGAACTGCCTGTTTTGTTTACGCAGTATGAGAAGGATGAGCGGGCCGGGGTGCGCAGTGCCGTGGAGAAGGGAAGGAAACGGCTTCTGGCCTATGAAAAGGAAGTGGCAAGGAGCAGGGAGCTGCAAAAGTACGAGCGGGAATATGCGATGTACGAGCATATCTGCGGGATCGATGAGGCGGGGCGGGGCCCGCTTGCCGGTCCGGTGGTGGCCGGTGCGGTGATCCTGCCCAAAGACTGTGACATCCTGTATATTAATGATTCCAAGAAACTGTCCGAAAAAAAGAGAGAAGAGCTTTATGCTGTTATTATGGACCGGGCAGTGGCAGTGGGGATCGGATACAGCACGCCGGAGCGGATCGATGAGATCAATATTCTGCAGGCCACCTATGAGGCCATGCGGGAAGCGGTCGGTAAGCTTACGACGGCGCCGGACCTGCTGTTGAATGATGCGGTGACGATTCCGCAGATGAAGATCAGACAGGTGCCGATCATCAAGGGAGACGCCAAGAGCATTTCGATCGGCGCCGCCAGTATTGTGGCGAAGGTGACGAGAGACCGCTTGATGGTACAGTATGACGAGATCTATCCGGAATATGGATTTGCCTCCCACAAAGGGTATGGGGCGCAGGCGCATGTGGACGCGCTCAGGAAATTTGGTCCATGTCCGATCCATCGGAGATCCTTCATAACACATTTTTGTGAGACGTAGCGTATCATAGGCGTGGGTCAGCATTCAGGGGGAAGAAATTGAATCTGTCAAGTATTTTTAAACGGAATAATCAGAATATCAGGGCAAATGACACGGTGAAGCCATCGGAGGCCATGTCTAAGGGGGAGCGGAGCTACCGGGTACAGAATGAGATCCGGAATCTTCTGCCGGGCCAGACGATTCAGGGCGCCGTCGTCAGCAGGAACGGTAATGTGGCGCAGATCGCGCTCAGCCAGGAACTGTTGATCAATGCCCGGATCGATCAGAGCATCAGTCTGGCCCTGGGACAGAATATGAGCTTCGAGGTGAAGACCAACAACGGCTCGGTATTGTCTCTTGCGCCACTGTACGCCAATATGGCCAACCAGGCGACGATCCAGCGTGCCCTGGGAGCGGCGGGTCTGCCGGAGACGGCGAAAAATGTGGAGATGGTAGCCAGAATGATGGAGGAAGGCATGCCCATCGACAAGGATACGATCTTAAATGTCAGCAGGCAGCTTCTGGAGTTCCCCGGGCAGAATCCGGCTTCCATCATCCAGATGATCCGGCTGGGGCTTGCCGTGACAGAACTGAATATCGAACAGTTTGAGCAGTATCAGAATGCCGGTCATCAGCTGCTTGGCAGCGCGGAGACGATCATGCAGGAACTGCCGGAGGTATTCCAGGAACTGATGAGCGAGGGCCGGACCGGGCAGGCCTATGCCTTTTACGGGCAGGTGCTGGATATCCTTGCGGAAGGCGAGAGCGCAGGGGAAGTGATCCGGAAGGGGACGGAGAATGGTGGAGAGCAGGCCGGGCAGGCGCAAGGAAGCGGCAGCGTGCCGGAGGAAGGCGCTCACCCGGGCAGGCTGATGGATCCCGGCTTCCCGCAGGCGGAAGGGACTGACGGAAGCGGCCCTGCACAGGAGACCGGGCAGAATCCGGCATTGACGGCGAAGCAGTGGCATGATCTGGGAAATCTGCTGCGGGAGCTTGGTGTGGATGAACAGACGGCGGCACAGATAAAAAGCGGCGGACTGCCGGCAAAGGATGTACTGGCGCTGATCCGCCATACCTTGTCCGGTGCGGGAGAACAGGAGATGCCGTCGCAGATGCTGGAGCGGCTTTTTGGCGGTAGAGAGTTTGAGGGACTGCTGAAGGCGGAGATCGGCAGGCAGTGGCTGATCGAGCCCCGGGATGTGGCGGACCCGCATAAGGTGGAGCAGTTATATGAGAGGATCAGGGAGCAGAGCGCGCGCCTGAATGAGGCGATACAGACGGCAGGCAAGGCGGATCTTCCCGTGGCAAAGAGCGTGCAGAATCTGCAGAACAATGTGGACTTTATGAACCAGATGAATCATATGTTCGCGTATATTCAGCTGCCCCTCAAGCTGGCAGGCAACAATGCCCATGGCGATCTGTATGTGTATACGAACAAGAAGAACCTGGCGGCTAAGGACGGTAACGTGAGCGCCCTCCTGCATCTGGATATGGAGCATCTGGGAGCGCTTGACGTGTATGTGGCGATGCAGCAGAATAAGGTGAGCACAAACTTTACGCTGCAGGACGAAAGCGCGCTGGATCTGATCGAACAGCATATTTCCCTGTTGGACGAGAGGCTGACGAAAAGAGGATATGCACTAAAGGCGCAGTTTCAGATCAGGGAAGAGGAACAGGACGAGGGCATCATGCAGACGATCCTGAACCAGGAGAAGAATATTTCGGTACTCAGCCGCACCTCTTTTGACATGAGAGCGTGACGAAGAGGCGAACGGCAAAAGGGAGGGATAGTTTGGCACAGGAGGAACGCAGGATGGCAGGACAGATGCAGAAGAAGGCAGAGAAGGCGGCTGTGACGGAGCAGGGACGGCGGCGGGCAAAGCAGGAGGCTGTGGCGGGAGAAGTGCAGAAGAAACCGAAGCAGGCCATCGCCTTAGAGTATGATCCTTCCGAGGAGGCGCCAAGAGTCATCGCCTCCGGCAGGGGAGAACTGGCGGAGCGCATTATCGAGAAAGCCAAAGAAGCGGCGGTGCCGGTGCATCGCGACGATAAGCTGGCGGACACCCTTTCCCGGCTGGAGATCGGGGATATGATCCCGCCGGAACTGTACGAGGTGGTCGCGGAGATCCTGATCTTCGTGGATTCCATGGATAAGATCAAGGCGAAGATGGCAGCGGCGAAGTAAGGAAGTGAGACCGGACGTGCTGAGGGCAGATGTTAAGGGGTGTAAAAGGTGAATACAAGAAAGCAGGGGGCACAGAAGGAAGCACAGGTCTGTGCCTGTTTATTATCTAAGGGTGTCAGAATCTGCGAGCGGAATTTTCGCTGCAGACAGGGCGAGATCGATATCATCGGTTATGACGGAGCGTATCTTGTCTTTTTTGAAGTGAAATATCGCAGCAGCGGCAGTAAGGGTACGGCGGCGGAAGCGGTGGGCTATGCCAAGCAGAAGCGGATCTGCCGGGTGGCCGATTACTACCGTGTGGTGCATCAGTGCAGGGAGGATACGCCGATCCGGTTTGACGTGGTGGCGGTAGACGGGGAGACGGTCAACTGGGTGAAAAACGCGTTTGATTATCTTGCGTGGAGGTAGAGGGATCTCTGTGCCTTCAGGGATAGCAGGGAGAAAGGACATTATGGAATTATACAGACATGTGGGAAACAGGAAAATGAAGCGAAACAGAGCCGGGGAAGTGGAGTATCTGACATTTCCGCTGCTGGAGCAGACGGGGATCGTGAGGCATCTGTTTTCGACGAGGCTCGGCGGAGTCAGCGAAGGCATCTATCAAAGCATGAATCTGAGCTACACCAGGGGAGATGAGAAGGCGGCTGTGGATGAGAATTACAGAAGGATCGCCGGTATATTGGGCTGCGGCCTGGAAGATCTGGTCTGTTCCGACCAGACGCATACCGTGAACCTGCGGGTGGTGACCAGGGCAGACGGCGGCAAGGGAATCCTGCGGCCGAAGGATTATCATGATGTAGACGGACTGCTGACGGATGAGCCGGGACTTGTGCTGGCAACCTTTTATGCGGACTGCGTACCCTTATATTTCGTGGATACGAAGAACCGGGCAGTGGCGCTGGCGCATTCCGGCTGGCGGGGAACCGTGGCACGGATGGGCAGATGCGTCACAGAGAAGATGCGGGAAGTCTATGGTACAAGGCCGGAGGATCTGACGGCGGCCATCGGGCCTTCCATCTGTCAGGCGTGTTATGAGGTCGGCGAAGACGTGGCGGAGGCCTTTATACAGGAATTTCGGAAGCCGGGACAGGCGGCGCAGATCCTGGAAGAGAAAGGAAACGGCAAATATCAGCTTGATCTTTGGCGTGCCAATGAGATCCTGTTGCAGGAAGCCGGAATACCGGCCGGGCAGATCCAGGTGACGGATCTGTGTACCTGCCATAACAGCGGCTACCTTTTTTCCCACCGGGCGAGCCAGGGAAAACGGGGAAATCTGGGCGCTTTTCTGGGGCTTTTGGATACGGCGGTAATGTCTGAAACAGTGAATTAAGAAAACATTAAAGAATTTCCCATCTTTTCCTTTAGGTTTTCCTGATAGGGTTATAACAGACGAAATGGTAAATGAGAGATTTGATATGCGGGGAGGACGAAATGGCAAATATTTTGGTTTGTGATGATGACAGAGAGATCGTAGATGCGATCGAGATCTATCTGCTGCAGGAAGGATATACGATCTTCAAAGCCTATGATGGCGAACAGGCGATCAAGGTCCTGAAGGAGCAGCAGATCCATCTGCTTTTGATCGATGTTATGATGCCGAAACTGGACGGTATCCACGCCACTTTGAAGATCAGGGAGTATTCCAGTATTCCGATCATCATCCTGTCGGCGAAGTCGGAGGATAACGATAAGATCTTAGGGCTGAATATCGGGGCCGACGATTATGTGACGAAGCCCTTTAATCCGCTGGAGCTTCTGGCGAGGGTGAAGTCCAACCTGAGACGCTATACGACGCTGGGCAATCTGAATACGGAGAACAATGCGCTGTTCCAGGTGGGCGGCCTGTGTATCAATGACGATACGAAGGAAGTGACGGTGGACGGAGAGAATGTGAAGCTGACGCCGATCGAGTATAACATCCTGCTGCTGCTGGTGAAGAACTGCGGCAGGGTCTTCTCCATCGACCAGATCTATGAGAGTATCTGGAACGAGGAAGCCATCGGTGCGGATAACACGGTGGCGGTACATATCAGACATATCCGGGAGAAGATCGAGATCAACCCGAAGGAGCCGCGATATTTAAAGGTGGTCTGGGGTGTGGGCTATAAGATCGAGAAGCAGTAAAGCGCTGTACGGCTGCGGCGCAGCCGGGAGGCGGCCGTAAAATGCGGCAGGGAGGCCAGAGAAGCAAGATGGCCGGAGCTGCAGGATGGGCAGGGAGGCCGGAGAAGCAGGATGGCCGGAGCTGCAGGATGGGCAGGGAGGCCAGAGAAGCAGGATGGCCGGAGCGGCAGGACGGCAAGTGCATGGAAAGGCATGGTTAAAGATGGGAAAAGAAGAAAGAGACAGAATGGCGGATCTGCGGACAGAAGAAGACAGCCGGACAAGGACGGAAGGGACCTGTATCAACGGAGCAAATTCCGAAAATCCGGCAGAGACAGAACATACAAAGAATACAGAAAGCACAGAGAGTGCGGTCCATACGGAAAGCGGAAGCGGGGATGACGGTGTAGAAAAGAATGACCGGCGCAGAAACAGGAAGCATAAGGACGGCCGAAAGCGGAGGGCGAAGAAGGGCAATCATGCTGCCAGAACCTTCCTGCGTATCGTGCAGCATCTGTCGCTGGCGGTTATGGTGGTTTCCGTATTTATCGTGGCCATCGGTTCGACGGTGTATGTGGAGGGATTCCGTTCCCGGGGCGGTTTCAATATGTATACCATGAACCAGAAGCAGAAGTACGAGGAGTCGGAGCTTTTTGACAATATCTTCGGTTATGCGGCGGCAGATATTATCAGACTTGGGGTAGTGAGCGGACAGCTGGAGACGGACGGCGCTTTTGACGGACGCAAGCTCATAGACGTTACGGCCTATAATTACCGGGATATCGGGCTGCCGGAGCGGTATGTGACAGCCAGCTACCATCTGGAAGACCTGCTGAAATGGCAGAATTACGGGTTCGAGTGGACGGGAACGGAGATGACCGGCGCACAGGCGAGGGATTTCCTGGCGGACAAGACGAGAGTAACGGTCATCGATCCGGACAGCAAATATTATAATACGTCGGATGCCAGTTACCTGAAGTCCGACGTGGAGAGCTACACCTTCGTCAATGACGTGTCCGCTAACCAGCTGTGGGTGGATGCGGATGACACGGACGGATTTGTGGATGATTACCGGCCTGCGAATCTGGAGATTACCGAAGCTGAGGGAGACCAGGAAGCATCGGCAGATGCGGGTACGTCTGAGGCAGATGCGTTATACGGCATGGATGACAGCGGGACGGTGAGCACCTACAATGTGTTGGTCAACCGTTATAAGACGGCGGAGGGCAAGAATCTGGAGGAGTATGTATCGGACTGGGATCTGTATTATGATCTGTGTCATAACGTACAGTACGCCGCCAAGAGCCTGTCCTATAATTACAATGAGTATCTGGAAGCCAAACGATACTACAGTATGGGAAACTCCAACGTCCGTTATCTGATCCGCAAGACGGTGGGGGACAATACCCAGATCTATACGAATCTGGAGAAAGAGCAGGATCTGGAAAGCGTATTGTCCTTTGCGGAGGTAAAGGATGAGGAGA
>CANOCU010000114.1 GCA_947564645.1 uncultured Lachnospiraceae bacterium
CAGGACCGACCGGTTATGAGCCGGTTGCTCTAACCAACTGAGCTAAAGGTCCATGAAACCTAAATGACTCCAACGGGAATCGAACCCGTGTTACCGCCGTGAAAGGGCGATGTCTTAACCGCTTGACCATGGAGCCTGGTATTCATAATGCGCGCTCTTGCTCTCTCACAAGTAACTTCAACGAATGCTATGATACCATACTTCTTAACAATGCGCAAGAGAAAATTTCCTGTTTTATCTTGTTTTATCACCTTTTTATCGCTGTCTGTCCCCCGGTTCCCCTGCTGCAGAATCCGGCGCGTGTTTTTGCAGCACCCGCTCCAGAAACTCCGACATCAGGAACGCCACCGGCCCCGGCGCAAACAGGAAAAGCAGCGGCACATACCAGATCAAAGCGCCAAAACAGAACAGGATGACCACCAACATCAGGCTTGTGAGGAAATACCGCCCCACCATATACAGGGAAATCTTCAGGACCCATCCGGCCGGCATGTCATACCTGGACAACGCCGGAAAAGCATAGCAGGCAGCGATCGCCGCATACACGCCCACAAACGCATACAACACGATAAAGAAAAGCGCCGCATACCCACCTGCCTTCTCAACCAAAATGCCGATATTAAGCTGCATCAGAAAGGATACCCCCGCAAAGACCACCCAGAGGAACGTGGCCGGGCCCAGATTCTGCCGGAAAGAGTGAAAAAAAGCCCGGGACACATACCCCTCATTGTTCTTGATACATTTCACCATGGCATAATACAGAGCCGTGCAGGAAGCGCCGATGGTAATGAGCGGAAGGCTGCACAGGATCCACAGAAATCCAAGTATCATCACATCAAAGACCTTATCACAGATGTTCATAAAGCTTCCTTCGAATCCCCAGATATTTCTGCCGTTTTTCCTTTTCATAACCGCCTCCCGCTCTTTCCTGACCATCCATGGCAAATTTTCTTCCCGGAATCATGCGTGGTAACCATCCGGTTTCCGGGCAAAGGTAACTCTTCTATAACTCCGGCCTCGTACCTGCCTTCACAAATACCGGGATCGCATCATAAGGGGCATCCGCCGTGAATGTCCGGCCGCCCGCGTATTCCTTCCCGTCATTGATATTTCTCCAGGTGCCGGAGGGCAGATAGACTTCCCGCTCTCTGATTCTTTCATACAGCACCGGCGCCACCAGCACATCCGGTCCGAACATGTACTCGTCCTCGACCTCCCATGCTTTCTTGTCCTCCGGGAAATCATAGAACAGAGGGCGCATGACCGGCGTACCCTTCTCGTGGGCTTCCTCCATCAGGCTGCGCACGTAAGGACGCATCTTCTCGCGCAACTCAATATACTTCTTACAGATCTCGTAAACCTCTTCACCGTAACTCCACACTTCATTCTCGGCGCCGCTGATCTGCTTGCCGCCGCCCGTCGTTCCCAGAGGCGCTTTGAAAGGCTCCCTGAAACCATGCAGACGCATCACCGGACAGAAAGCGCCGAAGGCGAACCATCTGACAAAGCACTCCTTAAAGGCATCATCGTAAATATTGCCGCCATGGAAACCGCCGATATCCGTGGTCCACCAGGGAATGCCGGAAAGTCCCATATTCAGGCCTGCTGCCAACTGATTGCGCAGCGCACGGAACGAAGAATCGATATCGCCCGACCATACAAGCGCGCCGTATCTCTGGCTGCCGGCCCACGCGCAGCGCAGCAGATTCACGATATTCTCCTGCCCTTCGGCCTCCATTCCCTCGTATGCCATCCGCGCATATTCCTTCGGATAAATATTGCCCACTTCCATATCGGCTCCCAGGAAATAACGGTAATGCTCGAATTCATAGTCCGTGAACTCAGGCTCCGCCTCATCTAGCCAGAAGATCCTGATCCCCTTCTCATAATAGTTCTTCTTCATCTTCTCCCAGACATATTTCCTGCCGTCCGGATGGGTCACGTCGATAAAACATGCCTCCCCCAGCTGTCCGATCCTTTTCCCGTATTCCGAGCGGGTCAGATAGCCAAGTTCCCGCATCTCCTCGTAGTTCTCGCTCTCCGCATCCACGGTGGGCCAGATGGAGACCATCAGCTCGACGCCCATCTCCTTCAGTTCCCGGACCATCGCCGCCGGATCCGGCCAGTAGTCCTCGTCGAACTTCCAGTCGCCCTGATGCGGCCAGTGGAAATAATCGGCGACGATCACGTCAAGCGGCAGACCTCTTCTCTTGTATTCCCGCGCCACCGTAAGGATCTCCTCCTGGGTCTGGTAACGCAGCTTACACTGCCAGAATCCCAAACCGTATTCCGGCATCATCGGCACCTTGCCCGTCGCATCCGCATAAGCCTCCTCGATCTGCGCCGGCGTATCGCCCGCCGTGATCCAGTAGTCCATCTGCTTCGTCGATTCCGCCACCCATTCCGTCACATTCTTGCCAAACGTGGCATGGCCGATGGCCGGATTGTTCCACAGCATCCCATATCCTCTGTCGGAGAGGACGAAAGGCACGCTGGCCTGGGAATTTCTGTGCGCCAGTTCGATCACGCAGCCTTTCAGATCCAGAAACGGCTGCTGATACTGTCCCATACCGTAAAGCTTCTCCCCGTCATTGGCCTCAAACCGCACGGTCAGCCGGTAGTGATCCGTACTCTGCCTGGGATTGAACGTGCGCGGCACGATCTCCAGCGCACTGGCGAACTTGTTGCGTCCCTCCGCATGGGTGTCCCTCACACGGCTGTACTCCTCAAGCAGCACTTCGCCGTCCTGATTACTAAACTGCAGTTCCCCGTTATCCGACACCACGCAGGTGATCTTGCCGTTGGTGATCGTCGCCTGCTTCCCGTCTATGGCAATCTCCGCCTTCGTCTCCTCCGGCGCAAGCAGTGCGCTGTTCCCGTTACTGTCCGGCAGGAACTCATGCCGCTGCGTCGCCCGTACCCGCAGGCTGTTCCTGCCCCAGGGTTCGATCAGCAGCAGTTCCTTGTCCTGCCGCCTGTAAAGTTTATTCCCTTCCTGTCTTAACATAGATTTCTCCTTCTTCTTTGTCATCCCGCCGGCAGCCGTGCCACACACAATGTCCTGCCCTGCTTCCCATGCCGGCAAACCGCTCTGCACACCCATGTATGGCACGGAAACCGACAACGTTTCTACTCCTGTCTACACCTATACTTCCAGCACAAAATCATTTCTCGTAAACAGCGGGATCTGCTCGATCGGCGTATCCACTGTCACGGTCTGCCCGCCCTCAAAGCACTCTTTCGTCCACGCATTGGTCCACTTCGCGCCTGCAGGCAGATAGACATCCTTCTTCTCCTGTCCTTTCTCCATGACTGGCGCTACCAGTACATCCGGTCCGAACATATACTCTGTCTCATTGTCCCAGCAGACCGCATCCTCCGGGAAATCGTAGAACAGAGGGCGCATGACCGGACTTCCCTTCTCATGGGCCGCTTCCATCAGGCTGCGCACATAAGGCCGCATTCCCTCACGGATCTCAATATACTTCTTACAGATCTCATAGACCGCATCGCCGTAAGACCAGATCTCATTGGGCGCACCCGATACGCACTCCGCGCCGCCCGTCGTGCCAAACTGCGGCTGATACGGCATCCTGTTTCCATGCAGGCGCATGACCGGACAGAAGGTCCCATACTCAAACCAGCGCACCAGCACCTCATGAAACTCCTTGTCATAGATATTCGCGCCGAAGAAGCCGCCGATATCGGTGGTCCACCACGGAATCCCGGCGATTCCCATATTCAGGCCCGCCGCAAACTGGTTCTGCAGGCTGTGGAACGTAGAGTGGATATCCCCCGACCACACAAGCGCGCCGTACTTCTGGCTGCCGGCCCACGCGCAGCGCAGCAGATTCACGATATTCTCCTGCCCTTGTGCCCGCATTCCCTCAAAAAAGGTCTGCGCATACATCACCGGATACACATTGCCGATCTGTACATTCGGCCCCAGATGATAACGGTAGTTCTCGAAATCGTACACACTGTATTCCGGCTCCGCCTCGTCCAGCCAGAAAATTCTGACGCCTTTGTCATAATAGTTCTTTTTCGCCTTTTCCCAGACATACTCTCTGGCTTCCGGGTTCGTGGGGTCATATTGAATCGTGTTGCCCATATAGACATTGTCGATCCGCACGCCCTTTTCCACCCTGGTGAGCAACCCCTTCGCCTTCATCTCCTCGAAGTTCTCGCTCTTATAATCCACCATCGGCCAGATGGAGACCATCAGCTCGATACCCATCTCCTTCAGTTCCGCGATCATGGCATCCGGATCCGGCCAGTACGTCTCGTCGAAACGCCAGTCGCCCTGCTTCGGCCAATGGAAGAAGTCCACCACGATCACATCCACCGGGATGCCTCTTCTCTTATACTCCCGCGCAACCTCCAGTAATTCCTCCTGGGTCTGGTAACGCAGCTTGCACTGCCAGAATCCCATACCGTATTCCGGCATCATCGGCACCTTACCCGTCGCATCCGCATAAGCTTCCTCGATCTCGGCCGGCGTATCTCCCGCCGTGATCCAATAATCCAGCTTCTTCGTGGACTGCACTTCCCAGGTCGTGATATTCTTGTTAAAGCTCACACGCCCGATGGCCGGGTTATTCCATAAGAATCCATACCCGAGAGAAGATAAGGCAAACGGCACGCTGGCCTGGGAATTTCTGTGCGCCAGTTCCAGCTCCGCTCCCTTTACGTTCAGGAACTTCTGCTGATACTGTCCCATACCGTATAGCTTCTCCTCCGGATTGGACTCAAACCGCATGGTCAGCTGATAATCACCGCCGATGATGGGCTTGAACTCCCTCGCTTCCACCTCCAGGGAACTGCACGTATCCGCAAACATATCCTCGCGGTTTCGCACATACTCTTCCAGAAGCACCTCATCCTTCTGATTATAGAAGGTGATCTTCCCGATATTATTGATCACCGCCCTGATCTTCCCGTTCACGATCTGGGCCGAATATTCTTCGATCGTCACCTTCGCATCGTTCTTCTTCGGCTTTCCTTCAAGCGCCCACAATTCCTGCGGCATTTCCGGCATCTTGGAAGCGCGCACGCGCAGGCTGTTGTCGCCCCAGGGCTCCACGATCACCCGCTCCGCGTCATACCGGTAATACAGCGCATTGTCCTTTTCCTCAAAATACCCGAGCAGAAACTTGTTGTCCGAGCGAAAATCTCCCGTGTTCTCCTCGCCCTCTCTCTTTACAAAATTCGCCATTTTTCCTCCAATCCGGGACATCGCCCTACTCTTTGACCGCGCCGGCTGTCAATCCGCCGACAATATACTTTTGCAGGAACACGAACAGCACGATGACCGGCAGCACCAGAATCGCACCATACGCCATGATACAGTTCCACTTCGTCCCCCACTTACTCTTGAACTTATAGATATTTGCCGTCAGAGGCCGCATCTCCGGCGTCACATTGAAGGTCATGGAATACGCCAGATCATTCCACCCGTTCAGGAACGAGATGACCACCACCGTGATGATGCCCGTCTTGATCGCCGGGATCATGATCTTGAAGAACGACCGGAACACGCCGCAGCCGTCAATCCTCGCCGCATCATCCAGGGAAGTCGGCACACTCTTGAAATAGGGCCGCAGCGTCACCACGATGAAAGGCACCGTACCCGAAGCGATCGCCAGCGCAGGCCCCTGATAGGTTCCCAGCAGGTGCAGCTTATTGAAGATCAGATACATGGGCGTCAGCATCAGGGAAGCCGGAAGCATCTGCGTCACCAGGAAAGTCAGCATAAAGCCCTTCTGCCCCGGCACCTTGTAGCGCCCCATACCGTAAGCTGCCGGCACGCCGAACACCATGGACAATACCATGGACAGCACCGCGATCACCGCGCTGTTTCTCAGGGAATTTAAGAACTCTCTGTCGCTTAAGTTCTTCACCCATGGATCAATTGTAAACTGATGTGGATAGTAAGTCACTATTTTTCCGAATGATTCCGCGTCGGTCTTAAAAGACATGGCCAGAATCCAATAGATCGGAAACAGGAAGATCACGGCGATGATCACGGCGATGATGCAATTGATCACATTCTTCCTTCCTGATTTCGTAGCAAGCATCTTCTCTTTCTTAGCCATACTAATCATCCTCCTTTGAAATCATTCTCAAATAGAACAGGCCAATGACAAACAGACAGCAGAACAGTACCATAGCCGTCGCAGAACCCATGGAGAACTCATACTGCGTAAACGACAGCATGTAAGAATACGTTCCGAGCACATCCGTCGCGTTCAGCGGTCCGCCGCTTGTCATAACGAACTGCAGATCGAAGGCCTTGAATGTGTAGATGAATCCCAGCATCAGCACCGACGCGATGGCGGATTTCATCAGCGGCAGCGTGATATAGAGAAACCGCTGGAACGGATTCGCCCCGTCCACTTCCGCACTCTCGTACACGTCCTGCGAGATGCCCGTCAGACCGGAGGTGAGCAGCAGCATGTTAAAGGGAATCCCCACCCAGCAGTTGACCGCGATCACCGCCGCCATGGCCGTCTTGCCATTCAGCAGCCACTCCACGGGCGCATTGATCAGGCCGATCTTCATGAAAAGGTCGTTGATCAAGCCGCTGGATACATCAAATATATTCTTACCAAGCATGGCCGTCACCGACATGGGCATCATATAGCCGACTAAGATCATGCCTCGGATCGGACCCGCCAGCGTAAATTTCTTCGAGAAAAACATGGCAAAGATAAAACCGATCGTAAACTGGAATATCAGACAGCCGATCGTAAATACGAACGTATTCTTAAACACCAGCAGAAAGGTCTCATCCTGAAACAGCTTAACAAAATTTTCAAATCCTACAAATACATCCGTTCCGGCTTTAAAAGTCTTGACATTCACATTCCGGAATGCCAGTACCACATTGTAGATGAGCGGATACCCCAATACAATCATCATGTAAATAAAGCCCGGAAGAATAAAGGTGTATCCTTCCCGTCTCTTCTTGGCAGCCATAGAAAGCTTCATTGTCTCATGCCCCCTTCTTTAAAAACAGGGCCGTTGCCTGCGCAACGGCCCCACTATCTTATCTGTCATTCAATTATCATAGCTTCGTGCCTGCGCATCTGCGTCATAAGCACTTCATGAAGATCATTCCGGAAGCGGAACTTCTGCTAAGATCGGATTGATCACTTCCGCTGCGCCTGCCGCTGCTTCTTCCGGTGTCTTCTCACCCAGGATCGCCGCCTGCTCAGCCTTGTAAAGAGCCTCGGAGATGGTCGGCCATGATTCGTGAGGTCCTCTTGCTACGGAGAACGCCATGGAATCGTTGAATACCTTGTATCTCTCGTCTGCCGTCCAGAAATCTTTCAGGCCGACAGCGTCGCCGCGTACCGGAAGCTTACCGGCAACTTCACACCACTCTGCATTGTTCTCTGCCGTCTGCATGAACTTCAGGAACTCCACGCACTCTGCGACATGCTCGCTGCCTGCGCACACGCCGAAATTCTCACCGCCGATAACGGTTGCCTGCGTGCCGTTGTCGCTCTTCGGGAACTCTGCATATTTGTATTCCCAGGTTACCGTATCCTTGAAATCGCCGTCCAGATTTGCGATCTGCCATGTACCGGACTGCAGCATTGCCGCCTTGCCTGCAACCCATGCATTCAGCGCGTCGCCCTGTCCCCAGTTCACTACTTCCTTACTCATCCAGCCATTGTTTACCAGATCAGCCAGGAATCCGAATGCGGAAGCGCCCTCCGGACTGTCAACGCTTGCGACCGTTGCACCCGAGCCATACAGCCACGGGATAAACTGGAAGGTTCCTTCCTCGTTACTGATACAGCACATTGCGAATCCGTATACGCCGTTATCCGGGTCGGATGTCGCTTCGCAGACTTCCTTGAACTCTGCCCATGTGGTAGGCGGATTCTCGAATCCTGCCGCCTTCAGCATATCCATGTTGCACAGGATCGCCAGACAGTTGGAGTTGTTCGGCAGTCCGTAAAGATTACCCTCGGAATCCATACAGCTGCTCATCGGGCCGTCGTAGAACTGATCCAGATCCGGCCAGTCGGAAAGGTACTCGGAGATATTCTCAAATACGCCGAGAGAAATATAGGAAGCCATATCCGGTGAATCTACCATGCCGATATCCGGAAGCTCGCCGGACACCGCTCCGATGGTGTACTGCTTCATCAGCTCTTCACGGGAAATGAAGGTCGGTACGATATAAATATCGGACTGCATCTCATTGTACTGTTTGCAGAGTGCATTCAGGGCCGCTGCCTCGTGCTCGAAATAATGCCATACTCTGACTTCGGCGCCGCCGTTAGGCTCTCCGATATCTTCCGCCGAAGAAGCCGTGCCGTCCTCCGGTGTCTCGGTCACCGGAATCTCTGCCTCCGTATTGTCGGCTGCCGTATCCGTGCTTTCCTCCGCTGCCGTATCACTGCTGCCGCTGTCAGCGCCTGCGGATCCCGAAGACCCGGAACCGCCGCATCCGGCAAGCGCGCTCATGACCATTGCGGTCATTGTCAGCGCTGCTACAACTTTTGCCATTTTTCTTTTCATGACTCTTTCATCCTCCTTCTTAAGTTAATTGATAGGCAATTGTTAAATTGCCATACCCGTTGATTTTACTGGGTTTCCTTGCTGTT
>CANOCU010000115.1 GCA_947564645.1 uncultured Lachnospiraceae bacterium
AGACTGACCTTGCAGCTTTGGATTAACAACATCTATCTTGTCAGGGAAATAGCAACGCCGACAGAGCGTATAACACACTACATTTTGCTTCGCAAAGTCAGCAGTCCGTTTCACGGTCTGCGTGTAGTTCCTTGTAAACTAACCTAAAATATAAAATAAATATTAAATTGCATATCACAGCATAAAACGAGATAGAAAGAGTAATACAAAGAAAAAGAGAGATAAAAAGAGAAAAATATATTATAAACGTCAATGAACAGGTTTGCAAACACGTACATATGAAGATAATATATGTTTCAGCAGTTAGCACTCGACATGAATGAGTGCTAATAACAAGATGTATACTAAGATTTTTCTATAAGGAGGCAACAGATATGAAATTAACACCACTTGGCGACAGAGTAGTATTGAAACAGTTGGTTGCAGAGGAGACGACGAAGTCCGGTATCGTTTTACCGGGACAGAGCAAAGAGAAACCGCAGCAGGCAGAAGTGATCGCGGTAGGTCCTGGAGGCGTGGTAGACGGTAAGGAAGTGAAGATGGAAGTCAAGGTTGGCGACCAGGTAATTTACTCCAAGTATGCCGGCACGGAAGTGAAACTGGAAGAGGACGAGTACATCATCGTGAAGCAGAATGATATCCTTGCGGTTATCGAATAGACGCAGGCAGCAGGAGATCAGAGGATTATCAAGCAATCAATTTAGGAGGACATGAATCATGGCAAAGGAAATCAAATATGGTGCAGAGGCCAGAGCGGCCTTGGAATCAGGTGTAAATCAGTTGGCGGATACCGTCAGGGTAACGCTTGGACCGAAAGGAAGAAACGTAGTTCTGGATAAGTCTTACGGCGCTCCGCTGATCACAAACGACGGTGTGACGATCGCCAAGGAGATTGAGCTGGAAGACGCGTTCGAGAACATGGGCGCACAGCTTGTGAAGGAAGTGGCGACCAAGACAAACGACGTGGCAGGTGACGGTACCACAACGGCAACCGTACTGGCGCAGGCAATGGTGAATGCAGGCATGAAGAACCTGGCTGCAGGCGCGAACCCGATCATCCTGAGAAAGGGTATGAAGAAAGCGACTGACTGTGCAGTGGAAGCAATCGCGAAGATGAGCTCCAAGGTAAAAGGCAAGGAGCATATCGCAAGAGTGGCCGCAGTTTCTTCCGGTGACGAGGAAGTAGGACAGTTGGTAGCGGACGCGATGGAGAAGGTATCCGGCGACGGCGTTATCACCATCGAGGAGAGTAAGACCATGCTGACAGAGCTTGACCTGGTAGAAGGTATGCAGTTCGACAGAGGTTATATCTCCGCTTATATGGCAACCGATATGGATAAGATGGAAGCGGTTCTTGAGAATCCGTATATCCTGATCACAGATAAGAAGATCTCCAACATCCAGGAGATCCTGCCGATCTTAGAGCAGATCGTACAGTCCGGCGCGAAGTTACTGATCATTGCGGAGGACGTGGAAGGCGAAGCGCTCACCACGCTGATCGTTAACAAACTGCGCGGTACCTTCAATGTGGTAGCTGTGAAGGCTCCCGGCTATGGCGACAGAAGGAAGGCAATGTTAGAGGATATCGCGATCCTGACAGGCGGACAGGTGATCAGCTCCGAGCTTGGTCTGGAGTTAAAGGAAGCTACCATGGATCAGCTTGGCCGTGCGAAATCCGTTAAGGTACAGAAAGAGAACACAGTCATCGTTGACGGTGAGGGCGACAAGGATGCGATCCAGGCAAGGATCAGCCAGATCAAGATGCAGATCGAGGAGACCACTTCCGATTTCGACAGAGAGAAACTGCAGGAGCGTCTTGCGAAGCTGGCAGGCGGCGTGGCAGTGATCCGTGTGGGCGCGGCTACCGAGACGGAGATGAAGGAAGCGAAGCTTCGTCTGGAGGATGCGCTGGCAGCGACGAGAGCAGCCGTGGAGGAAGGTATCATCGCAGGCGGCGGCTCCGCTTATATCCACGCATCCAAGGAAGTTGTCAAGCTGGCAGATACCCTGGAAGGCGACGAGAAGACAGGCGCGCAGCTTGTGCTGAAGGCACTGGAAGCTCCGTTGTATCATATCGTAGCCAATGCAGGACTGGAAGGCTCTGTGATCATCAATAAGGTGATGGAGTCTGAAGTAGGCGTAGGCTTCGACGCTCTGAAAGAAGAGTATGTGAACATGGTAGAGGCAGGTATTCTGGATCCGGCCAAGGTGACAAGAAGCGCACTGCAGAATGCTACCAGCGTGGCATCCACATTGCTCACGACAGAGTCCGTTGTAGCGAACATCAAGGAAGCAGAGCCTGCAATGCCCGCAGGTGGCGGCGGAATGGGCATGATGTAAGCCGATGCGGCGTCGCATGACTGTCTGACAGATAGAATGAATCCCCCTGGTCCGGAGTATTCCGGATCAGGGTTTTTTGGTGCAGAAAAAGAATATTTTGACTTGCTTATGGTTTGCGATTATAATAGGGAATAATGATATCAGAACTGACTGCTATTTCAGGTCAAAAGAAGCAGAATGGCTGGAGAGGCTATGGCGACAGAAGAAAAGAAAGAAGTCATTATTGACGACGGCAGAATTGAATCAATCGAGGAATTTCAGTCTCCCGAGACTTTGTATGAGGAGCTTATTAACCGTGTGCGCAAATATCATCCTTCCGATGATATCTCTCTGATCGAGAAGGCTTATCAGACGGCCTACGATGCACATCGGGGGCAGGTACGCAAATCGGGAGAACCCTATATCATACATCCGCTCTATGTGTCCATCATACTGGCGGACCTTGAGCTTGATAAGGAGACGATCGTGGCGGGTCTTCTGCATGATGTGGTGGAAGACACGATCATGACGGACGAGGAGATCAAGGAGCAGTTCGGCGCGGATGTGGCGCTTCTTGTGGACGGCGTCACGAAGCTGGAGAAGATCAATTTTCATGGGGATAACAGCGGCGACAGGGACCGGGATGCGGAGAAGCTGGAGCGGCAGGCGGAGAACCTGCGTAAGATGTTTCTGGCTATGGCTAAGGATATCCGGGTCATCCTGATCAAGCTGGCGGACAGACTGCATAATATGCGTACCCTGCAGCATATGCGGCCGCAGAAGCAGCAGGAGATCGCCAGGGAGACACTGGATATCTATTCGCCCATCGCCCAGCGGCTTGGTATTTCCCGGATCAAGGTGGAACTGGACGATCTGGCGTTAAAATACCTGGAGCCGGAAGCCTACTACGATCTGGTCAACAAGATCGCGATCCGCAAGAGCGACCGCGAGCAGTATATCCAGACGATCGTGGATGAAGTATCGGAGCATATAGAACACGCGGGGATCAAGGCGCAGATCGACGGGCGCATCAAACACTTTTTCAGCATATACAAGAAGATGAAGAACCAGAACAAGACCATAGACCAGATCTATGATCTGTTTGCCGTGCGTATCATCGTGGATACGGTGCGGGACTGTTATGCGGCGCTGGGTGTGATCCATGAGATGTATAAACCCATCCCGGGGCGTTTTAAGGATTATATTTCCATGCCCAAGCCCAACATGTACCAGTCGCTGCATACGACACTGATCGGCAGTACGGGTCAGCCTTTCGAGATCCAGATCAGGACTTACGAGATGCATAAGGCGGCGGAGTACGGTATCGCTGCCCACTGGAAATATAAGGAGGCTTCCGACGGAAAAAAGGTGGAAGCCCAGGAAGAAGAGAAGCTGGTATGGCTGCGTCAGATCCTGGAGTGGCAGCGGGATATGTCGGACAATAAGGAATTCTTAAATCTGCTGAAGAGCGATCTGAATCTTTTCTCCGACAGTGTGTACTGCTTCACGCCCACAGGGGACGTGAAGAATCTGCCGGCCGGGTCTACCACCATTGACTTCGCCTACAGCATTCACAGCGCGGTGGGCAACCGGATGATCGGCGCCAGGGTCAACGGCAAGCTGGTGACCATCGATTACGAGATCAAGAACGGCGACCGGGTGGAGATCATGACGTCCCAGAATTCCAAGGGTCCAAGCCGTGACTGGCTGAATGTGGTCAAGAGCACCCAGGCGAAGAACAAGATCAACCAGTGGTTTAAGCACGAGTTAAAGGAAGACAATATCGTTAAGGGCAAGGAATTGATCGCCAATTACTGTAAGGCGAAGACCATCAACCCCGTTGAGGTGATGATTCCCAAATATCAGGAAGCCATCATGAAGCGTTACGGATTTCAGGACTGGGATTCGGTGCTGGCGGCCATCGGCCACGGGGGCCTGAAAGAAGGACAGATCCTCAACCGTATGCAGGAGCTGTATGACCAGGACCACCGCCGGGAGATGACCGATGCGGAGATCATGGCGGAGGTGGAGGAGAATGCCCAGATCAACAGAGAACGGGCCCATAAGAGCAGCAGCGGCATTGTGGTCAGAGGGATCCATGACGTGGCGGTGCGTTTCTCCAAGTGCTGCAGCCCCGTGCCGGGAGACGAGATCATCGGTTTCGTGACGAGAGGAAGAGGGATTTCCATTCACCGGACGGACTGCATCAATATCATGAATCTGCCGGAGATCGACCGCAACCGGCTGATCGATGCGGAGTGGCAGCAGACGGAGGCCACAGGCGGCAGGTATCTGGCGGAGATCAGTATCTTTGCCAACAACAGAAACGGCCTGCTGGCGGATATCTCACGGGCGCTTACGGAGAAGGAAGTCGATATCCTCTCCCTGAATACCCGGGTGAGCAAGCAGGGGACGGCGACGATCCTGGTCAGCTTCGAGATCGGCAGCAGGGAAGAGCTGCAGCGTATCACGGATAAGATCAGGACCATCGAGAGTGTGATCGATATCGAGAGAACGACAGGTTAAGGGTAGGAGACATCACAAGCCGGCCTGTAAGGTGCATGGGAAATAAGGGTAAGGAGAATACTTGCGGTAAGCAGGAATGGAGAATGAATATGGGAAATTTGAAGATTGGACGGCTGATGCTGGGGATCTGCCAGACGAACTGCTATTTTGTATATCGGGAAGGGACGAAGGACGTGATCTTCTTCGATCCGGCCGACAAGGGAGATTATATCTACGAGACGTTGAAGGAGAAGGGATTTCAGGTAAAAGGGATCCTGCTCACCCATGGGCACTTCGACCATATCTGGGGCGTCAACAGACTAAAGGAGCTTTCGGGAGCGCCTCTGTATGCGTATGAGGCGGAGAAGGTGCTCTGCGAGGATGCGGTGACGAATGTGTCGGATCAGGTGGGACGTCCTTACACGGTAAGCCCGGACAGATATCTGCAGGATAACGAGGAGATCACCATAGCGGATATGACCTGTAAGCTGATCGCGACGCCGGGTCATACGGTAGGCAGCTGCTGTTACTATTTTGAGGAGGCAGGCATCCTGATCGCGGGGGATACGCTTTTTCAGGATTCCGTGGGCAGGACGGATCTGGCGACGGGCAGTATGAGCGCGCTTGTCCGTTCGGTGCGGGAGAGACTGTTCGTGCTGCCGGAGGAGACGAAGGTATATCCGGGGCACGGGGAAGCTACGACCATCGGACACGAGAAGAAATACAATCCGTTCCTGGCATGATGATCGACAGATATCGCTAAGGAGTAGACGGTAAATAGAGTAACAGGCGATTGCGCGGTGGGTCAATCGCCTGTCTTAATGAGAAAGGCGGCAGCGGGATGGAATCTTCCAGAACCAACAGGCAGACAGTGAACCGGGATGTCATCAAGTACATCGCGATGTTTACGATGCTGCTCAACCATATCTCACATATGTTTCTGCCCACGGGCAGCATACTTGGGTTTTTGTTTGAGTATATCGGATATTTTACGGCGCCTACCATGTGTTATTTCCTGGTGGAGGGATATGCATATACCCGTTCGAAGAAGAATTACGGGCTGCGCCTTCTGATCTTTGCGGTTATTTCGCAGATCCCTTTTATGCTGGCCTTTCAGTTTGGCAATCTGAATATGATTTACACGCTGTTGTGTTGTTTTCTGATCCTGGTGGTCATGGAGAAGGTGCAGAATCCGTTTCTGCGGATGGCGCTCAGTATCTGTCTGACGTTAGCCACCGTGGTGGGAGACTGGGCGTTGATGGCGCCCGTTTTCACCATTCTTTTTCGTAACAGCAAGGGGGAGCGGCGCGGGCTGATCCGCGGCTATATCGTGGGGTATGCGTTCTTTGCCTTTATGATGATACAGACTTACCGGATGGGATTCGGGTACGCGATGCCGGAAGCGGTGGCTCTCGGGCTTTTGTCCGGGACCGGGATCGTGGTGTCGGCGGTTGTCCTGCTGTTTTTCTATAACGGACAGAGGGCTGACCGCGGCAGAACTTTCTCCAAGTGGTTCTTCTATCTCTTCTATCCGGGCCATTTGCTCCTGTTATATCTGATCAAAATGTTTATGACGGCATTCCTGTGACAGCGTCAATACAAAGGCGGAAAGTTTATAAACAGAAATGACAAAAACAACAAAAACAAAAATAACAAAAACAAAGATAACAAAAACGGAGAACCGGAATGGCAGAAACGTCGCAGGATGACAGACAACTTCAGATACGAAAGATCGCCGGCGAGGTGATGGGGCTTGCCCATGACGGCCTCCTGATCAACATGCGGTTCCTGGACGTGGCTTTGTCCAGGCTTAAGACGGTGTGCAGGGAACAGACGGGTGCGCATCTGTATGACGGGATGACGCTCTACTATGACCCGGCGCTTTTACTTAGGCAGTATAAGGCCGCGCCCCATTATGCCGCCAGGCTGTATCTGCACACGCTGCTGCACTGTATATTCTATCATGGCAGGAACACGGATAAGCTGAACAGAATCTATTGGGATCTGGCTACGGATATCGCGGTGGAGCATACGATCGTGGATATGGGGCTGCATCTGACGAAGCTGCCCTCGGATGACCTGCTGGAGAACCGGCTGGCGCTTTTGCGAAAGCAGGCCGGCGGACTGACGGCGGAGAAGCTGTACCGGCATTTCCGGATCGAGGAGCCCTCGAAGAAGGCCATGGAAGAATGGCATAAGCTGTGTCATTATGACGAGCATATCTACTGGGACAGACGGGAGGAGCTTGCGCTGTCCCAGGCAGAGTGGCGAAAGATCAGTGAGCGCATCAAGGCGGACTTAAAGAGCTTCAGTAAGGACAGGAACAACGCCGAGAGCATCGAGCAGAATCTGCGGGAGGCCACCAGAGAGCGTTACGATTATACGGATTTCCTGCGGAAGTTCATGGTCATGGGAGAGACGGTACAGGTCAACGACGATGAATTTGACTATATCTATTATACGTACGGCTTACAGACCTACGGCAATATGCCGCTAGTGGAGCCGCTCGAATATAAGGACAGCAATAAGATCAGGGATTTCGTGATCGCCCTTGACACCTCGGCTTCCTGCCGCGGACAGATCGTGCAGGCTTTTCTGCAGAAGACTTATAATATCCTGCAGGCGGGGGAGAACTTTTTCAGTAAGATCAACGTGCATATCGTACAGTGTGACAGTGAAGTCAGGCAGGATACGAAGATCACCAGGCGCGAGGAGTTTGACGATTTCCTGGCGCATGGGAAGCTGACGGGATTCGGTTCCACGGATTTTCGTCCGGTGTTCGCATACGTGGAGAAGCTTAAGGAAGAGCGGGAATTTGACAATCTGAAAGGTCTGCTGTACTTTACGGACGGCTACGGTATCTATCCGGAGCGAATGCCGGATTACGATGTGGCGTTCGTGTTCCTGCAGGAGGATGAGAATGCGCCGAAGGTGCCGCCCTGGGCGATCAAAATCGTGCTGGACGAGGAAGAGCTGGAGTGAAGGATGCCATGCGAACCGGTTCGAAACGGACGCGGCCGGCATGGACTATGAAGAGCAACAGGAAAGGCATAGATGATAAGATGACGATCAAAGAAGCAAAGAATTATATCAAGGATTCCGTAAAGCTGTATCTGAAGAAGGACGAGGAAGGTGAGTACCGGATTCCGGTGGTCAGGCAGCGGCCGATCTTTCTGCTCGGCGCTCCGGGCATCGGGAAGACGGCGATCATGGAGCAGATCGCGCAGGAGCTGGGGATCGCGCTGGTGTCCTATTCCATGACCCATCATACGAGACAGTCGGCGCTGGGACTGCCTTTTATCACGCACAGGTCGTATGAAGGGAAGACTTATGACGTGTCGGAATATACCATGAGCGAGATCATTGCCTCGGTCTATGAGGTGATGGAGGAGAGCGGGATCCGGGAAGGCATTCTTTTCCTGGATGAGATCAACTGCGTGTCGGAGACGCTGGCGCCTTCGATGCTGCAGTTTCTGCAGTATAAAGTGTTTG
>CANOCU010000116.1 GCA_947564645.1 uncultured Lachnospiraceae bacterium
GTCGCGGAAGAAAGCTCCTTCTTCGCCTTCTCAGCCGCCTCTTTCAGTCTCTGCAGCGCCATCTTATCATTGGAAAGGTCTACGCCCTCCTGGCCCTTGAACTCAGCCAACATCCAGTCGATCACTTTCTGGTCGAAATCATCGCCGCCCAGATGGGTATCGCCGTTGGTGGAGAGTACTTCGATCACGCCGTCGCCGATCTCGATGATGGATACGTCAAACGTACCGCCGCCCAGATCGTATACCATGATCTTCTGCTCTTTCTCGTTGTCCAGTCCGTAAGCTAAGGCTGCCGCCGTAGGCTCGTTGATGATACGCTTTACGTCCAGGCCCGCGATCTTGCCGGCGTCCTTGGTCGCCTGTCTCTGCGCATCGTTGAAGTAAGCCGGAACGGTGATGACCGCCTCCGTCACCTTCTCGCCCAGATAGTTCTCTGCATCCGCTTTCAGCTTCTGCAAGATCATAGCCGAGATCTGCTGCGGTGAATATTTCTTATCGTCGATGGTACGTCCTCTGTCCGTACCCATATCTCTCTTGATGGATGCGATGGTCTTGTCGGCATTGGTGACCGCCTGACGCTTCGCCGGCTCACCTACAAGCCTCTCGCCTGTCTTTGTAAAAGCGACCACGGACGGTGTCGTCCTTGCTCCTTCCGTGTTGGCGATGACTGCCGGCTTACCGCCTTCCATGACCGCTACACAGCTGTTGGTCGTTCCCAAGTCAATTCCGATAATTTTACTCATAATTTCTTCCTCCTATTAAAGATGCCTTTCCTTGCTCTATACATTGATTCTCTATGATCATCTGAAAAGACTGACTTCTCAGTTGACTACCGCTACCATACTATGTCTCACCACACTGTCCCGATAGGTGTATCCCTTCTGCAGCTCCTGTGCGATCACGCCGGATTCATACTCTTCGCTCTCCACCTGCATCACTGCGTTGTGGAAATCCGGATTAAACTCCTCTCCCACTGCCGGGATCGGTTTCACTTCCATCTTCTCAAGCTCCGTCATCAGCTGCTTGTAGATCATCTCCATGCCCTGTGCGAAGCCGTCCGCCTTCTGTTCCTCCGACACGGACGCCAACCCTCTCTCGAAATTATCCACCACCGGCAGGATCTTCTCGATCACACTCTTCGCACCGGTCTCGAACATCATCGTCTTCTCTTTCTCGGAACGCTTGCGGAAGTTGTCAAACTCTGCCATCTGGCGTTTCACTCTGTCTTCCAGTTCCTCGATCTTCTCCTTCAGGGCATCCTGCTTCTTGTCTGCCTTCTCCCTTTTCTTCTTCTCTTTCCTGCTCTCCCTGGAAGACTCCTGTACATCTTCCTCCGCCGCGCCTGTCTGCTCTTCCTCTGCACCTGCCTGTTCTTCCCCGGCAGTTCCTGCGGTCTCCTCTCCGCTTTCCGCTTCCGCGGTCTCCGTTACCGTATCCGGTGTGTTCTCATCGACTCTATCTTCTTCCTGCAGGATATCTTTTTCTTCTGCCATGCTCCTCATTCCTTTCTATCTGAACTGTTACTCTCTATATCTGATATCTATCTTTTACTGCCTGTCACTTCCTATACAAATCATCCAACTGATTTTTCAGCAGTTTCAGGTTCTTGACTACTTTCTCATAATCCATTCGCTTGGGCCCGATGATGCCGATGGTTCCTTTCATCCCTTCGTCCAGCTCATAGGTAGCGGTCACGATACTGCAGTCCCGCATCCCCTGTACCGGCGTCTCGTTACCGATGTAGACCTGTATGCCGGTGTTGTTCTCATCCGCCAGATTATCCTGCACCAGTTCGCTCAGAAGCTGCTTCTCCTCGAAGGTGGTGATCAGCTCGCTGGCCCGCTCGTGATCTGCCAGCTCCGGATACTTGAAGAAGTTCTTCGTGCCGCTCGTGTAGATCTCCAAATCCTCATCGGCCTTAATGGCCTCTGCCACCGCATCGATAACACCCGCCACGATATCGCTGTGGATCCCCGCCTGCTGCTTCATGGCGGCGATCATACCAAGATTAATCTGTTCCATGGTCAGGCCGTTCAGATGTGTATTCAGCAGAATATTCAGCTTCAGGAGCGTCTCATCGCTCAGTTCCTCGGCCACCGTCATCATCGTGTTCTTGATCACATTGCCTTCCACCACGATGACAGCCAGAAGATGGCGGCTGTCTACCCGGGAAAGCTGGATGAATTTCAGCTTATTGCGGTGATACTGAGGTGCGGACACCATAGCGGCATACTCCGTATTGTTCGCCAGCATCTTCGCCGCCTGCTTCAGGAGGTGGTCCATCTTGTCTTCCTTCTCCAGAAGAACCTCCTTCATCTCCTCCACTTCCCGTTCCTTCTCCTCCATCATCTTATCCACATACAGGCGATACCCCTGATCGGATGGAATGCGTCCCGCGGAAGTGTGGGGCTGTAAGATGTAACCCAGTTCTTCCAGATCTGCCATCTCATTGCGGATGGTCGCTGAACTCAGATTCAAGTCGGTATATTTAGAGATCGTTCTGCTTCCTACCGGCTCACCCGTCTCCAGGTAAGTGCGGATGATGGCCTGCAATATTGTATATTTTCTTTCATCTAACTGCATACCATTTCTCCTATTGTTAGCACTCAACTCTTAAGAGTGCTAACATCTTCTAGTAGTAAGTTATCACTTAAGATTTTTATTGTCAACAGCTCCCTGCAAAATAATTATTAAAAAAAAATTAAGTAAAAGAAAACAGCCAGTCTGAGATATCTCCCAACCTGGCTGTCCATGCGCCATCACTCTCTATTAAATATTGAAGCTGCCCTGTACTTCGCCGTTGATCACATAGTAAACGACATTCTCCTCCGGCTTCACATACAACTCAACAGACTTGAAGTTCTTCTCCTCCTGATTCAGATCGTAAACCCATACATCCTTCGCGATCTTAACCAGATCTTCCGATGAGTAACTCCTTCCGCCAAACTGAATATGTACGGCTTCCTTCACCACTGTCTTCTTAGCGGGCGTCTCCTTCTTTGCTGTCTCTTTCTTAACGGTCTCCTTCTTAGCCGGCACTTTCTTTTCCGCCGCAGGTTTTCTGCCCGGTTTCTTAGCGGGTGCCTTCTCTGCCGCAGGCTTCCTGCCCGGTTTCTTAACTTCTGTCGTCGTGGTCTCTGTTACTGCTTCCGTCTTCGCTGCAGGTGCTTCCTTAGCTGTCTTAACTTCGTCTGTCTTTGTATCTGCAACTTTAGCTTCTGCTTCCTTAGCTGCCGTTGTCTTCTTTGTTGCTGCCATGAAAATTCTCCTTCCCACAAGTCCGAACCGTCGGACGTAAAATGTTACAATACTTACTTTTTCATAATCCCGAAACCCCTGCAGTTTGGGACTCTATGGGGATTTTAACGCAATAGCAATGCAGTGTCAATCAACAATCTGTCCCAAATAGTTATTCTTTCTACTTATATTTTATACGAAATGACATAAATAAGGCATTAAAACGCCCTTTTTATGCCATTTTCTTTATCCTGCCAGCGTAAAATACAGCAACACCGCCGCCCCCAACACGATCCGA
Source organism: uncultured Lachnospiraceae bacterium (assembly GCA_947564645.1). GTDB lineage: Bacteria > Bacillota > Clostridia > Lachnospirales > Lachnospiraceae > UBA3282. Next base: position 3,536 of record CANOCU010000116.1, read on the forward strand.
TACCACCCAAACACCTTGAAATCATGCTTCTTGATATACCCCATCAGGAATCGGATCACGATCACCGATACCAGGAACGCCGAAACCATGCCTACAAGCAGCACCGTAAGCTCAGCCCCTGTAAAGTGAAAGCCGAACTTCACGATCTTGAGCAGACTGGCGCCCAGCATCACCGGAATTGCCAGGAAAAAGGTAAATTCCGCCGCCACCGTTCTGGATACCCCGATCAGCAGTGCTCCCACAATGGTCGCACCGGACCTGGACGTCCCCGGAAAGACTGCCGCCAGAAGCTGAAACACACCGATCATAAAGGCCGTCTGAAATGTGATCTGATGAAGCTCCGTAATCTTCGGCGACAGGTTCTTATTCCGGTTCTCGATCACAATAAAGGCAATGCCGAACACGATCAGCGCCACCGCCACGCAGGTCGGATTATAGAACAGCGCGTCGAATACGTCGTCAAACGCCAGCCCGATCACCGCTGCCGGAATACATGCCACCAGGATCTTAAACCATAACACAAAGATATCCGTCCGGATTACCGGCTTCTCCTTAAACCGAAAAGGAAATATCTTATTCCAGAACAGCAGAACCACCGCCAGGATCGCCCCCAGCTGGATCACCACCAGGAACATCTCCCAGAATTCTTCCGACACATTAAGCTTCACGAACTCATTTAACAAGATCATATGTCCTGTGCTGCTGATGGGCAGCCATTCCGTGATTCCTTCCACAATGCCGAAGAGAATCGTCTTGATGATCTCTATGATACTTATCATATTCCTGTCAACCTCCTGTTATACCGATTTACTTTACGGCAGTTACTTTTCTTAATATTCATTTTTCACAAATCTCCTGAAGGCATCCAAAGACCGCTCCACCTTCTCCGTGTCGATACAGTAGGCGATCCGGAAATACCCCTTCACCCCGAAGCTGTCGCTGGGCACCAGGATCAGATCGTACTTCTTCGCCTTCTCACTGAAGGCCACCGCATCTTCCTCAAGCGCCTTCGGGAACATATAGAAAGTGCCGCCCGGCTTCTCACACGTAAAGCCCAGATCCGTCAGTTCTTTATATAAGATATTCATATTCGTCTCATAGACCGACAGATCGGAGGTCAGATCAAGCACCTGTGCCACCGCCAGCTGTATGATGGACGGCGGACAGTTATGGCCCGTTCCTCTGGAGATCTGGCTGCACATCGCGCTGATCAGCTCCGCATCCGTACACGCCGGGTTCACCGCCACATACCCGATCCGCTCTCCCGGCAGGGATAAAGACTTGGAGAAGGAATAGCAGGACAGCGTATTGTCGTAGAACTTCGACGGATACGGCGCATCCACCCCGGCAAACACGATCTCCCTGTAAGGCTCATCCGAAATCAGGAAGATATCATGGCCGTACTGTTCCTGCTTCCTCTCCATGATCGCGGTCAGCTGTCTGATCGTCTCTGTGGTATAGGCGGTGCCGGACGGATTGTTCGGCGTATTGATCAGCACTGCCGCCACCTGATCCGTCAGCATCTCCTCGAACGCCTCCAGGTTCACCTGAAAATGTTCCGTATCCGCAGGCACCACCCTGAGTTTGGCCCCCGTCAGATTGATATAAGGGCCATACTCCGGGAAATAGGGCGCAAAAGTCAGGATCTCATCTCCCGGCCGGCTCACACACCGCACCGCATGGGCAATGGCCCCCGCCGCCCCCGTAGTCATGAAAATATGATTCCCCGTATACTGCATCCCGAACCGCCGGTTCAGCGATGCCGCCACCTGATCCCGAACCGCCGGGATACCAAGGCTCTGGCTGTATCCATGCAGCTCCATGGGATCTTTTTCCTGCAGCAGACGAATCATCGTCTCCGTAAACGCCCGCGGCGTCGGCACCGAAGGGTTTCCCAGACTGTAGTCAAATACATTCTCATATCCGATCTCGGCTCCCCTGGCCGTCGCAAACTCCGACAACTGCCTGATCACCGATTTCCCCTGCAGCATATCCTTATACTTCTGTACGATCATATTTCCCTTTTCCTTCCTGAATATTATTGTGTGTCCGCCTCCACAACTCTCATCTTCTACTTCCTCACAAGGTGCAGCAATCTCCCCTTGAAATCACCCCACAGCGGCGGCACGTTGATCCCCGCGAACTGCAGGCTATCTCCTCTGTACGCCGTCTGTCCGGTCTCCGGCCAGTCCTGCGCGTTCTCGATCTCATAGACCGCCGTCGGATCAAGCCCCGGGATCCTAATCCGCCTGCTGTGATAATTAGGCCGGTTCAGCACCTGAATGTATGTGACAAGCGCCTCACTCTTATCCTTGGCCACAACCTCATAACAATCATAATAATGGTTTTCGGCAAAATATGCAATCCTGTAATAATCTCCCTCCCGCACAAGATCATTGTACTTATGGTACATTGCCGTCTGTTCCGGTATCATGGCACGGTCCGCCTCCGGAATCTTCGTCACATCCAGTTCATAACCAAAGGTGCCCGCCAGCGCCACGTAGCCCCTCGTCTCAAAAGGCGTTACTCGTCCCACGGTATGATTCGGACAGTCGGACACATGCGCTCCCATGGTGGACAGCGGATAGATCATCGCCGTGCCCGCCTGGATGGAAAGCCGCTCCACCGCGTCCGTATCGTCGGAGCACCAGATCTGCGGACTGTAATAGAGCATACCCGGATCGAACCTTGCCCCGCCACCGGAGCAGTTCTCCAAAAGCAAGTGCGGAAATTCCTTCGTCATCCGATCCTGCAGCTCATACACTGCCAGCACCTGTCTGTGGAACAATTCCCCCTGTCTGTCGGCAGGCAGGCCGCAGCTTCCCATATCGGACAACTGTCTGTTCATATCCCATTTCACATATTCAATATTCGCGCTGCGCAGCACCGATGCGATCATCTCATACACACAGTCCCGCACTTCCTGTCTGGTCAGATCCAGCACATACTGGTTCCTGGCAAGGCTCCCCGTCCTGCCGGGAATGGCAAAAGCCCAGTCGGGATGCTCTCTGTACAAGTTGGAATCCGGCGAGATCATCTCCGGCTCCAGCCAGATACCGAACTTCATGCCCAGCTTGTTGACCTCATCGACCAGATATTTCAGACCGCCCTTAAGCTTTTCTTCATTAACCTGCCAGTCTCCCAGACTCGAATTATCGTCGTTGCGGCGGCCAAACCACCCGTCGTCCATGACTAACATCTCAATGCCAAGGCCGGATGCCTCCCGCGCGATATCCAGTAATTTCTCCGTGTCAAAGTCGAAGTAAGTTGCCTCCCAGTTGTTGATCAGGATCGGCCGCTTTTTATCCTTATATTCGCCCCGGATCAGATGCTTCCGGTACAGGTCATGGAAGGTTCTCGTCATACCGCCGATGCCCTCAGCGCAGTACACGCAGATCACTTCCGGCGCCTGGAACGATTCTCCCGGCTCCAGCTTCCAGCAAAAATCCTGCGGATGGATGCCCATCAGCGCCCGCATACTGCCGAACTGATCCGCCTCGATCTGCGCCAGGAAGTTACCCGAATAGACAAAATTCATGGCATAGATGTCCCCGTTCTCCTCCGTGGTCGTCTTTCTTTTCCAAGCCATAAAAGGATGCTCCTGATGACTGGACTCTCCCCGCACCGAAGATACCCCCTGCTTGCCCCTGAAAACAGGGTGCGTCTGTATGATCCGCTCTCTCGCCCAGGATCCCGGCAGCGTGATCATCTCATAATCCTCATTATCCATGTCGATGCAGGCCGACAAAACCTTCGTCAGATACACCGCTTCTTTTCCGCCGTTTACGACCCGCACACTCCGTGCTATGGCGTCGTTATCCGCAAAGATACTGTAAGATAAGATCACCTGCAGCCCTGACACCTGATCCTCACACGTAAGTTCCAACGTCCTGCACGTATCCGCCGTCCCGAACGTCGCCGGCAGGCCCGCAAGCTTCTCTTTCCCGTCAAAGATCCTGTGAGAGACATAGGAAAGCGACACGCCCGAATGGCCGCCTGCCGTCCTCACTGTCAAGGTGCCTTCCCGGTAATCTCCCAGCCCATGGCCCGTATACTCCATCGGAAACGTATCCAGAAACGAAGTTCTGTCACGGTTATTTCGCGAGGGCACGAAAGGCGGCTCCATGGTCCGCATCAGATAGACCAGATTGTCATCCGTCAGCTTCCTTCCATAATAAATATGTCCGACAAAGTTGTCCTCATCCACGATACCGATACAGTAACTGGTATGTTCCGTATCTATCTTAAATACCCTGTTCTGTTCGTTGTAATTGATCTGCATCCTGCTTTCTCCTCTCATCTTCCCGGGCGCACCCTCTCTCCGGCGCCTTAGTATTTCTCCATGTCCTATTATATCAGTTGCTGTTCTTGCAGGGAAGTGTATTATTTAGACACACCTTTTCGGTTTTTTAGGTATGTAACGACAATGCTATCTCCAATGGGGTGT
>CANOCU010000117.1 GCA_947564645.1 uncultured Lachnospiraceae bacterium
AGGCTTGCAATACTGCCGGCAAGACTATAGAAAAAGCCAAATAAACTTCCGAAAATAAAAAAGCCATGAAGGAGCTCACAGAAAGTCTGATCCGACGTGGGCATAAAAATATACTCAGTTTTATTCAGAATAAATCTACTCTTACAAACGTTTCCATGCAAAGAATTGCTGGCTACTATGAAGCAATGAGTCAGTATAACCTTAGAGGAACCAATGAAATAATTTATCCTGAACGTGATTATCGACAGCAGCCTATTTATTCTTTATTAGAATCTTCCGCAGAGTTTTCTGCTTTTATCATTCATACTGGAGATGATATCAAACACTTTTTTGATTTGATTTCTTACACAAAATATGCTCACAGACAAAACTTTGAAGTAGCTGTATTTGATGACTTTGATCTTTCGTTTACCGAATACAGTTCTGGAACGCATAAAGATATATGTCAAAAAATTGTAAGCATTATGGCACAGCGCCCGAAAGAAATTGCTGAACGGGCTCTGGATGTACTGTTTGGTCAGATTAAACAGCCTGACAATTTTCAACATATACAGGAATTTGTCGATTGTGATCTGATAGAAATCAATAATTAATTTATAAATATTTCTCAATTGGAGGTTAAACTCAAAATGAACACAAAAAAAGTAAGCAAACTCAGCATTATAGAAATACCCTATGGAGATTTAAATTGGGGACCAGACCCTGAACATATCAGACCCGGTATCTTTTCAGATATTCAGCACTGGAAAAAATATCGTGAACTGGATGATTATCATCTATGTGGAATATATGGAAAAGCAGGGGTTCCATATTCCGTGGAGGAAATTGTTTATCAGAAAGAGGAGGAGGAGGTTTATCTTACACTGACAAAGCAGGTATCTGATGCCGTGTGCCAGAGTGTGAAAAGCGGCGCGGCATTGCTGCTGACAGGCGGCTATTGCAAGGATGCGGTTGCTGTGTGCGGCGGAATACAGCGGGCTGTCGGTACAGATAAAAGGGTTGGAATCATATATCTTGATGCCCATAGTGATATGTCAACTCCTGCGGTAACACATACAGGAATTCTTGGCGGGATGGATATGGCCTGTATTATGGGTGTTGATATGGAAGAGTGGCGGAAGGCTGCCGGTTTAGAGGTTCCGTTTGATGATAAACTTGTTTTATTGAGCGATTTCAGGGAAGCGGAAGTGGAAGATGACGGCGCTCTGGAAATTATTAAAAATTTGCAGATAAATTGGCTAAAATCAGAAGCCTTCGATAAAACAGAAGTGTGGGAGAAAGAAGTCTGGAAGCTGGCCGATCAGGTAGATGCGATATATCTTCATATCGACGCAGATATATTAAATCATATTCATGTACCCAATGCCGCCTGTATGGCTAAGGGAGGACCTTCCATTCATACTCTGATGCATAATATCCGTATCATAATGGAAACCGGCAAAGTTCTTGTTTATGGTTCTTACGGATTTTATTTTGATACAAATATTTCTGGACAAGATTCTCTTACACTAAGCGGTCTGCGATCTGTATCTGCGGGACTGGAAGGCTGGAAAGAAATGCCAAATATTATTTAAAAATTAAAAATGCACACCACAAAGCACACACTTCAAAACCCCCGCATCTGTTAAAATGCGGGGGTTTTTATACTTTATATTATTTTATATTTACAGTCTGCACCTTATTCAGCAATATCTGCATACATGAAGTACCAGTAACCGTATGCGGAATGCCACATACCTGTGATCTTACTGCTCTGCAGCCAGAAGTCATTGTAGTAAGCAACCGGCACGCAGCCTGCCTGATCCATCAGGATATCCTCTGCTTTGTGCAGTGCCTCGGAACGCTCTGCAGCGTCCAGAGTTGTTCTGGAGATATCCATAGCAGCGTCGTACTCAGCGTTGTTGAACTTACCGTCGTTGTTGCCGTTTGTGGAGTACAGCAGATCCAGCATGTTGGAAGGATCGGAGTAGTCGCCCACCCAGCCGTTACGGGATGCTTCGTAGTCGCCGTTACGTCTCATCGGTGTGAAGCTTGCCCACTCAACGATATCTACGTCGAGCGTGATACCAAGCTCAGCCCACGCCTGCTGCAGATACTCAGCAACCACTTTGTGGTAACCTGCATCGTTGGTGCTGTAGGTGATAGCCGGGAAACCTTCGCCGTCAGGATAACCTGCGTCCGCAAGGAGCTTCTTCGCCTCCTCCAGATTTGCCTCGTAGTTTGCCGTATCAATATAGGGCTGTCCGCCGTTTGCATTGTCAATAAACTCAGATCCGTCCGTATCGATCCAGCCCGGACCCATGAAGTTGGACGCCGGGGAATAAGTTCCCTGCATCAGGGTATTCGCCACATATTCGCGGTCGATCGCAAGGCTTAACGCTTTACGAACGTTAGCGTCGTCAAAAGGAGCTTTCTGTGTATTTAAGCTCAGGTAGTAAGTTCCGATGATCGGATCAACATAAAACTCAGGATTGCCTTCCAGGGAAGGGATCTCCTCTGTCGGAACGTCCTTGATGAACAGAACTTCGCCTGTCTGGTATGCGCTGTAGGAAGCGTTAGCATCCTCGATCAGGTTAAACTTGATCGCATCCAGTTTAATAGCGTCCGCATTCCAGTAGTTGGGGTTCTTTGTGCACATAATATAAGAACCGGGAACCCACTCGGAAATGTAGAAAGAACCGTTGCAGACATAAGTGTCTGCATCTACTGCCCACGCATCGCCGTTCGCCTCTACTGTCGCCTGCTGTACAGGGCTCAAGGTAGCGAATGCCGCCAGGGAACCGAAGTAGGAACATGCAGATGTCAGATGTACTTCCAGTGTGGAATCATCTACCGCCACCACGTTCAGCTTTGTGATATCGCCTGCGATAGCATCCTCATAACCCTCTACCATGCTGAGAACTGTCTCTGCATAGGGAGCTGCCACGTTGGGATCGCAGACACGCTGCCAGCTGTATACAAAATCGTTTGCTGTCAGGTCGGAACCGTCGGACCATTTCAGGCCGTCTCTCAGATGGAATGTCCATGTCAGGCCATCCTCGGATACTTCCCAGCTCTCAGCCTGTCCGGGAGCAAGTTTGCCCTCCTCGTCAACTGTCAGAAGACACTCAAAAGTGTGTAAGATCATGTTACCGCCGTCAACCGCGCTGTTCAGTGCGGGATCCAGTGTCTCAGGGTTAGGTCCGATCTGTACGGAAAGAACCTTCTCACCTGTGGAAGCTGCCCCCCCGTCAGATTCTGCTGCAGTATCATCGCCGGATTCTGCTGTCTCACCGGCGCTCTCGCTCGGTGCCGCGGGTTCTTCAGTTGAAGAATTGCCACATGCCGTCACGCTGACAACCATAACTGCTGCCAGAAAAAGAGCTGCTACTCTTTTTTTCATAATGTTTCCTCCTTATTATTTATTATTAAAAAAGTGTATCACTTTTCAGTGTTACCATATTTCATAGCGTTTGTCAATCCTGTTTTTCAGTTTATTTTATCTATATTATGACAAGCCGCAAAATGATCCTTCTCAATTTCTTTCCACTCCGGCACCTTCTCCGCACATTCTGCGGTGGCATAAGGACACCTGGTACGGAATGTACAGCCAGAAGGAGGATTTAACGGACTCGGCACATCGCCCTCCAAAACAATACGATTGCTCTTTCTGGCCTGCTTCGGATCGGCGATCGGGATAGCCGAGATCAGACTCTTTGTGTAGGGGTGGAGCGGTCTGTCGATCAGCTTGTAGCTGTCCGCAAGTTCTACCATCCTGCCCAGATACATCACACCGATACGGTTTGATATATGTTTTACGGCCGAGAGATCATGGGCGATAAACAGGTAGGTCAGCCCCATCTGCTCCTGCAGGTCTTCAAACATATTGATAACCTGTGCCTGAATCGAAACGTCCAGCGCAGAGATCGGTTCATCACAGACAATAAACTCCGGATTTACCGCAAGCGCCCTGGCAATGCCGACACGCTGCCTCTGTCCGCCGGAAAACTCATGGGGATAACGGTTTGCATGTTCGGAGTTGAGCCCTACCCTTTCCAGCATGTGAATGATCATGTCATAGCGCTCTTTATCATCCTTTGCGAGTTTATGCACATCGATCGCTTCCCCTACGATATCACCCACCGTCATACGGGGATCAAGGCTTGCATAAGGATCCTGAAATACGATCTGCATCCGTTTCCGGAAAGGCAGCATATTCGGAAATTCTTTTTTTGCCACATCAAATACCACATCGCCGTCAAACGTAAATCTGCCGTCCGTAGGCTCATAAAGGCGCAGCATGGTACGTCCGGTCGTTGTCTTACCACAGCCTGATTCACCTACCAGGCCGAGTGTTTCTCCTTTATTGATGAAAAAAGATACATCGTCCACCGCACGCACATATTTTTTCTTACTGCCGAAACCTCCCGCCGGGAAATACTGGCGAAGATGTTCTACTTCAATAAAATGTTCACTCATGGGATGCTCCTTTCTCCATTTCTTCTTTCTGGTTCAGCCAGCACTGTGTATAATGCACTTCCCCGAATTCCGTAACAGGCGGCATCTCACGGAGACAGATCTTCATCGCTTCATCACATCTTGGCGCGAAGGGACAGCCCTTCGGCGGATTCAGCATATCCACAGGCGTTCCCTCGATGGGTATAAGCCTCTCATGTTCTTTTGTATCCAGTCTCGGAATAGAACGGATCAACCCCTTTGTATACTGATGCTTCGGATGATAGAAGATATCGTCAGCCGTGCCATACTCTATGATTTTTCCGGCATACATAACCGCAATCCTCTCGCACATGCTTGCAACCACGCCCAGGTCATGGGTAATCATAATGATTGCCATGCCGAGTTTTTCTTTCAGTTCCATCATCAGTTCCAGAATCTGCGCCTGGATCGTCACATCCAGCGCCGTTGTCGGCTCATCCGCGATCAGGAGCTTTGGTTCACATGCAAGTGCGATGGCGATCATCACACGCTGCCGCATACCGCCGGACAATTCATGAGGATACTGTTTCAGACGTTTTTCAGGTTCATTGATACCTACCAGCTCAAGCAATTCCTTTGCCCGCTCTTTTGCCTCCTGTTTTGTCTTATCCGTGTGAAGACGGATCACTTCCATGATCTGATTGCCCACTGTATAAACCGGATTTAAGCTTGTCATAGGATCCTGGAAGATAATGGATATCTCATTACCGCGGATCTTACGCATCTCCTTCTCCGTCATATTTTCAATCTGATGTCCATTAAAGTTGAGATTGCCGCCCAGCAGCTTTCCGGGATGCGCCGTCAGCCCCATCAGAGAGTACGCGGTAACGGATTTGCCGGAGCCGCTCTCCCCCACGATGCCCAGCACCTCTCCCTCTCCCAGATGGATGGAGACATCGTTCAATGCCTTCACTTCTCCCGCAGGCGTAAAGAAAGAAAGCCGTTCATTTTTTATATCAACAAGATATTCTGCCATTTTTCACCCTCTCCTTCTAATTTTTCAGCTTCGGATCGAATGCATCCCGCAGGCCGTCACCAAACAGGTTAAAGCTCAGAATGATCAGACTGATCAGAATCGCCGGAATAAACAACAGATGCGGGTAGGTGCCCATACCGTTGATCGCATCGGAGGCAAGGGAACCGAGGGAAGGAAGCGGCACTGCCACGCCCATACCCAGGAAACTCAAAAAGCTCTCCGTGAAAATGGAGGACGGGATCTGCAGAGTCGTCGTCACGATCAGTGTACCGATACAGTTTGTCAGAAGGTGCTTTTTGATGATCCTGCCGTTGCCCACGCCCAGCGCCCTCGCCGCCGTGACATACTCGCTCTCTTTCAATGTCAGTATCTGGCTTCGCACCATTCTCGCCATACCGACCCAGTAGAGCAGCGCGAACACCAGGAAAATACTGATCAGGTTGCTGCCCACCACATTGATCCAGCTAAAGCCGGGCACTGTCGCAAGCTGGGTCAGAGGATCATCTAACGCAAACTTCAACAGCACGATCAGCAGAATATCCGGAATCGTGTAGATAATGTCCACGATACGCATCATGATCAGATCCACCCAGCCGCCGAAAAACGCCGCCACAGAACCATAGATGGAACCGATGATCAGGATGATTCCTGTCGCGATCAGGCCGACCAGCAGGGAAATACGGCTTCCCATCATCACGCGGATCGCGTAGTCACGCCCCATCTTATCCGTCCCGAAAATATGGGGAAATACTTTCTCGCCGGCGTCGATCCTCTCCTGTTCTCCTGCCGAATATTCCATCGGTCCCAGATTGTTTGCTCCCTTGATCTGCTCCTTGTAGCTGTAGGGATAAAACATCGGAACGATAAAAGAAAAGATCATGACTAAAATAATAACGACCAGAGAGACCATCGCCACTTTATTTTTGCGCAGGCGCCGCATACCGTCCTTCCAGAAGCTCACGCTCTCACGCATGATGACCTGACTTTGTTTTTCTTCCTCCGTAGCGGGAATGAAATCTTCAGGTTTTAGTTTTAACTGAAAACTTAAAGCATTCTCTTTCATTTTATCATTGTGCCTTTCTACTTTATTTCAATTTTATCCGCGGATCGACGATCTTGTAAGCGATATCCACAAACACATTCATAATAATCACGAGGGTAGCTAAGAAGATCGTAGTTCCCATGATCATCGTGTAGTCACGCCCGTTGATCGCCTTGATAAACTCTCCGCCAAGTCCCGGAATAACGAAGATCTTCTCCACCACAAAACTTCCGGTGATTGTGTAGGCAAGCATCGGTCCCACGTAAGTGATGACCGGAAGGATCGCATTGCGCAGCGCATGTTTAAACAGGATAACGCCGCCCGCAAGTCCCTTCGCCCGCGCTGTCCGCATATAATCCTGCCCCAACACATCCAGCATGGAAGAACGCATCAGTCTCATGATGTAAGCCGTGGGATAGAAAGAAAGCGCTGCCACCGGCATGATATAATGTTTTATACTGTCAAGCCCGATGGTCGGCAAAATCGCCAGTTTTACACCCAAAAAGTACATAAGCACCGTACAGATCACGAAACTCGGCACCGCGATACCACAGGTAGCCACCACGCTGATCAGCGAATCCGCAAATTTACCTCTCTTTAATGCTGCAATACACCCAAGCGGGATACCGAGAATCATAGAAACCAGAACACAGGAACCACCAAGCCTTGCGGATACCGGAAATCTTGATGTAATGATAGATGTAACCGTACGCCCCCTCTGTTTTAAACTGTCACCAAAATCTCCCTTCAGGGCGTCTGTCATATAAGTAAAATATCTCTGTGACATCGGCTTATCCAGGCCGTACTTCGCCTCCAATGCAGCCGTCGCCTGGGGACTTATCGCTTTCTCTGACAGAAACGGACCGCCCGGCACCATGTTCATCAGAAAGAAGGTCAGTGTTGCCACCGCCCAGATCGTCACGATCCCCAGAACAATTCTTTTAACGATGTACTTAAACATAGTTAAAACTCCTTTACTCTTAAAAAGATGTTATATTTATGACATATATATACTTTATCACATTAATCTACGATAGCACAAAAATCAAACAATGTCCAATGTTTCGTAGGTTTTCCAGAAATTTTCTGCAAATTTTTACTATAAAC
>CANOCU010000118.1 GCA_947564645.1 uncultured Lachnospiraceae bacterium
GTAGAAGGACAGGGAATGGGCTTTTGGACACGGGTTCGACTCCCGTCTGGTCCATCGGAAACACTCGGTATTTACCGGGTGTTTTTGTGTATTTTTGTTCTTCTGCGTGGAACAAGACCAGAATGAATGCGGAAATATATGGATACAATATAGAAATGAGACGGATTCGCGTAACAGCCAGGCGCGCGGCTTTACTTTTGATGAGGGCAATTATACAACTTGTCCTTTTTTTCCTATTATGGTAGAATATTCAAGATATCATTGAAGATGGCTTTATGCTTAAAAGGACGTCGTAAAACAGGGGGAAGGTACAGTGGTTAGGTCCTATGCTACAACGGATATAGGAAGGAAGCGACAACTGAATCAGGATTTTATTTATCTTTCAGAGGTTCCTGTCGGTAATCTGCCTAATGTGTTTATTGTGGCGGATGGTATGGGCGGCCATAATGCCGGTGATTTTGCGTCGCGTTATGCGGTGGAGACTGTGGTGGAAGAGATAGAGGCTTCTTTTGAGAAGAACCCTGTCAGGATTTTAGGCAGGGCTATTGAGAGAGCGAACACCCTGATTCGCAGGAGAGCCAGAGAAGATATTTCCTGCAGCGGTATGGGGACGACTATGGTCATTGCAACTTGTATCGGCAGGTATCTGGAAGTGGCCAATGTGGGCGACAGCAGGCTCTATATCGTCAATGACAGGATCAGGCAGGTTACGAAGGATCATTCTCTGGTGGAGGAAATGGTCCGTATGGGAGGTATTGACCGGGCGTCTGCCAGGAATCATCCTGATAAGAATATCATTACCAGGGCGATCGGTGCCAGAGATTATGTAGAGGCGGACTTTTTTAATCTGGAACTTCAGATGGGGGATATGGTTTTACTTTGTTCTGATGGATTGACAAATATGATGGACGACGAGACGATACATCGCATTTTGAAAGGCGGTGGCAGTCTTAAGGACAGAGTAGAGGAGTTGGTGAGGGTGGCCAATCAAAATGGCGGTAAGGATAATATTTCAGTTATTGTCATCGAGCCGTTAGCAGACGAGGTGGAACATGATTAAGATAGGTATGATGATAGGCGACCGGTACGAGATATTGGAACGGATCGGTACCGGTGGTATGTCAGATGTATATAAAGCAAAAGATTATAAATTGAATCGATTTGTGGCTGTAAAAGTATTGAAGCAGGAATTTAGTGAGAATGCTAATTTCGTGTCCAAGTTCAGGGTGGAAGCACAGGCGGCGGCAGGTCTTATGCATCCCAATATTGTCAATGTATATGACGTGGGGGAAGAGAGCGGCATTTATTATATTGTTATGGAGTTAGTGGAGGGAATTACCCTCAAGAAGTATATCGAGAGGAAGGCGAGACTGTCTGTCAAGGAGGCAGTGAGTATTGCGATCCAGGTATCCATGGGGTTAGAGGCGGCCCATAATAACCATATTATCCACAGGGATATCAAACCACAGAATATCATTATTTCTAAAGAAGGTAAGGTCAAGGTAACGGATTTCGGTATTGCCAAGGCGGCTACCAGTAATACGATCACATCCAATGTGATGGGATCGGTGCATTATACTTCACCGGAACAGGCCAGAGGCGGTTACAGTGATGAGAAGAGTGATATCTATTCGCTGGGCATTACCATGTTTGAAATGTTGACGGGCCGGGTTCCTTTTAACGGTGAGACAACGGTGGCGATCGCGATCAAACATATTCAGGAGGAGATGCCTTCTCCGAGGGAGTATGTATCGGAGATTCCCATCAGCGTGGAACAGATCGTGTGTAAATGCTGCCAGAAGAGTCCGGATAGAAGATATCAGTCCATGCCGGAACTGATCATTGATTTAAAGCAGTCGCTGATCAACCCGGATGAGGATTTTGTCAAGCTTGTCGATCCCGATGAGGAGGCTTCCACCAGGATGATCACGGACAGGGATATGGCGCAGATCAAGAGACAGTCTGACCGGCGTGATTCCATGGAAGAGGCGATGCGCCTGAAGAAGGACAATATGCGTGCCTATGAGGCGGAGGATGAGGAAGAGGACGAAGACGAGGAGGAAGATTGGGATGACGAAGATGAGGATTACGATCCCAAAATGGAGAGGATAACGACAATTCTGGCTGTGGTGGCAGCGCTTCTTGTCGGCTGTATCGTTATTTTCGTAGTGGGCAGAGCGATCGGCATATTTCAGTTTGGTGTAGAAGAGGAGAATAAGTCAGTACAGGAAGAAACTGCAGAGCAGGTGGAAATGATCAAAGTCGCAGGGATGAATGTGGATGAGGCCAAGAGGGCTCTTCTGGAACTGGGATTGACGCCTGAGATACGTTATGAGCAGACCGTAGCGCATGAAGCCGGTACTGTTCTGCGTGCGAGTGTTAAAGGCGGTGCTGCGACGGGTGATGATCAGGAAAAACTGATGTTGGATAAAGGAACGGTGATTATTCTGACTGTGGCAGAAAGTCCGGAGGGAGTCAAAGTTCCGACGGCAACCGGTAAATCAAAAGAGGAGGCGACCTCCATCCTGGAGAAGGAAGGCTTTGTAGTCAATGCAACGGAGGGATATGATCATACCGTCCAGAACGGCTATGTTATCTCACAATCGCCGGAAGCAGGTACGACGGCACCTCCGGGTTCGTCCGTTACGATCCGGATCAGCCAGGGGGCGGATGAGAATAAAGTCAGGGTGCCTAATCTGATCGGAATGGAAGAGATGGATGCCACGGTAACGCTGACAGAGCTTGGATTGCCGGTGGGTAACGTGACTTCGGTGAGCAATGAGGATGCCTCATTGACAGGGAAGGTATGTTCTCAGAGCTACTCTGTCGGATCTTATGTGGATCAGGGAACAGCGATTGATATAGCGATCAGTACAGGACCGGAGGCGGCCACCTACCGGTATACGGAAGGGATCGTGGCTCCGACGGAAGATCCGGATTACCAGAGTGGCATGACGGTCAATGTTACGGTCACGACGGCAGACGGGACACAGCTTCTGAGTACACAGACCGCATCATTCCCGGTGGCAGTTAATTATACAGGGATCAAGTCTCCGACGGGTGTGATCACCTTTACGTTTCGGGTGGAGAAAGAGGCGACAACGACGACAGATCCCAATACAGGAGAAACCGTAACCACGGATGCTGTCTCGGAAGACAGAACGGTACGAAGAGATATCAGTTTTACGCAGGAATAAGGACGGATAGATGCAGGGCAAGATCATTAAGGGAATAGCAGGATTCTACTATGTCCATGTGGAAGGCAGAGGAATCTATGAGTGCAAGGCCAGGGGAATCTTCAGGAAGGACCGGATAAAGCCGCTTGTAGGGGATAACGTGCAGGTGGATCTTCTGGATGAGGAGCAGATGCTTGGAAATATCCGGGAGATACTGCCGCGCCAAAGTGTTTTGCTGCGACCGGCGGTGGCCAATGTGGATCAGGCGCTCATCATCTTTGCGATCGTCAAACCGGATCCGAACTTTAATCTCCTCGACCGATTTTTGATCCGGATGGAGCGGCAGAATCTTCCGGTCATCATCTGCTTCAACAAGCAGGATATCGCCACGCCGGAAGAGAAAGCTGCATTGCGGGAAGCCTATGAGCGCTGCGGCTATCGTGTTATGTTTATCAGTGCATTGGCGAAGGAAGGTCTGGAGGAAGTCAGACAGGCATTAAACGGCAGGACCACCACGGTGGCGGGGCCCAGCGGAGTGGGCAAGTCTTCTCTGATCAACCGGCTGGCTCCGATGGCCAATATGGAGACGGGAGCGATTAGCGCCAAGATAGAACGTGGCAGGCATACGACCAGGCATTCGGAGATCATTGCGCTTGGAGAAAAGACTTATATTGTTGATACGCCGGGCTTTACTTCTCTTGCTATAGCAGAGATCACGAAGGAAGAACTTAGCTCCTACTATCCGGAATTTGCGCAGTACGAACCGTACTGCAGATTCAGTGGGTGTGCTCATATCAGCGAACCTTCCTGCGGTGTGAAGGATGCTGTGGAGGCGGGCAGGATCAGCCGGGTGCGCTATGACAACTACAGAATGTTGTACCAGGAGTTGAAAGAGACAAGACGTTTTTAAGGAAACCATACCCCCATACTCCGGCGAGAATGACTTTGGTGAATGCCATTGTATTGAATCAATGACAGAAAGTTACGTATGAGCCTTGTCCGTTTCAAATCCGGTCTGTCTGGGGGCGCTCCTTAGCCGCAGAACCTATGACGGTCTCGGAAAGTTGTTTAAAGCCTGTTTCGTTCGTCCATTTTCTCAAAACCTGTAAAATCTTCAAGAATTGTAATGGTAATGTCGGCATTACTGTATTCTGCCGCGATGGCTTTCAGCCTGCTTACAATATCATCTTCTGTCATACTTAACATTTCTTCTATATCGGTTCTGTTCCAGAAATCCTGGATCTCGTTCATCATATTGCCGATGCGATCGTCACGCTCCCCGACAGTGAGCGTCTGTTTGTCTGCGATGTGATAGGAAAACTGGTAGAACAGATCGCACCATGCGCCGTATCCGTTTTCTTCCGTTGTTTTTGACGGCAGATATCGATTATGGCCGGGGTCTTCCTCCTGCCGTCCCGTATAATTACTTTGTACATATTTTGCATTTTCCACTCCGGAAAGCCATGCGGTCAATGCTACAAAAGAAAGCTCGTCACTGTTTAAATTTACGGAAAAGTCCTGCCAGGCAATATCACGATTGATCCGTTCCATCCGTTCATAATCTTCATTTGCCCATTCCAGCAGATCCATATTAAAATCTGCGACTGACCTGCTCCGGTAATCGGTTGTTTTCAGATTCAGTAAAGAGCGGTAATCTTCCTGCGTGCCGTCAGGATATTCCCGGGATTCCTGTTCTGGCGGTATCTTTTCCCGTTCCTCTGTTCCCGCGTCCGGTTTCGAGAGGGGGCGGTAGGAATAATCCACGGAGAATTGCAGGCGATCTGTGTTCCATTGTGCATTCAGTTGATCGATCTTTTCCTGAATTGCTTCCTGCATAAATGCATTACTTTGTAACTGTTCTTCCGTTTTGTCCTGCAAGAGCGTCTTTAACCCGTTTGAGATGCCCAAACGTGCGGCGTTATACGCGCCGACCGTAAGCGTATCCGCGTTTTGAATGGTGAGGCTGAAAACAAATTCCAGCATGGCATTATCAGAAGCGCCGGGATGATCAGCTGTTACGTATCCGCCAAAATCCCGTGTCTGCCACCTTTCAGCCGTGAGGGGTTCTATCGTGTAAAACAGAAAAGACGCGGTCTCGTTACTGTCCTTTTGTTCATAGAGCGCAGTATTTTGAGAGAACCGCTCCAACAAGTTACGATATTCTTTCGTGTCTGTTAATTTCCATACTTTATTTTGAAATTCCGAGACACTCATATCTTCGTAACCGTCAAATTGCAGGGCGAGCAATTGATCAAATTCTTCATCGGTAAAATCCGTGTTATGGATCGTATTGCTTTCTTTGCTGCTATCCGCTGCGGAAGTCGCAAAAGCGGCAGTTACGCCGGCAATGAGAACTGCGGCGATGCAAAATGCAAATAATGATGTTTTTCTCATTTTCATGACCGCTGTGATCCTTTCTTCGATCACATTTTTACTGAAACTGTTACAAAATGGCAATAGCCCGCTCTTCGCTGCTTCCATGTCGATCAGCATTCGCGAATAGGCGGATTTTGATCCTTCTCCAAATTGCCGTATAACACTTTCGTCACAGGCCAGTTCCAGATCACGGTTAAACAGAAGATACATCAGCCATACAAAAGGGTTGAACCAGTGAATGCAAAGGGCAAGTGTGGCGATCAACTTTGCGACAGTATCATAACGGCAGATATGCACATACTCGTGGGAGAGGACATAGTGCAGCTGCGTTTCATTTTTCCAGTCCGTCTTTTTCGGCATTAAAATAACCGGACGGAAAATGCCATAAGTCAACGGGGCAAAAATCCGGTCAGATTGCCTTACCAGGACCGGACGTTTCAATGGGTGTTTTTCCAGCCACATTTCTACGGCATGATCGTGGACGGGTAAAGCCGTCCGAAATTCGATCAGGCAGCGCAGATAAGATAATACGAAAAACAGCGCGAGCAGTATCATTCCTGTACACCATACAATAAACCACATGGAAACGGATGATGAGAGATCCGCCGGCGGCTTAGTTGCTTTCTGTGTGGCAACGGACAGCCCCTGTATGGCGGGAATGTTGTGTTGTGTTTCTATCTCCAGCAATGCCGCAGAAGATAGGTTGTGCGTTACCAATGTGTAGACACTGAACATTGACGGAATCGAAAACGGGATGAGCAGTCGTACCATCACCAGTTCCCATAAAATAAGAAACGTCTTTTTCGGCAGTTTATGGATCGCCGCCACACGGATCAGCACGACCGCCATAATGAAAGCAGCCCCCGAAATGCTCATTTGCAATACTGAATCGAAAAGTTTCATATCCATTGTTATCTCTCGTAATGGAAGTTTGCTTCCAGGCTTTACTTCCAAACTTTCTCCCTTCTATAAGACTGCAGTAGTTTCTATCTGGTCACATATTACACCTTTCTTATCGGCTTGTCAATACTACTGCAGTAGTGCTGGAAAAAATTTCAACTTCATATTGCGCTAATAGCCGTTGTTGCTTACGTCCTGAATATCATGCACGAGATTGTAAAGGCGGGCCATTTCATGTAAGAGGGTGGCCGCCAGCTGCACTGCTTTAAAGAAGTTAAGAAGATGGAGAAAGCAGGAGCACACTAAAAAAGATTGGAGGAACAATACCATGAATATTGAAAAAGCTGCAGTATATAAAGATCGCAGGCTGGAAAGCTACTACGGAATCCCATCAAAAGCCATAATATGATACTGTTTTACGGTAATAATTGTATGAAAAGTTATAGATTCTTGATCTCGCTCGTCTTTGCTGATGGGTAATCAAGGCGGGAAAGCCTTAAAATGGCTTTCCCGCCCA
>CANOCU010000119.1 GCA_947564645.1 uncultured Lachnospiraceae bacterium
GTATATGGCTCCTGCAAGAGCCGGAAACAGAAATTTGTTATGTCGTTTACTATATGTCTGACCATGGAAAAACAGGGCAGAACACGGATCCGGCAATGATCAGGTTATATCTTAATATCGAATGGACGGTACAGCCCCGCTTCCGCCTCTGACAGATTCTCCGCCGCCTTCTGCAGTTCCTCCGGCGTCCTGTCCGGCTGAGCCTCCTGTATCTCCTGCCGCATATCCTGTATCTCTGGCTGAACTTCCTGCATGTCCTGCATCTCTTCCTGGAGCTCCAGAGCTTCTTCCAACGCCTCGTCCAGATCATCCAGAATACCGCTGCCGCTCTCCATGCCGGCAGCCTCTTCCGCAAGGTCCTCCAATCTCTCTTCTGGCGTCTTGGGCTTGCTCTTCTCCACCGCCTCAGCGATCTTCTCTCCGATCTCCTGCGACTCGTCCATCATATGCCACATCTGTTCGTTGTTATAGGCCATCTTCGCCGCCTTGATCTGATCTTCATAGGAATGAAAGAGTTCCAGTTTCCTGGCGATCTCCTCCACCGTCTCACACTTTACATTTTTCAGATTCTCCTTCTGGTTCTCGAAGAAGGCAACCTGCCTGTCCCGCGCTTCCTGCCGTTCCATCTTCTGCTGTGTGCTCTTGAGGCCGCGTCCCATGGTCAGAAGACCGCTGCCGAAAACAGAACTGCCAAATCCATGCATACCGATATTCATAAAAATCCTCCATTCCTGCTTAACGCGCAAATTTGCCTCTCAGCTTACTCAGACATTACGATGCTGCCCGCTCATGCCTCCTGCCGGTCAGGCACTCTGCGCAGGCAGGATATTTGCTATATTTATTATATCGTCGGTCTGCGTATCGTCATGAAGGATGACAGGAAGCAATTCATGTCATAGATCCGTCGTTTCATGGCATTAAGATCCGCTTCCTGTATCTTTGTATCCGTATATCTCTGCATTGCACAGAATATCAATTGTTTATAGAACATCCGGCTGCACAGAATATCAATTATTTATAGAACATCCGGCTGCACAGCATCCGCAGATCACTTCCTGTTCCTTGCCTTCTCCAACATCTTCTTAATATATATGCCGGTATAGGATACAGGATTCTCTGCCACCTTCTCGGGTGTGCCCTCGGCGATCACGGTACCGCCGCCCTCGCCGCCCTCGGGCCCCATATCGATAATGTAATCCGCGGTCTTGATCACATCCAGATTGTGTTCGATGACCACCACCGTATTGCCGCCCTCCGCCAGCTTATGCAGAATGTCCACCAGCTTGTGTACATCGGCAAAGTGCAGTCCGGTAGTAGGCTCGTCCAGAATATAAATGGTCTTGCCCGTGCTGCGCTTGCTCAGCTCCGTAGCCAGCTTGATCCGCTGCGCTTCCCCGCCGGACAGCGTCGTGGAGGGCTGCCCAAGCTTCACATAGGAAAGCCCCACATCGTAAAGGGTCTCTATCTTCCTGCGGATCGACGGCAGATTCTCGAAGAAGGGCATAGCCTCCTCCACCGTCATATCCAGCACGTCATAAATATTCTTACCTTTGTATTTTACTTCCAGCGTCTCGCGGTTATAACGCTTGCCGCCGCAGACCTCGCAGGGCACATACACATCCGGCAGGAAATGCATCTCGATCTTGATGATACCGTCGCCGCCGCAGGCCTCGCATCTGCCGCCCTTCACATTGAAACTGAACCGCCCCTTGCTGTAGCCTCTGGCCTTGGCGTCCTGGGTGGAGGCAAACAGATCCCTGATCTGGTCGAATACCCCCGTATAGGTAGCCGGATTCGATCGGGGCGTCCTGCCGATCGGCGACTGGTCAATGTCAATTACCTTATCCAGCTGATCAATCCCTTCGATTCCC
This sequence comes from uncultured Lachnospiraceae bacterium, assembly GCA_947564645.1. Lineage (GTDB taxonomy): Bacteria > Bacillota > Clostridia > Lachnospirales > Lachnospiraceae > UBA3282. The sequence continues at coordinate 1,872 of CANOCU010000119.1, forward strand.
GTATGTCTGCCGGGAATGCACCGCGCCCTGTTTAAGTCCCGCGCCAGATGCTTATAGAGAATCTCATTGACCAGTGAGCTCTTGCCGGATCCCGATACGCCCGTCACACAGGTCATGATCCCCAGAGGGATCTTAACGTCTATTTTCTTCAGATTGTTCTCCTGGGCGCCCTTCACTTTCAGATAGCCGGTGGGCTTCCTTCTCTTCTCCGGCACAGGGATCCGCAGTCTGCCGCTCAGATACTGGCCCGTGATGGACTCCTCCACCTGCATGATCTCCTCCGCCGTCCCCTGGGCCACCACTTCTCCGCCGTGGGATCCCGCCCCCGGTCCGATGTCCACGATATGATCCGCGGCGAACATGGTGTCCTCGTCATGCTCCACCACCAACAGCGTATTGCCCATATCCTTCAGGTTCTTCAACGCCGCGATCAGCTTGTCATTGTCCCGCTGATGCAGACCGATACTGGGCTCATCCAGAATATAGCACACCCCCACCAGGCCGGAACCGATCTGAGTCGCCAGACGGATCCGCTGCGCCTCTCCGCCGGAGAGCGAGCCGGTAGCCCTGGATAAAGACAGATAGTCCAGACCGACTTCCATCAGGAAACCGACCCTGGCACGGATCTCTTTCAGGATTCTTCTGCCGATCAGCTGCTGCTGCGGTGTCAGCTCCATATCCCCGATAAAAGCATGAAGCTTCGTAATGGACATGGAAGTGATCTCATAAATATTCTTATCACAGACGGTCACGGCCAGAGACTCCTTTTTCAGACGCATCCCGCCGCATTCCTTACAGGGTGTGATACGCATGAAAGATTCATACTCCTGCTTGATCATATCCGATCCCGTCTCCCGGTATTTCCGGTCCATATTCCTGATCAGACCCTCGAAGGCCACCGGATAGACGCCCTTGCCCCGCTGCCCTTCATAATAAACCTCAACCTTCTTCCCATTCGTACCGTAACAGATCGCATCCTGTGCTTTCTGCGGCAGTTCCTCAAAAGGCGTATCCATACTGAACTTATACTCTTTGGCCAGAGCCTGCAGGAGCGCATTGGTGAAGCTGCCCTTGTCCTTACTGGACTGCCATCCCATCACGGCAATGGCGCCCTCATTCAGACTGAGGCTCCTGTCCGGTATCATCAATTCCAGGTCAAATTCCATCTTATACCCCAGGCCGAAGCACTCCGGGCAGGCGCCGAAGGGGTTGTTGAAGGAGAAGCTTCTCGGTTCGATCTCGCTGATGCTGATCCCGCAGTCCGGGCAGGCAAAACTCTGGCTGAAATTGATCGGCTCCCCGTCGATCACATCCAATACCATCTGTCCTTCCGCCAACGCAAACACGCTCTCGATCGAATCGGTCAGACGCCGCTCAATGCCCTCTTTCACCACCAGGCGGTCCACCACGATCTCTATATTATGCTTGATATTCTTCTCCAGCTTGATCTCTTCCGACAGCTCATACAGATTCCCGTCCACACGCACGCGCACGTAGCCGCTTCTCTTGGCCCGCTCGAACACCTTGGCATGTTCGCCCTTCCGGCCCCGTACCACCGGCGCCAGCAGCTGTATCCTTGTCCCCTGCGGAAGCGCCAGTATCTGATCCACGATCTGATCCACCGTCTGCCGCCTGATCTCCCTGCCGCACTTCGGGCAATGGGGAATCCCGATCCTGGCGTACAGCAATCTGAAGTAATCGTAAATCTCCGTTACGGTTCCCACCGTGGAACGAGGGTTTCTGTTGGTAGATTTCTGATCGATAGAGATCGCCGGTGACAGCCCTTCGATCCGCTCCACATTGGGCTTCTCCATCTGACCCAGAAACTGTCTCGCGTAAGAAGACAGAGACTCCATATATCTCCTCTGGCCCTCCGCATAAATCGTATCAAAAGCAAGCGAAGATTTCCCGGAACCGGACAACCCTGTGAGTACCACGAACTCATTGCGCGGGATATCCACATCCAGCGATTTCAAATTATGTTCATTTGCTCCCCTGATCTTGATATATTCGCGGGGACGCATCTTTACTGTGTCTGACATACTTTCCTCCATGTATTTCTATTTTTGTGAAGCAGCCTTTACTGCGAGTGATCAGAAGTACTACTCACACTACTCTTTGTCAAAATCCCGCAGCTTCCCCTTCAGTTCCACCATCCGGTCACGCAGTTCTGCAGCCGCCTCAAAATTCAGGTCCGCAGCCGCCTTCTTCATCTGCTTCTCCACATCCTTGATCAGTTTCTCCAGTTCCTGCCTGCTCATGGATTCCGGATCCTTCTCAAACTTCCGTTCTTCTTTGGCGATCGTCCTGGAAATACTGATCAGATCGCGGACCGCCTTCCGGATCGTCTGCGGCGTAATACCATGTTCCTGATTATACCGCTGCTGGATTTCCCGTCTGCGGTTCGTCTCCGTGATAGCCGCCTGCATGGAATCCGTCATATTATCCGCATACATGATCACATGGCCCTCCGAATTACGCGCCGCACGCCCGATGGTCTGGATCAGGGATGTCTCGGAACGCAGAAATCCTTCCTTATCCGCATCCAGAATCGCCACCAGGGAGATCTCCGGAATATCCAGACCTTCACGGAGCAGATTGATACCCACCAATACATCGAACACGTCCAGACGCATATCCCGGATAATCTCCGCCCGCTCCAGCGTATCGATGTCGGAATGCAGATACTTTACCCGGATTCCCACATCGCTCATATAGGCCGTCAGGTCCTCCGCCATCCGTTTCGTCAGCGTCGTCACCAGGATCTTATGATGGCTCGCCACTTCCTTGTTGACCTCCGAGATCAGATCATCGATCTGGCCTTCCACCGGCCGCACATCCACTTCCGGATCCAGCAGCCCCGTAGGCCGGATGATCTGCTCCGTGCGAAACAGTTCGTGAGACGCCTCATACTCCGACGGCGTCGCCGACACAAACAGCATCTGGTCGATATGCTGTTCAAACTCTCCGAAGTTCAACGGCCTGTTATCCAGCGCCGAGGGCAGCCGGAAACCATAATCCACCAACGTATTCTTGCGCGATCTGTCTCCCGCATACATACCCCGGATCTGCGGGATCGTCATATGGGATTCATCTATAATAATAAGGAAGTCATCCTTGAAATAATCCATCAAAGTAAACGGCGGTTCACCCTCCGCCATACCGTTCAGGTGCCGGGAGTAGTTCTCGATGCCGGAACAGAACCCTGTCTCCCGCAGCATCTCGATATCGAAGTTCGTCCGCTCCGAGATACGTTGCGCTTCTAACAGCTTGTCTTCGCTCTTAAAGTACTTCACGCGTTCGGTCAGTTCCTTCTCGATCTCCACACAGGCGATATTGATCTTCTCCTGGGGTACCACATAATGAGACGCCGGGTAGATCATCACATGCTCCAGCGTGGCATTTACCTGTCCCGTCAGCGGATCCGTCAGAGCGATCCGGTCGATCTCATCCCCGAAAAATTCGATGCGGATCAGGTGGTCGCCGCCCTGTGCCGGATACACCTCCACCACATCTCCGCGCACCCGGAAACAGCAGCGGTCCAGATCCATATCGTTGCGGTCATACTGCATCTCGATCAGCCCCCGGATCACCTCGTCACGGTCCTTCTGCATACCGGGACGCAGGGACATACTCATACCCGCATACTCCTCCGGGCTGCCCAGTCCGTAGATACAGGACACACTGGCCACCACCACCACATCCCGCCGCTCCGTCAGCGAGGCCGTGGCGGACAGGCGCAGCTTGTCGATCTCGTCATTGATCGAGGAGTCCTTCGCGATATAGGTATCGGTAGACGGCACGTAAGCTTCAGGCTGGTAATAATCGTAGTAACTCACAAAATATTCCACTGCGTTACTCGGAAAATACTCTTTGAACTCGCCATAGAGCTGAGCCGCTAATGTCTTATTGTGCGCTATTACCAAAGTCGGCTTGTTAAGCTGTGCAATCACATTGGCCATGGTAAAGGTCTTGCCGGAGCCCGTAACACCCAGTAAAGTCTGGAATTGATTGCCTTCCCGGAACCCACCCACCAGGGCTTCTATGGCCTGGGGCTGGTCGCCGGTGGGCTTGTATTCGCTGTGAAGTTCGAACATTTTTTGTGCAGTTTGCACAAATACCACCTCCAAAATTCATAGTAAAAAAAGACGCGTATCGGACAAAAATTCGTCGTGGAACATTTTATTTTCGTCGTGGCTTTTACTCAAATCAGGGAAAAACAGGCCCACGACGAATCCCGTTCACAATTTGCTGTTTTTGCAACTTGGCGCACCTCTGTAATTCCATACGGACGTGGCAGCACCAAAGAGCCTTTTTATCTTACCACAAATCGTTAAATTTGTATAGATGCAAAATCGAACTTTTGTTCTTTTTATCCTTTCTGTCACCCTGCATCCGGAAGAAATTCTTTTACATCTACAACAATCTCCAACAGTTCCTTTTTAAAATTTTCTATCTCTCTCAGGTTCGGTAAAACCTCCTTCATATATTCCTCAATTTCCGGCACCCCATCCGCTATGATACCTTTATTATCGGCGTAAACGTCCATAGTTATGAGTTCTTTGGCATGTCCCATAAGCTTCGATACCGCTTTGGGGTTGAATGCCTCTTTTAGCAGGAGCGGGCAGTATGTACTGCGCAAATCATGCCAGCGGATGTCCGGCAGGCCATTTTCAGCAAGAAGCTGTTTATAATACCTGCAATGGAACCCTTTGCTCCTTGCTCTGCCATAGTTGGAACAACAGATATAATCCATATCCTGAAACTCTCCCTTTCTACGGTTTCTGTTTCTCTCATAAACCTGTCGTTCCTTTAAGATTGCCTCAAAAACATAATCAGGAATCGGAATCTCTCTGTAACTGGATTTTGTCTTTAATCCCACCTCCTGTTTCGTAAAAGTTTTCGGGGCAAAGTCTTCTTTTACTGCATTATGTATCCTCCCCAACTGACGTTCCACTTTTAAGGTGCGGTTGATATAATCTACGTCCGAATATTTTACACCATTGATCTCGGACCTGCGGAGCCCCATAAGTACATTAA
>CANOCU010000120.1 GCA_947564645.1 uncultured Lachnospiraceae bacterium
GGAAGAGATACCGTTATCGTCTGCTCTTCCGTGCTGCCGATCACCACCGGCTCTTCCTCCGGATCTTCCGGATCCACAGGTACCCCGTCAACATTCACCGAAGGAATCACTACATCCCCGGACGCGGTCACTGACCTTGTCACCGGCTGAGCCGTTACATCCACGATCACCTGCCCGAAGAACTGTGCGTGGCTCGCTTCCGTCGTAGCAAACTCGATGGAAATGATCTTTGTATCCACATCCGCCACCGTGAATGCCGATGCATTTGTGAAGGTATGGATCCCGATCTTCCCTGCCTCAATCTGAGCCAGAAGTCCGGAGATGTTTTTATCATTCTTACTCTTCGCCTGGGACAGCTTCGGATTCTTTCCTACGCACTTGATACTCTGCCTGCCGCCGATCTTTATGCTGTTCGATGTAATGCAGGCATACTTCGTTGCATCCGCCTGGCCTCCGGAAAAGGATAAGATATCACCCACATCCAAAGCCGGATTCCCGATGGTATCTGAATCAAACGGCACATAGTTTACAACCGACAGATCAGCCAGGATATTCTCACACAACTGCCGTCTGGTCTCTTCCAGGCCAAACTGCAGAAGCGGATTCACACCCAGATTCATCGTCAGTCCGTCATCCGGATCTAGCGCATAATACTCCGCAATCTGTGTCCGAAGATTTGTAGAACTTACCGCTGTATATCTCGTGATAAAGTCCGAAAAGCTGGAAGAGAACCTGTGCTTCCTCTCTACCGTAAGCACCGGCGTATTCCCATACTTCCGCAGTTCCAGCTCCCCGGCTCTGTTGATCACGAAAAAACCGCCAAGCACCTGTCCCACATAGAACAGCACATCGCGGTAAGTCTCAATGTCATTATCAGAATAGATGGACAGGTTCTCCGTCCCGTTCGGCATCGCCTCAATCGTTGCCCTGTCCTGAGCCAGCGTCACCTCACAGGCCGTACTGCAGAGCACCATAAAGTCATAGGCGTTACCGATGGATTCAAAGGATGTGAAAGCCTTCTCAAAGCGAACCATGTAATCATAGGCCTTGATCTCCAGGCACTTAGCTTTCCTGTTCGCCTCTGATACTTCAAAGATTCCCATCGGGATCCTCTCATAAGAACCACCCGCTATCTGCAGGTGATAGAAAAGCTCCACCTTCGCATCTTCCAGCGTATACCGGTTGATCTCGGAGAATAGCGATATCCCCATCTCAGCCGCATAAACCGTTCCCAGTTCTATCTCTGTGGATCCGCAGCACTGACTGGTAATATACCCGCTGCCCTTGACCATATCATCCTGATCAAACTCATAAACTGTTCCGGCAGTCGTTGTGATCCTGCCGGTCCAGTAATATTTTCTTGTATTCGCCTTCACTGCTTCAAGAAAGGCATTGCTGACCGGATACAAATGACCACCTCCCTCCGGACATGAAAAGAGAGCCGGTTTCCCGACCCTCTTAGTAGCTAAATGTGATTTGCTTATTCTGCCTTGTCGCAATAGATTTGAATAGCGTTATCCACGAACTCTGCAGTTCCTTCTCCGCCATACTCATCGATGTTCTTTGTAAAGTCACCGCCTCCTGAATACATCTTACCCAAGCCTCGCAAAATCTTATTTGAGCAGGTGTACATGTTTTCAGTTATATAAGCTTGTATCCTTTTCACCAAATCCTGTGCTTCAGGCGATGCCGGATCCGTATTCCTCATCTCTCCAGCTTCCTTGAAAAGCAGCATAAATCTATCTGCAAGGATATTATCCTCTTCCTTTGTACGATTCTTCTGCTTTTCCTCCATCTCTTTGTACTCAGGCGTATTGCCATATAGTTCCTTGGCCTGTCGGGAATACTCATCCAGCTTACTTCTATCAAAAGCCTTAAAATCCATATGCTTCACTCCTAACAATTTTATTCCAAGCGCAAAGTTCATCAGATTCTCAATATGTTCCTTCTTCAACCGAAGCAGTTCAATCTGCTGCTCTAATGCCGTGCTTCTGTCAAAATCAGGACTGTTTATGATCGCCTTGATGTCCTTCAAAGGAAACTCCAACTCACGAAACAACAATATGTGCTGAAGGCGTTCCAGATCTGCATCGTCATACAGCCTGTAACCTGCATCGGTGTATCCCGTCGGATGCAAAAGACCGATCTTGTCATAATATTGTAGAGTGCGTATACTCACCCCGGCAAGCTTGCTCACTTCATGTATTGTCATCATTAGCATATCCTCCATTCGCTTGGTAATGTTAATATAAACTATTACGTAACGTAGGAGTCAACACTTTTTTTTCAAAATTCTTTCAACGTGAAAGATATCTCCCAGAGTGAACCATACGATGTATCGCTGACCAGCTTCACCTGATACCCGTCAATGTACATCTGCGTGTTTACGATGTTCATGGTCTCCATATCCAGGTATCCTACCGTAATGCTTGCCAGCTTCTTATAAGCCGAAAACTTATTCAGCCACTTCTTCGATACCCTGAAGGTCACGCCGATCTGAACCACACCTTCACGGACAACATCCCTCTGTGTGGTTCCTGCCTCCGTCACGCCTCCGCTGTCTGCCTCCACATCCGATAAACTCACAGAATAAGAGGCAGGCATCGGGATATTCTCATTGTTAAAAACAAGATACTGCAAATGAGCCATCTTACCTGCCTCCACTTCTTAAATTCATTCTCTGCTGAGCCGTAACCACAATCTCATCAATCATGTCACCGCCGATATAAACCGGGATCACGATATCCCCTGCAGCGCCTCCACCGGCCAGAGCTGTATTCAGTGCTGTATTGATTCCGGAGATCAGATCTCCGCTCGATGCAGCCGATCCGGAATAGCTACCCTGAGCTGCCATCACCCTCGGAGTAATGGTAAGATCAGAAGTCACACCATTCATTGCGTTCTCAATCATGCCCCGGCTCTTCTCAATGCCTTTTGCAAGTCCTCCAATGAAGTCAGCACCCCACTGGAAAGCCTGCGAAGCAAGTCCCTTGATAAAGCCGATAGCCTTGTCAAAGCCACCCTTCACTGCACCATAAATATTTCCGCAGATATTTTTGATGCCGTTCAGCATAGCATTAAAGGCATTCGTCACGCCGGTCTTGATCGCGTTTGCCGCATTGGATACGGCAGTCTTGATATTGTTCCAGGCTGTCGTGACTGCATTTTTGATTGCGTTCACGATAGTTGTGATCGTATTCTTGATGCCGTTCCAGACCGTAGTAACCGCTGTCTTAATGGCATTCAGCACCGTAGTGATCGCAGTCTTGATCCCATTCCACGCCGTACTCAGGAAGGTGGAGATCGCATTTACCACCGTAGTGATAACCGACTTAATTCCATTCCAGACTGTCGTGAAAAATGTCTTTATCGCATTCCACACGGTTGTCACGGTATTTTTGATCGTGTTCCATGCCGTAGTCAGGAATGTGTTGATCGCGTTCACCACCGTCGTGAAAATGTTCTTGATGCCTTCCCACAGCCCGGAGAAGAAATCCTTGATTGCATTCCAGACTGTTGTAGCCGTGGTCTTGATTGCTTCCCACGCCGCCTGGAAGAATGCCTTCAGCGCCTCCCACACGGCAATAGCGATCTCTTTGATGCTCTCCCACAGGTCGATCCAGAACTGCCGGAACTCTTCACAGTTGTTCCAGAGATAAATGAACGCTGCCACCAAGGCAACAATCGCTGCGATAATCAGCACATACGGATTCGCCGCGCATACCGCATTGAATGCAGCAAATACTCCCTTCGCTGCATTGATCACACCTGCCAGCTTCGGAACCAGAGTCATAATGGTACCGACCGCAGAGATGACTTTACCGACTATGATCAGTATCGGTCCGATTGCAGCCGCCACCAGGGCAATCGTCACGATCACCTTCCTGGTACCTTCATCCATCGAATTGAGCCAGTCCACAAACTTCTGGATCCAACCCACAATCGTCCGAATCGCAGGCATCAACAGCTCACCAAAGGAAATCGCCAATTCTTCCAGCTGAGACTTCAGGATCTGCAGCTGACCGGCAAGGTTGTCATTCATGGTCTCGGCCATACTTGCTGCAGAACCATCACAGTTATCAATCGCACTGGAAAGCTTGGTGATATCCGCTTCCCCGGCGTTCATCAGAGCCAGAAATCCGGACATCGCATTCTTGCCGACAAGACTTTCAGCCGCTGCCGCCTTCTCAGATTCAGACAATCCAGAAAATGCCGTCCGGCAGTCTGCAAGGATATCCGACAGATCCCTCATAGAGCCGTCCGCATTGGTCGTGGCAACCGTGACCTCTCCGATAGAGGATCCGCAGATCTTCACCTCTCCGGACAGGTTGTTCATGATCGTCCTGAGTGAAGTACCTGCCTGGGATCCTTTGATACCGGCATTGGCCATAAGCCCGATCGCTTCCGCCGTATCTTCCGCAGAGAATCCCAAAGCGCCGGCAATCGGAGCGCAATACTTGAAGGTCTCACCCATCATGGAGACATTCGTATTCGCATTACTCGATGCCGCCGCAAGGATATCCGCAAAATGCCCGGAATCCTTTGCCGTCAAACCAAAAGCGGTCAGGGCATCCGTCACGATATCGGAAGTGGTCGCCAGATCCTCACCGGAAGCGGCAGCCAAATTCATCACGCCCTCGATACCGGAAAGCATATCTTCCGTCTTCCAGCCCGCCATCGCCATATAGTTCATGGCTTCCGCTGCTTCGGATGCGGAGAACTTTGTCTTCTCACCCATCTCACGGGCTTTATCCCGGAGCGCTTCCAGATCAGAACCTGTCGCACCGGATACCGCCGCAACCTTGCTCATGGCGGAATCAAAATCAGCGGCAGTCTTCACCGCCGCCGTACCTAATCCCACAACGCCCAGAGTCACAGGCATGAACTTCTTTCCGACATTAGTAACATTGTCACCAACCGTCTTCAGCTTCTCACCCTTTGCGGCGATCTCCTGAAGTGCAGTACCGGACTGTCTTGCCTGTTCCTCCAGAGCCTTCAGTTTCTGTTCAGTCTCAACAATCTCACGCTGCAGGCCATCATACTGATCCTGCGTGATCGTTCCATCCTTAAGAGCCTGCTCTGCCTGCTCCGCTGCCGTTTTCAAGGTCTCCAGCTTTTCCTTCGTTTCCTTGACGGCATCACCCAGAAGCCTGTGCTTCTGAGCAAGCAGTTCCGTATTCCCCGGATCAAGTTTCAGGAGCTTATCGACATCACGCAGCTGGCTCTGAGTATTTCTGATCTCTGTATTTACACCCTTAAGGGCTGTCTGTAGTTTGGTGGTATCGCCGCCGATCTCAACGGTGATACCCTGGATCCGTCCAGCCATCCGATTCCCTCCTTCCTGATTTTGGGTAAAAGAAAAGAGCCGATTTCTCGACTCTTCTCTAAAATAATCTTCGTATCTTTTTTGCTATCAGATTCTATTTCCACGGTCTTACTTTATCAATCCAACCGTTATTCTTCCAATACTTGTAATCTGTATATTCAGGATTGTCCTTTCCAAGGCCTGATTGCAGCATCCTTACAGCATAGAATTTACATTTGGTTATAAATCCTGTTCTGGCAGGTTTTGTGAAATCGATTCGTTTTATCTTTCCAGCTGCATTAACCAGCTTTAATGTCATCTGATTTTTCTTCTTTTCAGAGATCTTGTCCCAGTGAATTTCACTCATCAGCTTAAAACTAAATACCTTGATATCACTGATTCCCCACCATGAAAGGCTATCTTTAATATCCTTTGCCGCTGATTTTCCACCTGCGCCAAGGCACTGAGTAATTATAACTGCGCGCTTTCCAAACATTTCCTTTGCGGGCCTGTGCGGCATCCAGCGATACCCAAAATGATCCAGCATCGTCTTCATGGCACCCGTTGCATGGAATACATATGCCGGAGATGTAAAGATAAGCAGATCTGCCTCTAACAACGCCTTCTCAATTTTCTGAATATATTCAGCATCCTTGCACTTATTCTCATCTCCATGAAAACAGGTGATGCACCCCGTACAGAAATTGGGGCAATCCTTAGGCAGATAAAACTCAGTAATATCCGCCTGATCTCTTAGCCCATCCAGGAAAATCTCTTTGAGCCTATAAGTAACTCCATGCTTTTCTGTTCCGTTAACAACTGTTATCTTCATCAAAAATTCCTCCCATAAAGTTTATCGAACTGCCTGATATGTTTTTCCATCAATTCCAGTGCTTCCTGTTCTCTTTCCGGTTCTCTGTCACAAACCGTAAGAAGCATATTAGGTAATTGCTAAATGTTGTTAGTCTTTGATGTGGATAATTATCCGTATA
>CANOCU010000121.1 GCA_947564645.1 uncultured Lachnospiraceae bacterium
CAAGCAGAAGTTATGGAAACTGAAAGAACGGATGTTTTGTGAAGTAGTAATGAAATCGCATTTTCCGGAGAAAAAATGCAGAAAAAAGCTTGACTTTTCATCTGTCAAAAAAGGTGAAACATATCGCGCGAATTGTTGCAACACGGACTACAAATATGCTATAATGACTATACAATAATCCAATGGAAGGGATGAGTGATATGAAATTTATAATTGTTGGAAAGAATATTGAAGTAACTGAAGGGTTACGGGCAGCGGTAGAAGATAAGATCGGCAAGCTGGAGAAGTATTTTACAGAAGAGACGGAAGTACATGTTACCTTAAGCGTTGAGAAGGACAGGCAGAAGATAGAAGTGACGATCCCGGTGAAGGGTAATATCATTCGTTCCGAGCAGGTCAGCAGCGACATGTATGTATCCATCGATCTGGTGGAGGAGATCATCGAGCGGCAGCTTAAGAAATATAAGAACAAGCTGATCGATAAGAAGCAGTCGTCACCGTATTTCCGTCAGGAGTTCATAGAGAAAGATTATATGGACGATGAGGAAGTGAAGATCCTGCGTACCAAGAAATTCGATATCAAGCCCATGTATCCGGAAGATGCCTGTGTGCAGATGGAACTTCTCGGACACAGCTTCTATGTATTCTGCAATGCGGAGACGGACCAGGTCAACGTCGTGTATAAGCGCAAAGGCAACACCTACGGGCTGATCGAGCCGGAAGTTTAAACAGTTATCAGAATAAATCTATCTGAATGGAGAGGAAGCGTTGCCCTGTCAGCAGTGACAGGGTGATGTTTTGTTAAGGAGTGACTATGCTGAGTTTTACGGCGATTCTACATATCTGCTTTGCGCTTGTCTGCCTGCTCTGGCTGGCGGGGTATTTCGAAGTGAGCCTGGTGGAGGCGGCGCCGGTATTTGTCTGTCTGCTCGCGCTCGTGCTGTATGGGCTTTCGATGTTTCATCATCTGTCGTGGATCGACGGGGTCGCAGGATGCGTGGCTGGGCTGTCTGTCCTGTGGATCGTGAGCAGGAAGAAGGAGCAGAGGATGAGGATCTGCGGGACGTGCCTGGAGAAGATGAAGGAGCCGTCTTTTCTTACGGCGGTCTTTCTGCTGGCGGCCGTGGTCCTGTGCACGTCGGGCAAGGTGGTGTCCTGGTGGGACGACATCAATTTCTGGGCAACAGACGTGAAATCACTGTATTATCTGGACGGTTTTGCGCTGAAATACGGCAATGTGGCGCCGGAGTTCGGGGACTATCCGCCGGGCGGGCAGCTGATCAAATGGTGGTTTCTGCATTTTGACCCGCAGACCTTTCGGGAAGGTCTGGCCTTTGCGGGGTATTATGTGATGAATCTGGCGTTTCTGCTGCCGCTCTTACGCAGCCTGAAGGGCAGGAATCCGTTAGTCATGTTCCTGATGGCGGCCGCGCTGTGGTTCTTTCCGAGTATCGCGGAAGTGTACGGTTATGACGGGTTCTGTGCGGATCTGACGATGGCCTGTATCTACGGCGGGTTCCTGTTTGCCGTGACGGACAGGAGGGAACGGTCAGGGAAGGCGGCGCTGTTCTACTATGGCAGGCTGGCCCTTTATCTGGGGGTGCTGGTACTGGTCAAGTCGATCGGTTTTGTATGGGCGCTGTTCGGGCTCCTTTTCCTGGCGCTGTATCAGCGAAGCGCCGCCGGGTGCGGGCAGAAAGACGACGGCCGCAGGAAATCCAGCAAAGAGGCAGGGCCGGGGACGGCAAAGGCCTTGATCCTGACCGCAGGGGTACCGCTTCTGACGGGCGGCAGCTGGATGGGCTTCTGCCTGTTCATGCGGCGGATCACGAAGACCACCGCCACCGCGGTCACCTATATGACTTCCGACGAGTACGGTATCTCCGGGTATACGGGGGAGTTTGCGGCGGCTTTTCTGAAAGCCTTCGTGGGACTTCCGCTGCATAAGGAGAAGAGCATCGCCATCGATCTGACGCCGTTTGGGCTGTATCTGTGTGTCTGCCTGCTGGTGATCCTGTTCTATAGGCTTTCTATGCTGCAGGAGAGGACGGGACGGCTCGTCCTTGGTTTCAGCGTTGTCAGCGGCGCGGTGTTCTACGGGATTATCTTTCTGGCGCATATCACGATCTTCGCCACCGAGACCCAGTACCTGGAGCCGTCGGGGATGATCTCCTCCATCGAGCGCTACGGCGCGCCGTTTACCGTGGGGACGCTGCTTTTTCTGGCAGGGATCTGGCTGCACCGCGGAGAACGGTTTTTTGGTAAAGACAGTATGCCGCGGTTTCTGCGGACATACGGTGTCTGTCTCGGGTTTATTTTGTTCGTGGCATTGACAGCGGGTTACCGGGTTGGGTATCATGGTCTCATTGGTTATCGCAGTGAGGTGGAGAAGAACCTTATGGAGCGGGCAGATATGATCGGTGCGGACGAGGCCCGGTTCCTGGAGACGCTGCGGTCTTTGCCGCAGCCTCTGGAAGCGGAGGGCGGTGCGCGGGTATGCTATCTCAGGAGAGGGGATGCGCCCCGGTGGGTGAACAACAGCTACCTGGGTTATGAGGCTTCGCCGGTGTCCATGGTATACTGCAGCGTCAATCTGGACGACGCGCCCACGGACTGGATGGTGCAGGAGATCAGGGCTTCCCATGCCGGGTATCTCTACGCGGAGGAGACGGATGCCGATGCGGGAGCCGTCTTTGATAAGATCACGGAGCAGGAGGCATTTGCCTGTGGGACGCTGTACCGGATCGTGGAGGAGGACGGCGCGCTGCGGCTGGTAAGCATTGACAACCAATAAGATCAGATGACAGAAAGGGGCGTTTCATGCCTTCTTATTATGAGATACCGGTGATCATACCTTCTTATGAGCCGGACGAAAAGCTAATTACACTTCTGCAGGCCCTGCAGGAGGCGGGGATCCGGCATGTGGTCGTGGTGGACGACGGCAGCGGGGAGCGGTATGCCTCCTTCTTTGCGCGGGCGGCCGCTTTCGAGAACTGTGAGGTACTGCGCCATGCGGTGAATCTGGGCAAGGGAAGGGCGTTAAAGACAGCCTTCAATCACTGCCTGCTCACCTACGGCAGTGCGCATGGAGATGCTGCCGGCGCAGGGAAGGCAGGGAGCGACAGGAGCGGCATTCCCGGCTGCGTGACGGCGGACTCGGACGGACAGCATACGCCGGCGGATATCCTGTCCTGTATGCGGAAACTGTGGGAGAATCCGGACAGCCTGATCCTGGGATGCCGGGACTTCGATGGGCCGGAGGTTCCCGCGCGCTCCTCTTTTGGCAACAAGTGCACCAGACAGGTGTTCCGTTACCTGCTGGGCCTTTCCGTGTCGGACACCCAGACGGGCCTGCGGGCCATCCCCGCCTTTTTCATGGAAAAGCTGATGGAAGTGAAGGGAGAGCGTTTCGAGTATGAGACCAATATGCTGATCGAGACGAAGAACCTGGATATTCCGATTCTGGAAGTGCCGGTGAAGACGATCTATATCGAAGAGAACAGGACCAGTCATTTCAATCCGGTCAGGGATTCCCTGCGGATCTATCTGGTGTTCGGGAAGTTCCTGTTCTCTTCCCTGTCTTCAAGTGTGGTGGATCTGCTGCTGTTCCACATGTTCTGTACCCTTCTGCACACGCCGGAGGGCGGACTGTGGGGAATGCCCTACATCATCCTGTCGACGGTGTTTGCGCGGGTGATCTCCGCCGTCTATAATTTCCTGATCAATTATAAGGTGGTATTTCAGAGCAGGGAGCGGATGGCGGTCACGGCGGCGAAGTACTGTCTGCTGGCGGTGTGCCAGATGATGTGCAGCGCCCTTTTAGTCAACGGTCTGTACGGTTTGCTTGGCGGCGTGGAGGTGGCCGTGAAGATGCCGGTGGACGTGTTCCTGTTCTTCGTAAGTTTTCTGTTCCAGAGAGAGTTCGTATATCGCAGGAAACAGAGTGTCTGACGTGACGTCAGGAATTGTTATTACTATAAGATTACGCTGCCCTGCCCTGCGCTGCAGAGGCACAGCAGGTCAACAACCCCGCAGGCTGACATAACCTGCGGGGATTTCTCATATACATAACCGTGACTTTTCTTATGGGAAAAGCGGAACTAGAACCGGGAGCGTGCAGGGGTGTATAGGAGAAGAAAAGGGGACGGGGAAAAAGGAAACGGCAGGTGGATCATCAGGATAGAACTGATCGTATTGCTGGCCTTCGTGTGTGCGGCGATGAACAGAGAGCTGCGTGGCAGAGTAGTGGAGCAGGAGAAGCAGGGCGGTGAGACGGGAACCGGATGGGTTTCGGAGAACGGAGAGGCCATAGAGGTGTCGGCCACCGGCAATTACATCAAGTGGGTGGAGTTCCATGCCACCTGTGAGGCGCTGGCGGCGGCCTATGACCTGGATGTGGCCAGCTGTCAGGATGAGATCCGCTTAAACTGGATCGAGCTTCTGGCTTACGTGGGGGCGAAGCATGGCGGGAAGTTCGAGAAAGGCAGCGTGCGGGAGATCGAGGCCGCGGCGACGAAGCTTCAAGCCGGCGAGACCACGATGGAGAAGCTGACCAAGGACATGGAGTATTACGACTATTATCTGGAAGCATACCAGGCGGTGCTCTCGGGGATGGTGGGGGAATTTTCCCTTATGGAAGAGGGAAAATGGCACCGGTACTACGGGCTGAAAGCCTTTTCCCCCATCGCAAAAGGGTTTGATTACAGCCACTACGATGATTTCGGGTCGTCCAGAAGCTACGGTTATTCCAGACCCCATCTGGGGCATGACATGATGGGCCAGATCGGCAGCCCGATCATCGCCATCGAGTCCGGTGTGGTGGAGGCCCTGGGCTGGAACCAGTACGGCGGCTGGCGCATCGGCATCCGCAGCTTTGACGGCAAACGCTACTATTACTATGCCCATCTGCGGCAGAATTACCCTTACGCGGAGGGCCTTGCGCAGGGGGATGTGGTCACGGCCGGGGACGTGATCGGGTACATGGGGCATACCGGTTACAGCACGAAGGAGAATGTGAACAACATCGAGACGGTGCATCTGCACTGGGGGCTGCAGCTGATCTTCGACGAGTCCCAGAAGGAGGGGAACAACGAGATCTGGATCGACTGCTATGAGCTTACGAAATTCCTTTACCGCAACCGCAGCGAAGCGGCCAAGGTGGGGGACACGCGGGAATGGCGCCGCGTGCAGGAGATGCAGGATCCGGAGGTAGAAAAGCATTGCAAAAACAATACCCCTATGATACAATAATGGCAGCTGACAATGATAAAAAAATAACAATCGTTGTCAATCTTGTAATGTAAAGTTTTATCTAACAAAAATACCAAAATGGAGGAGAAGAAGATGGCAAAAAAAGTTGTTTTGGCGGGTGCCTGCCGTACAGCTATCGGTACTATGGGTGGAGGACTTAGTACAACGCCGGTAGCAGAGCTTGGCGCGATCGTAATCAAGGAAGCATTGAACAGAGCAGGGGTGGCAGCTGATCAGGTCGATCACGTATACATGGGTTGTGTAATCCAGGCGGGACAGGGTCAGAACGTTGCGCGTCAGGCTTCCATTAAGGCAGGGCTTCCGAATGAGGTTCCGGCGGTTACCATCAACGTAGTATGCGGTTCCGGATTAAACTGTGTCAACATGGCTGCACAGATGATCCAGGCAGGCGATGCGGATATCGTAGTGGCGGGCGGTATGGAGAACATGTCCATGGCACCTTATGCGGTTCCTCAGGGACGTTACGGTTACAGAATGAACAACGGTACACTGGTAGATACCATGGTGAACGATGCACTGTGGGATGCTTTCAATAACTATCATATGATCAAGACCGCAGACAATATCTGTGAGGAGTGGGGACTGACCCGCGAAGAGCTGGATGAGTTCGCGCTCAAGAGCCAGCAGAAGGCGGAAGCGGCACAGAAGAGCGGCGCCTTTGACAAAGAGATCGTACCCGTTATGGTCAAGAAGAAAAAGGAAATGGTAGAGTTTAAGGTAGACGAGGGCCCGAGAGCAGGTTCCACCATCGAAGGACTGCAGAAGCTGCGCCCGATCAATCCGAACGGTTTCGTGACGGCAGGTAACGCTTCCGGCATCAACGACGGCGCGGCAGCCATCGTTGTGATGAGCGAGGAGAAGGCGAAGGAGTTGGGCGTTAAGCCGATGGCTACTTTCGTTGGCGGCGCTCTGGCAGGCTGCAGAC
>CANOCU010000122.1 GCA_947564645.1 uncultured Lachnospiraceae bacterium
AGACGGACATGGAATCACGAGTTTGCGAAGCAAATCTCGCAAGAATGCGAAGCATTCTTTTTGATTGACAAAAAAACAACTGACCCATATAATGATTTCATAGGTTTAACGTTAAACAAAACAAAATGGGAAGGGGTGGGAGATTTTGAAGCTTTATATTCATGAAAATCAGAGACAAGGGGTAATAGCGCCGGAGATCTACGGACATTTCAGCGAGCATCTGGGCAGATGTATCTACGACGGTCTGTATGTGGGAGAATCGTCTGAGATTCCCAACGAGAAGGGGATGCGGAGCGATGTGGTAAACGCGCTGAAGGAGATCGATATTCCGGTACTGCGCTGGCCCGGGGGATGCTTTGCGGACGAGTACCACTGGAAGGACGGCATCGGCCCGAAGGAAGAGAGAAAGAAGATGGTCAACACCCATTGGGGCGGCACCACGGAGGATAACAGTTTCGGCACCCATGAGTATTTCGAGTTATGTGAGCAGTTAGGGTGCAAGACTTACGTGTGCGGCAATGTGGGGAGCGGCACGGTACAGGAGATGAGCGAATGGGTGGAATACATGACCTTCGACGGCGTCTCCCCGATGGCGGACCTGCGGCGGGAGAACGGCCATGAGCAGGCGTGGAAACTGGATTATTTCGGTGTCGGCAATGAGAACTGGGGCTGCGGCGGCAATATGACGCCAGATCATTATGCGCATCTATACCGCAGATACCAGACTTATGTGCGGAATTATCATAAGGACCGCCCGGTCTTCAAGATATGCGGCGGTGCGGATGCGGCGGATTATGAATGGACGGACACCGTGCTTCACGAGTGCTTCCGGAAACCGGCCCCGGAAAGCGCCCATGGATTTATGGACGGGCTCTCCGTGCACTATTATGTGGGCGTGGAGAAGGGAGAGCACAAGGGAAGCGCTACGGACTTTAGTGAAGAAGACTGGAATGCCACGTTGAAGCGCGCGCTTAGCATGGAAGAGCTGATCAGAAGGCACGGCGCGATCATGGACCGGTACGATCCGGACAAGAAGATCGG
Source organism: uncultured Lachnospiraceae bacterium (assembly GCA_947564645.1). GTDB lineage: Bacteria > Bacillota > Clostridia > Lachnospirales > Lachnospiraceae > UBA3282. The sequence continues at coordinate 1,042 of CANOCU010000122.1, forward strand.
TATGATCGTCGATGAGTGGGGCTGTTGGCATGATGTGGAAGTCGGCACGAATCCGGGATTCCTTTATCAGCAGAATACGATCCGGGATGCCGTGGTGGCAGGCGTTACCCTGAATATCTTCAATAAGCACTGCGACCGTGTGAAGATGGCCTGCATTGCGCAGATCGTCAATGTACTGCAGTCGGTGGTGCTGACAGAAGGTAACAGGATGCTGCTGACGCCGACCTATCATGTATTCCATATGTACAAGCACCATCAGGGCGCGGAACTGGTCGAGAGCTATCTGGAAGAAGGAGAAGCGGACGGCGCGACGGTACAGGAATCGGCCTCTGTCGATCAGGACGGCGTTGTGACGGTGACGCTCACCAATCCTTCGCTGCATGACGCTCAGGATATGGAGATCCTGTTCGAGGAGAGAAAGCCGGCTGACGTGAAGGGCTATATTGTGCAGGGAGCCATGAACGCCTACAATACCTTTGACGAGCCGGAGAATGTTGCGGAAGAGGAATTTACGGCGTTTGCGGTGAAAGACAGGGGCCTGTCCTTTGTGATCCCGCCGCGCAGCGTCATGATGTTCCGGATCAGATAGGAATACGGATCTGCCTGCGTGTCTGTATCATTACAGGAGACAGGACGGGAATCATGAAAAGATCCGGTATGGAGGTAAGGATGGAAGTAAAAGTATATACAAGGCAGCCCGACGAGGCTGCCTATCCGGCCGGACTGGCCTACAGTGTCCATATAGCATCCCGCGCGGGGGAGGAGGAATTCCGGCCCTGGCATAAGAATTACGGGATCCTTTTTGCCCGGGCGCAGATTAGGCCGGACGATACCCTGGATACGAAAGCGGTGAAGCATCCGCGGATCTTCCTTATGGAGGATGGCAGCTATGGCATAGCGGCAGTCAGGGTGCAGGAAGACGGAAGCGAGGATGCCGACGGCAGGGGGAAAGTCCTGCTGTGGAAAACCACGGATTTTATCGATTTCGACAGTCTGGGACTGGTCGATGTATCGGAAAGCGGATGGGAGACGGCGGGAGACTGCGTTTCGGTGGAACATGGTGTCCTGGAGAGGGCGGCAGAGTATTGGAACCCGGTCTTTCACACGGAGATCAGGATACCGGAACAGGTCGAACTGGATTCGGCAAAAGATCTGGACCGGATCCGGGCCGAGGCGGTCTACTCGGACGGCTCCTGCCATTCGAAGAGAGTCGTATGGGACAAAGCAGGGATCGATTTCGTGCCCGGCGGAAGCTATGAGGTGGAAGGCCGCATCGTAGACCAGCGGTTTCCTTTTCCGGTGGCTGTCGGATATGGCGATCCGGTGATCTTTCCCTGGGAGGGGAAGTGGTACTATATCTCCACCAACGACAATAAGAATGATATCGGGCTGTATGTGCGGGAGGCGGACAGTGTGAAAGGCCTGTTCCGGGAAGATACGGCGGAGCACCTTATTCTGGCGGAGGACGAGAAGCGGCAGCTGCTGCAGACTTTCTGGGCGCCGGAATTTCATGTGATCGGCGGGGAACTCTATCTTCTGTTCGCGGTGAGCGGACAGGTGTGGGGGCCGCAGTGCCATATGATGAGGCTGCGCAAGGGAAGGCCCATCATAGAAGCGGACAGCTGGGAGGACCCGGTGAGGGTAGTGCGGGCCGACGGCAGCGCTTTGACGGGAGACGGGATCACGCTGGATATGACGTACCTGAAGACGGACAGAAGCTCTTACGTGATATGGTCTTACAGAAAGCATATCGGCACGCCGCTTGACAGCGGTTCGATGCTCTATATCGCCTCCATTGACGAGAGTAAGCCGTGGAAACTGACAAGCGAGCCGGTGCTGCTCACCAGACCGCTTCTGGGATGGGAAAATGTGGCGGGGACGATCAATAATGAGGGGCCTTACGCTTTTCGGAAAGACGGAATGGTCTATCTGACGTATTCGGGCGGTGCGGCCAACAGTTACACATATGTGTTGGGGCTTTTGACGGCGCGGGAGGAAGACGACCTGCTGGATCCGGCCTCCTGGACCAAGAGAGGCGCGCCGGTGCTTTCCTTCTATTCGGTGGAGGGAGAATACGGGCCCGGACACAATTCGTTCCATATGGGCGAGGAGGGGGATCTGATGATCGCTTATCATGCGGAGACCGCGTTGGACCAGACCATAAGATGTGACGGGATCAGACGGGTGCACTTCCGCAAAGACGGCCGGCCGGATTTCGGCATGTCGGCCGCAGAAGATCTGGATCCTTCGCTGCAAAACGTTAAGATACGCGTTATCATGAAATAAAAAAACTGACTGGTTCTTATCGAGACAGCGCCCGGGCGGTGCTGTCTTTCTTCTGCCATAGGAAATCGTACCCGGAGGCGCATGTTTCGGGGCCGGAAAGCCCTCAGAATTCCCGGTTTTTTGGATGCTTTTTGCATGAAGTATATTCGTTAAATGGTTTAACGATATTCATATATAGAATGTAAATGTGCGGTTTTTTTAAAGAGACAAATATATGGCACTTTCCACTAAAAAAAAAAAAAAGGTAAAAAATTAGTGATAATTGCATAAAACATCATTGACAAAAAGACAAAACAGCTGTATTGTTTGTATATAGATGGTTAAACGTTAAATAAATCAGAGAGGATGGATAATGATGCTCAGTAAGATTGATAAGAAGAAATGGTACTCTTTCAAGCTGTTTCTTTACGTGCTGCCTTTTTTGGTGCTGGTACTGCTGTTTTCCTACTATCCGTTGTACGGATGGCTGTATGCATTCTATGATTACAGGCCGCCGAGGCCGTTCTCGGAAGCAGAGTTTGTCGGGCTGAAATGGTTTAAGTCTCTGGTGGAGAATCCGGTGAAGATCTCCCAGCTGCTCCAGGTATTGAAGAATACTTTCGTTATGAGCGGTATCACCTTGGGAACGTCATGGCTGCCCATGCTGTTTGCCGTATTTCTCAATGAGATCAGATGTATGCCGTTCCGGAAATTTGTCCAGACGGTCACCACGCTGCCGAATTTCATCAGCTGGGTGTTGGTATACTCCCTGGCTTTCAGCTTGTTTAACAGTACCGGTATGGTGAATACGCTGCTGCTGAATTTGGGGCTGATCAAGGAACCGGTCCTGATCCTGCAGTCTTCCGAACATGTGTGGCTTACACAGTGGCTGTGGCTCACTTGGAAGAACCTGGGATGGGCGGCGATCATGTATATCGCGGCGATCTCCAGTATCGATGACGAATTGTTCCAGGCGGCGAAGGTAGATGGCGCGACGAGAATGCAGATGATCCGGTATATCACGATCCCCAGTCTGCTGCCGACTTTCTTCGTTCTGCTGATGATGAATATCGGTAATTTCCTCTCGAACGGCATGGAACAGTATTACGTCTTCCAGAATGCGTTTAATAAAGACTATATCCAGGTGCTGGATCTGTATGTTTATAATCTGGCGATGGGAAGCGGCAGTTATTCCGTGTCCGTTGCCCTGAGTATGCTTAAGAGTGTTGTCAGTGTGATCCTTTTGATCGTAGCCAATGCAATATCCAAGATGACACGCGGTGAGAGTTTCCTGTAATGGTGAGAGAAGGAGGATTCCATGAGTAGAGAGATTGCTTTGAAAAGAAGAAGGTATGAGAGCTTCGGCGATCAGATGGTCAGCGTTGTGTGTTACATAGTATTTGGAATCTGTGCGCTCCTGTGCCTGTATCCGTTCTATTACATGTTTATCAATACAATCAGTGCGAATGACTTAAGTTCCAGAGGCGTGATTTTATTCTGGCCCAAGGGCGTGCACTGGAAGAATTACAGCAGCGCGCTGGGCATTGACGGTCTGTTCCAGGCGGCGAAGATCTCGGTGATGCGTACCATTCTCGGTACTTTCGGTACGGTAAGCGCTTCGGCCTTTCTGGGATTCATGTTCTCCCAGGATAAGATGTGGCACAGGAAGCTGTGGTACAGACTGGTGATCGCCACGATGTATTTTAACGCAGGTATCATTCCCTGGTTTCTGGTGATGAAGAATATGCACCTGACGAATAACTTCTGGGGTTATATCCTGCCGATGATCGTATCGCCGTTCCATATCGTTCTGACGAAGACCTTCGTGGAATCCGTCCCGAAGGAGCTGCAGGAGGCGGCGGAGATTGACGGCGCGGGTATCATGACGATCTTCTTTAAGGTGATGATACCGGTCATCAAACCGATCATGGCTACGGTTGCCATCTTTGCGGCGGTAAACCAGTGGAACGCCTTCCAGGATACGCTGCTGCTGGTTACGGATACGAAGCTGTATCCTTTGCAGTTCGTGCTGTATCAGTATCTGAACCAGGCGAGTTCGCTGTCGGCGCTGGCTAACACCAGCAGTTCCAGTTCCCTGGCTGCGGCTGCCGCGACGACCCAGACCGCTACCAGTATCCGTATGACGATCACCATTATCGTGGTGCTGCCGATCATGTGCGTGTATCCTTTCTTCCAGAAGTACTTCGTAAAGGGTATCATGGTCGGAGCCGTGAAAGGCTGATGATCGGGACGGGCTGAGCAATGATGATAGGCGGGAACCATTCTGCTTGTTATAAAATTTAGAAAGTAAGAAAATTTTTAAGTCTGCAAATAAAAAGTCAAGCAGAAATTGATGAACTTTGAAAATTTTA
>CANOCU010000123.1 GCA_947564645.1 uncultured Lachnospiraceae bacterium
ACTGCTGTCATGATCAAGGAGATGGAGAGCAGGGCGAAGGAAGAGGCAGATAAGAAGGCGAAAGAGTACGTTGTCACAGCCATTCAGAAATGTGCGGCTGATCACGTATCCGAGACGACGATTTCTGTTGTACAGCTTCCGAATGACGAGATGAAGGGCAGGATCATCGGCAGAGAGGGACGGAATATCAGAACCCTTGAGACTATGACCGGCGTGGATCTGATCATTGATGACACACCGGAAGCAGTCATCTTGTCCGGATTTGATCCGATCCGCAGGGAAGTGGCGAGGATCGCGCTTGAGAAGCTGATCGTGGACGGCCGTATTCATCCGGCCAGAATCGAGGAGATGGTTGAGAAGGCGCAGAAGGAAGTAGAAGTAATGATCAAGGAGGAAGGTGAGGCGGCTACTCTGGAAGTAGGCGTACACGGCATTCATCCCGAACTTGTGAGATTACTTGGTAAGATGAAATTCAGGACCAGTTACGGTCAGAATGCACTGAAGCATTCGATCGAGGTTGCACAGCTCTCCGGTCTGCTGGCGGCAGAGATGGGGTTAGATGTCAGGATGGCGAAACGTGCAGGCCTTCTGCATGACATCGGCAAGGCTGTGGATCATGAGATGGAAGGCTCCCATATCCAGCTGGGCGTAGAGCTCTGCCGGAAGTATAAGGAATCTCCGACGGTGATCAATGCGGTAGAGTCCCATCACGGCGATGTGGAAGCGCAGACCCTGATCGCGTGTCTTGTACAGGCTGCCGATACCATTTCCGCGGCAAGACCGGGTGCGAGAAGAGAGACATTAGAAACATATACAACAAGACTAAAACAATTAGAAGACATTACAAACAATTTCAAAGGTGTTGATAAATCTTTTGCTATTCAGGCAGGTAGAGAGATTCGTGTTATGGTAGTTCCAGAACAGATTAACGATTCTGATATGGTATTACTCGCGCGGGATATTTCCAAGCAGATTGAATCTGAGTTAGAGTATCCGGGACAGATCAAGATCAATGTGATCCGTGAGAGCCGTGTCATTGACTACGCTAAATAAAGATAGTGTGAAAAGTAAGATAAGGAAAGGATTGAGAGTGAGGTGCTTCAAGACTTTCCTTATTTTTTTATGCGCTTCTTTCTGTGCAGCTGACGGGGAACTATGGCAATTTCTGTACACTATGGACAGAAATAAAAAAAATATAAGGGAAAAATTGTCTTATCTACATACTTGTGAAATGGAAAAAATTATAGTAGAATATTTAGCGGTGTATGATTGTATACAATTATCCAGCAGAAGGACTGGATGCATTTTGCGGTTTTGGATTCAGAGGCTGAGAGAAAGGAATGGATGAATGATGAAGGCATACAAAGAGATGAGCAGAGAAGAACTTCTGTCTTTAAAGGAAGAATTGGATAAGCAGTTCGCAGACGCAAAGGGAAAAGGACTGAAACTGGATATGTCCAGAGGAAAGCCGGGTCTGGAGCAGCTGGATATGACGATGGATATTATGGATGTTCTTGACTCCAAAACCGATATGAGGAATGAGGAAGGTGCCGATACGAGAAACTATGGTCTGATGACCGGTATCGTGGAGGCAAGACATTTGATGAGTGATATGATGGGCGGGATACCGGCGGAAAATGTGATCGTGTATGGTAACTCCAGTCTTTCCATCATGTATGATACGATTTCACGCTGTGTCACGCACGGAGTGATGGGAAGTACACCCTGGTGTAAGCTGGACCGCGTGAAATTCCTGTGTCCGGCACCGGGCTATGACAGACACTTTGCGATCACGGAGCTTTTCGGCATTGAGATGATCACGATCCCCATGACGCCGGAAGGACCGGATATGGATCTGGTGGAGAAGTATGTGTCCGAGGATCCGGCAGTGAAAGGAATCTGGTGTGTGCCGAAATATTCCAATCCGCAGGGGTATACGTATTCGGATGAGACGGTGAGAAGATTTGCGGCGCTCAGACCGGCGGCGGAAGATTTCCGCATTTATTGGGATAATGCCTATTCGATCCATGACTTATATGATGAGGATAAAGATGAGCTTCTGGAGATCTTAAGCGAGTGTGAGAAGGCCGGGAATCCGGATATGGTCTATGAGTTCAGCTCCTTATCCAAGGTTACCTTCTCCGGCGCCGGTATCGCGGCTTTTGCATCTTCTAAGGCCAATGTGGAAGAGACGAAGAAATTCATGTCGATCATGACCATCGGATACGACAAGATCAATCAGCTCCGTCATGTAAGATATTTCAAGAATGTAGAGGGATTAAAGGCGCATATGAAAAAACATGCCGCGATCCTGCGGCCGAAGTTTGAGGCAGTGCTTGGCATACTGGACAGGGAGCTGGGCGATCTGGGGATCGGTGAGTGGACAAGGCCGCGCGGCGGTTACTTTATTTCCTTTGAGGCGATGGAGGGCTGTGCAAAGGCGATCGTGGCGAAGTGCAAGGAAGCGGGCGTCGTGATGACAGGCGCGGGAGCGACTTTCCCTTACGGCAAAGATCCGAAAGACAGCAATATCCGTATTGCTCCCACTTTCCCCAACGCGGAGGAACTGGCGGCAGCGGCAGAGTTGTTTGTTCTGTGCGTGAAGCTTGTCAGTGTGGAGAAGCTGTTGGCACAGTAAGCGGTGTGTATTTTGTATGCAGGGGAGTATGATAGATTGTTATTCTAACGGAGGGTATGAAGGCTATGGACAATTATGAACGCATCAACAGGGAACTGATCCACAAGGGTGTTATCATCGATTACTATCAGGATACGATGAAAATCCCCAACGGCACGACTGCGAAGTGGGATTTCATCAACCATAAGGGAGCGGCGGCAGTGGTGGCCGTGAAGGATGACGGCAGGCTGCTGATGGTAAGGCAGTACAGGAACGCCCTGGAGAGAGAGACGCTGGAGATTCCGGCGGGCGGCTTAAACGGCGCAGACGAGCCCACGGACATCGCCGCGGCCAGAGAACTGGAAGAGGAGACCGGCTATACGGCGGGCAGGATGGAGCTGCTGATCTCCCTGTATACGACGGTGGCCTTCTGCAATGAGAAGATCGACGTCTATGTGGCCACGGACTTAAAGAAAGGGCATCAGCATCTGGACGAGGACGAGTTCCTGAATGTGGAGAGCCACGATGTGGAGGAACTGATCCGGATGATCTATGATTGCAAGATCCAGGACGGCAAGACGATCTCGGCACTGTTAGCTTACTATCACAAATATGGAAGGAAGTAGACGACATGTGGTTTGTATTTGCCTTACTTTCCGCGGTCTTTGCGGCGCTGACTTCTATTCTGGCCAAGGTGGGGATTGAGGGAGTCAATTCCAACCTTGCCACGGCGATCCGTACGGCGGTGGTCCTGGCCATGGCCTGGGGGATGGTCTTTCTGACAAATGCGCAGAGCGGCCTTGCGTCTATCGATAAGAAAAGCTGGCTGTTTCTGATCCTGTCCGGCCTGGCAACCGGAGCGTCCTGGCTCTGCTACTACAGGGCGCTGCAGGTGGGGGAGGTCTCCAAGGTTGTGCCCATCGACAAGCTAAGCGTGGTGATCACACTGGTGCTGGCATTTGTTTTTCTGCATGAAAATTTCACCTCCAAGTCTCTGATCGGGGCGGCTCTGATCACGGCGGGAACGCTGGTGATGGTGCTTTGATATCATTCCTCTGTTCTGAACAGGATACCAGTCCACATATACATATAGTAACAAGCAGCAAACGTTACGGATCTCAAAGCGGGGAGTGGTGGAACAGTGCAGCAGGCGACGGCAAAGAACGGTTACTATATCGTATATTTGTTTACGATCGGATTATTCCTGGGAATCCTGATCGTGAATCTGGGCTATGACACGTGGATCGGAGAGGGGAGCCTGTTGGGAACGGACATGATCCTTCGCCTGAAAAACAGCATACCGGACGGAAACGGCCTGTTCGGCTATGTGCTAAAGCACAGGATGTTCACGGTCTGCCTGCTGGGCTTACTGGCCACGACGATGATCGGCCTGCCGGTCGTGTGCGGCTATGTCTGTTACATGGGGCTGTCGGCAGGATGTCTTCTGTCGGTGGCGGTGATCCGGTATGGGATACGGGGGCTGTTCCTGATGGCGGCGGGCATCTTTCCTCAGGGGGTACTTCTGGTGCCGGGGTATGCGGCGCTGTTTCTCTGGGCGGTAGGGGTCAATCGGATGCTTTACGCCCACGGAATGGGACGGGAATATTACGGAGGATATGGCAGACAGAGCTATCTGAAAAAGGGACTGCAGATGGCGGGCATCATTGCAGTGGTTCTGATCGGATGCGTTTTGGAGAGTTATGTTAATCCGAAAATACTGCAGTATGTTTTAAAAATTTTTTAAAAATATTTTTTCGTTAATGCAACCAACATATAGTAGACATAATTTTGCGGGCTGACGATATGTTGTGTTTTGTTCATGAGGTGTCTGAAAAGCCCGTAAAATCCGGGAAATTTCCATTTGCTTTTCTTCGAAAATCTGCTTATAATGATAGGCAGACGTCTTGTTTGATTTACATAAAGACGATTTGGGGGAAGGGTTTCCGGTTACATGGAAAAAGAGATCACAGCATTTATAACGTATTTACATAATGTCAGAAATACTTCGGAAAATACCGAAATGTCGTATAAAAGAGATTTGAATAAGGTTTTGAAGTTTATGGAATCCCGCGGGATCCATACAGTATCCGCCGTCTCTTCGCAGGACTTAAATGACTATGTTGTTCATTTGGAGGATAATAAATTTGCGGCGGCTACCGTCTCCAGGAATATAGCATCGCTTAAGGCATTTTATCATTTCATGGTACAGGAGGGGTATGTGCAGGAGGATCTGTCGGAGCAGTTGAAGGCGCCGAAGATCGAGAAGAAGATTCCGGAGATCATGTCGCCCGAGGAAGTGATCAGGCTGTTGAACCAGCCTTCGGGAGACACGCCGAAGGAGATACGGGACAAGGCGATGCTGGAGCTTCTGTATGCCACAGGCATCCGGGTGACGGAGCTGATCACCCTGAAGAATCCGGATGTGAATATGCAGATGGGAGTCATATTATGCCGGGACCGCAGTAAGGAGCGGATCATTCCCTTCGGAGCGGCGGCACGGAATGCGCTTGTCAGATATCTGGACGGTACGCGGGATGCGATGCTGGAGAACAAGGCGTCGGACGTGCTCTTTGTGAACTGTTCCGGCCAGCCCATGAGCAGACAGGGCTTCTGGAAACTGATCAAATACTATGCGAAGAAGGCGGAGATCAAAGCGGATATCACGCCGCATACGCTGCGGCATTCTTTCGCGGCGCATCTGGTGGAGAACGGCGCCGATCTGCGCAGCGTACAGGAGATGCTGGGACATTCGGATATCTCCACGACACAGATCTATGCGAGCATGAA
>CANOCU010000124.1 GCA_947564645.1 uncultured Lachnospiraceae bacterium
TATGGTACTGTGATCAGAATGTGTGACAAACTGAACCTGAATCCTGTTGACTTTACGCCTCTTAACCAGAAGAGCGTGCTTGGAAGTAAGATCATGGAAAACCGTGTGATGCAGTATTATGTGAAGCTGAATAAGACGGGCCGCAAGAAAGCGTTGGAGCTGATGGAAGACTATGCGCAGTTAGACAAATATAAGGCAGTCGAGGAAAACTAATGCAATATGATTATTTGATCGTAGGGGCAGGACTGTATGGAGCGGTTTTTGCCAGAGAGATGACGCAGCATGGTAAGCGCGCGCTTGTGATCGACAGACGGGAACATATCGCCGGGAATATCTACACGGAACAGATGCTGGACATTCAGGTGCACAAGTATGGGGCACATATTTTTCATACATCTGATAAGAAGATATGGGACTATGTGAATCAGTTTGCCGAATTTAACAACTACATCAATTCACCAATCGCATATTATAAGGGAGAGTTGTACAACCTCCCTTTTAATATGAATACATTCAGTAAAATGTGGGGTGTGGTAAGTCCTGAGCAGGCCAGAAACAGAATCGCAGGGCAGATTGCAGATCTGCATATCACACAGCCGAAGAATCTGGAGGAACAGGCGCTTTCGCTGGTAGGTACGGATGTCTACGAGAAGCTGGTGAAGGGGTATACGGAGAAGCAGTGGGGACGGGACTGTAAGGAGCTGCCGGCCTTCATTATCAAACGGCTTCCCATGCGGTTTACGTTTGACAATAATTACTTCAATGACCGGTATCAGGGAATACCGGTCGGAGGGTATACCACTATGGTAGAGAATATGCTGCAAGGCATCGAAGTGCGGACCGGAATTTCCTACCGTGATTTTGCCATAGAGAAGGAAACGCAGCAGGGCGTAGCGGTATGCGATCATGCGGGCAATACTTATGACAAGGTCGTTTACACGGGCATGTTGGACGAATATTTTCATTATTGTCTGGGACATCTGGAATACCGTTCCCTGCGGTTTGAAACGCAGATGCTGCCGGAATGTGACAACTATCAGGGAAATGCGGTGGTCAACTATACGGAGAGAGAAGTTCCCTATACCAGAGTGATAGAACATAAGCATTTCGAGTTCGGGACACAGAAGGGAACGGTGATCACCAGAGAATATCCGGCCGAATGGCAGGAGGGGGATGAGCCGTACTATCCGGTCAATGATGAGAAGAATAATGCTTTGTTGGAGAAATACCGTGAGATGGCGCTGACGCAGAGACATATCCTGTTCGGGGGCCGTTTGGGACAGTATAAGTACTATGACATGGATAAGGTGATCGATGCGGCGCTTCAGGCAGTGGAGTGTGAGTTGTAGACTCAAATTTTTTCCAGGCAGAGTCTTGACAAGAGACAGGACTCTGCCTATAATACAAACTGATAGTTTGAATATCAAAGTATTGGATAATCAAATATTTTAATGATAGGAATAAAAAGAGCTGTGTAACCATATGTTGAGAAAGATGTGGATATCAGGAGGAGTTATGAACTGGAACGAGGCTATTAAGGATTTGGATAACAGGAGGGCGAAGGCTCTTTTAGGCGGAGGCCAGAGCCGAATCGACAAGCAGCACGCCATAGGGAAGATGACAGCCCGGGAGAGGATCGAGGTGCTGCTCGATCCGGGTACCTTTGTAGAGGTGGACGGATTTCTGGAATCCCGGATCGATGATTTTGATCTGGATAAGAGAAGAGTGCCGGGTGACGGCGTAGTGACCGGATACGGAGAGATAGACGGGCGTCAGGTGTTTGTGGCGAGCGAAGATTTTACCGTGATCGGCGGTACTTTGGGCGAATATCATTCCTTTAAGATCTGCCGGATCCAGGATATGGCGATGGAGATGAAAGCGCCCCTGATCTGCATCAACGACAGCGGCGGAGCCAGGATAGAGGAGGGGATTTCTTCTCTGAGCGGATACAGCGGCATGTTCCTGCGCCACACGAAGGCCTCAGGTGTCATTCCGCAGATCGCGGTGATTCTGGGTCCCTGCTCCGGTGGTGCATGTTATGCGCCGGCAATCTGTGACTTTATCTTCATGGTAAAGGATATCTCGAAGATGTTTATCACCGGGCCGAATGTGGTGAAAACAGTGATCAATGAAGAGGTATCGGTGGAGGAGCTTGGCGGCGCCCAGGTACATGCGAAGAAGAGCGGGGTATCTCATTTTACCTATGATACGGAAAACGAGTGCCTGATGGGAGTGCGTAAACTATTGTCTTATCTGCCAGGAAACTGGACGGAGAAGCCGCCTGTCATTAATAATAAGGAAAGGCAGAGCATCCTGCCGAAGGTCGGCAAGGTGTTTGGCAGGGTGGAAAACGGTAAAGTGTCGTCTGCCATGAAGGCAAAGGCGGCAAAGATCATGGATATTGTGCCGGATAATTCCCGCCATGCATATGATGTGAAGGAAGTGATAGACTGTATCGTGGATGAAGCAAGTTTCTTCGAAGTGCAGAAAGAGTTTGCGACCAATGCGGTCGTGGGCTTTTGCAGGATGGAAGGACGCGTCGTGGGGATTGTGGCGAATCAGCCCAACTCCATGGGCGGCTCTTTGGATTTCCATGCATCGGATAAGATTGCCAGGTTTATCCGGTTTTGTGACTGCTTTAATATTCCTCTGATCACATTGATCGATGTCCCGGCTTTTCTGCCCGGTACGGCGCAGGAGCATAACGGGATCATCCGGCATGGTGCCAAGATACTGTATGCTTATTCGGAAGCTACGGTTCCGAAGATCTCGCTGATCATGCGTAAGGCTTACGGCGGAGCTTATATTGCCATGAACTCTAAGGAGATGGGGGCGGATATTGTCTATGCATGGCCGATCGCAGAGATTGCGGTCATGGGCGCCGACGGAGCAGTCAATATCGCTTTTAAGCGGAAGATCAAGGGTGCGGCAGATCCGGAAGCCATGCGGGCACAGTGCAAGGCAGAATATGAAGAACGGTTTCTGAATCCCTATGTGGCGGCTGCCAGAGGATACGTAAATGAGGTCATTAAACCGGAAGAAACACGGGCAGCTCTTGTAAAGGCACTGCGCGGTCTCAAGAATAAGCAGGAGGAGAGGCCGAAGAAGAAACACGGAAATATTCCTCTCTAAGAATATAGGAAGTACTGCACATTAAAAAATGCCCTGAACTGATCAGGGCATTTTCCAATGGATCTTTATTAGGATGAAGTGTTCGTTCTTAGCAGTAGCCATTGAACATCATGCCGCTGTAAGCGCTTGTGATATAGGGACTGGCAAAATTCTTGCCGGGGTTCTTATAGGCTACGATGGTGTTGTTGACATAATTCATCGGATCAAGAGCTACCTGATTGGACTTGCGCAGCACAGAGTTGGTAAAACTCTTCATCGGAGAAAAGGCATCCCTGGCATTATCGCTCATTGCCGTCTCGCGGAGTGTACTGCTGTCCACTTCCAATCTGCCATCCAGATTCAGATTCAATCCCACAGAGGTAAGATCCTGGGCATAAACCTTGGCAACGCCGCTCATCTCGTTGAAGAGTCTCTGACTCTTAGGCTGTTCTTCCTTGTATTCGGATACGGCATTCAGGAAAGAGTTGTAACCTTCTACCAGGGTATTGATATTCTCCGTCAGGGAATCCACATCCGTCTTCAGGCCGATGGAAGCGATCGCGCCGTCTTCCCCGCTGATACCGTTCAGCTGTATTTCATAGGTGCGGTCCAGGGAAATTCGGTTGGAGGCAGAACTGCGTTCCTCTCCGTTCACAAGGAAAGAAGCGTTAGACGGAGGGGTGGATATATAATCCAGGCCAAAATAATCTACCGCACCGGAAGTCTTGCTCGTCTTGTTATCGGATATATTGAAGATACGGGAGCGACCGTTCTTCACACCGGTATTGTTCGATTCCATTCTCAGATAAGAATAACCGTCCGCATCCGTGGAAGTCCGTGCCGTGATCCCTACATTGGAATTGGTGATCAACCGCGCGAGACGCGACTGAACGGTGTGGTTGGTATCGGTTGATCTGATGCTGAACTGAAATTCATAATTCAGATCTTCTATTCTCACGTCAAAAGAATAGGTGTCGGGCGGCAGAGCAACCGGTTCGTCTGCCGGAAGGAATTTTCCCATATTGATCTGCGGGGTCGCCAACCGGTCAACCTCAATATCGTAGGAAGGAGCGCTGTCGCTCTGTTCCCGGGAACCGATATAGACTGCCGTGGCAATCTCCTCGTTGCTGGAGAAGGCTACTTTCTTATTCAGAAGTTCCTCCTCATCCAATCCGCCGAGAGAAGCGATCGTGTTGCGCAGCTCCCTGGCATTCTCCTTCATGCTGATGGCAAATTGTTGGGAACTCCTGCTGGTATCTAAAATATAGAGTGGAGACTCCTTATTCATCTTGACAATGGAATTATACACCCGGCGCAGTTCGCTTTTCTTATGAGAATCGTAGGGCGAGCTGGATTTCGGTGCATAAGATGTCATATAGAAATTATAGACATTGGATAAAGCGCTGATCGTGTTCGACATAGCCCCTCCTTTCTTCCTTGAAATGGATCAGATCTGTTCTTCCGGTCCATCGATACTTTCTTGGGGCTGTCCTTAGCCTGCAAAGCATCAAAACGGGTACTTTCTCTTTATATATATCGTGTAGTTTCCTGAAAAAATAAAGAGATCTTTTTGCAAAAAATCAAATAATAATTGGGGAAACCGGTTGACTTCAAAAGCCCCATGTGCTATAGTGTTTCCACGAGATAAGATTCAGGTCTTTTTTTTATGCTTAAAATTAGTGGATCAGATGATTGACAAATACATGTGGAGGTAGCAAGATGCGTACGAGAATCACTTTAGCATGCACAGAGTGCAAACAGCGTAACTACAATACAACCAAGGATAAGAAGACTCATCCTGACAGAATGGAGACTAAGAAATACTGCAGATTCTGTAAGAGACATACTCTGCATAAAGAAACGAAATAATTGCTGGTTTTATAAGAATGGAGGATTAGCATGGCAGATTCTGCAAAATCAGAAAAGACATCCAAACTTGTAAAATTCTGGAATGGTGTGAAAGCTGAGTTTAAGAAAATAGTATGGCCTGATAAAGAGGACCTTTTGAAGCAGTCTGTTGCGGTCGTCATCATATCTGTTGTTATCGGAGCGATCATCACGGTGTTGGATTTCGGGATGCAGTACGGCATAGATTTTATTACGACGCTCAAATTTTAAGACGCTTTGAAAACAGGTTCTGAGAAAGGCATGGTATTAGTATGGCAGAAGCAAATTGGTATGTTGTTCATACTTATTCCGGGTATGAGAACAA
>CANOCU010000125.1 GCA_947564645.1 uncultured Lachnospiraceae bacterium
ACAGCTGCCATTAGGCAGCGTATGCTAAATTATCTTCAGCGTTTATATTTAGATTTGCGATTTGACGCATCGCCTGCGGATAGCTTCTCCAGCTGCAAGACCCCTGTCGAAACCTTGACTGGCCCTTATATCTATAAATAGGATACCACATTTCTGCTCAGTACTCAACCCAAATTCTTGATCTTAAATTCTCTTTCGTGTTCTCTGCGCATATCCTTATTGGCAATATCCCGCCGCTTATCATAGAGCTTCTTACCTTTGGCAAGGCCGATCTCTATCTTGGCTCTCCCATCCTTGAAATATACCTGCAGCGGCACCACCGTATAACCCTGCTGTGCCATCTTCCCTGCCAGTTTCCCGATCTCGTATTTATGCAGCAGGAGCTTTCGCACCCGCAACGGATCCTTATTAAAGATATTGCCCTTCTCATAGGGACTGATATTCATACCTAAGACAAAAGCCTCTCCGTTCTCAAACTGCACAAAAGCCTCCTTGATACTGCATTTGCCCATACGCAGCGATTTCACCTCCGTGCCATGCAATGCAAGCCCTGCTTCGTACTTCTCCTCTATAAAATAGTCATGATAGGCTTTCTTGTTGTTTGACACCAGTTTCATGGCTTCCCTGGCCATACATCCACCTTCTTTCTCTATGTCTGCTCCGACATTTCCGGAATCATAAGGTCAACCGTCCCGATCAGCCGGTCTACACTCTTCACTTGTACCTTAATCCGCTCGCCCAGCTTGTAGGTCTTCCCGGTATCCCGTCCGGTCATCTCATAGCTCTCTTCATTATAGTAGAAAAAATCTCCCGAAAGAACAGACACATGGATCAGTCCCTCCACCGTATTGGGCAGCTCCACATAAATACCCCACTGCGTTATGCCACAGATCACACCGTCATATACCTCCCCGATATGATCCTCCATGTATTCGGCTTTCTTCAGCTTATCGGTCTCCCGCTCAGCCTCCTCCGCCCGGCGTTCCATCTTCGAAGAGTGTTTGGCAACTTCCGGAAGCCTGCCTGCATAGTGCGCAATTCTCTCTTCCTGCAGCCTGCCCCGCAGCTGATCCTTGATGATCCGGTGTATCTGCAGATCCGGGTAACGCCTGATCGGTGATGTAAAATGACAGTAGTACTGACATGCCAGTCCGAAATGACCACTGCACTCCACAGTATATCTGGCCTGTTTCAGGCTTCGCAGCGTCAGTCTGCTGATCAGTGTCTCCTCCTCCGTATCCGCTATCCTGCCAAGCAGCTTCTGCAGCTCCTTGGGATGGATCTCATCCCCTGACATCTTAACAGAATATCCGAAATTACGAATAAACGCCGAGAGTTTCATGATCTTATCCTGATCCGGCTTCTCATGCGTCCGATAAACGAACGGCAGATCAAGCCAGAAAAAGTGCTGTGCCACCGTCTCGTTGGCGATCAGCATAAAGTCTTCTATGATCTTGGTCGCCACGTTGCGCTCATATGGCCTGATATCCAACGGCCGCCCCTCCTGATCCAGGACGATCTTGCTCTCTGCAAAGTCAAAGTCTATCGATCCCCGTTTGTGGCGTTTCTTCCGCAAAACCGCTGCCAGTTCCTCCATCAGTTCAAACATCGGCACGAAGTCTTCATACTGTCTGCGCTCTGCCTCGTCCTTGTCCTCCAGGATCTTTTTCACCGAAGTATAAGACATTCTCCTGTCCACACGGATAAGAGATTCCACGATCTGATAATCCGTAACCTCTCCTCTGGCGCTAATCGTCATCAGACAGCTTAATGCCAGCCGTTCCACTCCCTCATTCAGGGAACAGATGCCATTGGACAGCTTATGAGGCAGCATGGGAATGACCCGGTCCACCAGATATACGCTGGTGCCGCGCTTCAATGCCTCCCAGTCCAGCGCCGAATTTTCCTGTACATAATTGCTCACATCCGCAATATGCACTCCCAACCGATACTGTCCATCTTCGTCCAGGTACAGGCTCACTGCATCATCAAGATCTTTGGCATCCTCACCGTCTATCGTCACCATCTGCAGCTCTCTTAAGTCGGTACGACCGTTTCTGTCCGCTTCTTTCACATGATCCGGCACGCGGTCCGCCTGTTTTAAAACCTTCTCCCCAAATTCCATGGGAAGCTCGAACCTGCGGACAACCGACATGATATCTACTCCGGGATCATTGATATGACCGAGTATTTCCGACACTCTTCCCTCCGGCTTGTGTCTGTCATCGCCGTAGGAAGTCAGTTCCACTACAACCTTATGCCCGGTCACCGCACCTTTGGAACGTTCCCTGGATACGAAAATATCCGTTCCGATCTTGCTGTTATCCGGGATCACAAACCCGAAGTTCTCGCATTGCTCATAAGTCCCGACAACCTGCTTTGTTCCCCGCTCCAGAATCCTGACCACACAGGCTTCCGTTCTCCTGCCGTGTCCGCCAGACAGAAGTTCAACCTGCACCCTGTCCTGATGAAAAGCGCCGCCTCTCTTATCTTCGGGAATATACAGATCCTCTTCCCTGCCCTCCACTTCAACAAATCCAAATCCTCTTGCCGTACCATAATAAATACCCGTAGGCCTGTTATCCTGCGGCTTTATATATTTCCCCTGTCCGGTCACCTGCACTCTGCCTTCCGATACAAGCGACCGTAAGATCCTGCGAAATTCTTCCCGCTCTTCCCCCGGCACCTGCATAAAAACCGCAAGTTCTTTCTCCTTCATCGGCACATAGATATCGTCTGACAACAGTTTGCAGATTAACTCTCTTCGCTGTTTGACTCTTTCATCCTGTTCAAACATAACATTCCATTCACGATCCATATCTTCCTCCATACCGGAGCAGCTTCCAATACGAAAAACAAAAAAGCACCCTTACGCAAGAGTGCTTTCACGATCAAAACAGATTCAGATTCAGAATAACAGCCAGTACCATAAAAGCTACCGCAAGCCCTGTCGTAATCCTGACCAGCTTGCCTTCCATGGATCTTCCCTTATTCTTACCCCAATATGTCTCAGCAGCTCCGCTCACCGCTCCTAATCCTGCCGACTTGCCTTCCTGCATCAAAACCAATATAACAAGTGCAACACTGATCAAAATAAAGATAACCATCAATGTAATCCTAAGCGCTCCCATTTCCACACCTCCTAATGTCAAGCAGATACTATATTACCACAGAAATCCTGTCAGCGCAATAGAAAATTTATAATTCAAACTCTGCAAAGACATCTTCCTTCGTATGATTTCGATCATAATAGCTCATCAAATAAGCTTTCATCTCCGTATGTGCTTCACCCAGATCATCCATTATCGCCTGAAAATTATCCGTACTGACTCCACCCAACTGTGTCAGAAACTGATAGTATCTCAGATCATCTCCATGTTCTTCCAACACCACCAGCCAGGTTTCCTCCGTATCCTTTCCCTTCACATGGGCGAGCAGATATTCCGTCAGCCGCATCCGCAAAGACTGCTCCAGTTCATGGTCGTGCATTAAGCGCAGCATCGCCAGCCGGACCTTCTCCCTTCTTCTCTGTTCCATATAATATTCCAGATTGTTCTCTCTGCTGCCATAATCTTCCTCTCCGCAAAGAAGCATTTTGGAAAACCCTTCGGCGTCATCCGCCTGCATGATAGACTGCATTCTGGCATCCCACTGTGCAAGCCATTCCTGTGTCCCGGCATTTTCAAAATCAAACAGATAGAAAGCATCCAGCCTGCTCATAACAGCCGCCAACAGAAACGAGACGTCGATCGTGCCGGGATTCTTCTCATCCTTATGCTCGTCTACGATCTGTTCAAGAGCATAACAATCCTTAAAGATTCCCTGTCCGATCTCCATTCCATGATACGGGACCACGATCTTCGTCAGTCTTGCACAAAAGGCAAATGCCCAGTCTTCGATCCGCACGACGGACTCCGGCAGGGTAATCTGTTTTAACAGCTTATTGCTCAGGAAAGCTTTCTTACCGATGCAGGTAACCGGACATCCATCAATCATGCCAGGCACCGTTATTTCAGAGTCTTTCCCCTGATACCCGGTAATATTCACACCGCTTTCCGAAACCTTGTATTCCAGCGATCCATGTTCCGTATCCAGTTCACCGTATCTTATCATTCTATCCAGCATAAAAATATCCCTTATTCAAGAAAAACACATCTATAAAGTTATCAGCGCGTCGATCCGCTCCAGGATACTGTCTCCCCGCTCCGTCAGCATCAGTTCCTCATTGTGGCGCTGGTAGTCCTCGCAGCCGTAAGAGGCGATGAACTTCGCGCAGTCCGGCTGCACCGTGCACTCCGTCATCAACAGCAGCATCTCATTTCCGGAACCGAAAGTATCTTCCACGAAACCGAACAGGCAGTGCAGCCGTTCCTTGATCCGGCCCGTATCCTGCTTGTAAGCCGCCAGGCGTCCGTCAAAGCTGCCTTTCAGCAATGCAAAAGCCGCCTCCGCGCTCTCCGTATCCTCTGTCCGCAGCATCCGCTCCGCTTCCGAAAGAAAACGGAGCATGGCGCGGTTCTTTCTCTTATCCCGGGACGAGAGGGCGCCGGCCTTTTCCAGCGACTCCATGCTCATCCGCCGCGCTTCCGACTGTCTCTCCACAAGCTGCGCAAATTCCGCCGGCGCACAGCCTGCCTCGGCTCTGGCTTTCAACGCCTTCAGGGGATTCATCAATTCTCGCAGAAGCTCCGCCGTCTGCATATTTTCCCGGATATCCTGCCCGATCTTGTCGATCAGCATCCCCATCAGCGAAAGGCGCTCATCGAAATCCGCTTTCCTGGCCTTATCCTTGGCCTGCTCGCTGACCGTCCCTGTCAGGATCTCTTCCACCTTATAATCATTTTTATATTTCTGATACAGATCATAGTAAGCCCCGAACTCCTTCACCACCCGTTCATTGCGGATGTACTGCCCGATCAAAGTCTCTTCTACCGGAATCTGTTCCTCCTCGTAAAGCTCCAGCATCTTGGACAGGTCCTCCCAGCCTCTGGCCGTGATATAGTTCTTACCCTTTACCGTGGTCTCGATCTCGTAGAAATCGTCCTTCTTCAGATCCAGGAAATTCACGATCGCCGTATGCAGTCCCCGCTCCCTGGCGTATTCTTTCCAGGTGGCATAATCCGCCTCCACCTCCAGGATCTTCAGCCTGTCAAGCGTCACCACGTCGAACTCCCGCACCGATTTATTGTACTCCGGCGGGTTGCCGGCCGTCACGATGACCCAGCCCTCGGGAACCTGGTGTCTGCCAAACACTTTATACTGCAGAAACTGCAGCATCGAAGGCGCCAGCGTCTCCGACAC
>CANOCU010000126.1 GCA_947564645.1 uncultured Lachnospiraceae bacterium
TCTCTTTTAGATACCGTGTTCGGTTTGCCATCAATTCAAAATTCATATCATCTGCTTTGGTACAATTAAAATCGTGCATGAGTTTTCCTATATCGGATTCTCCACGATATTCACCATTCACATAAAGGATATGCTCCCCATCTTCAAAAGATTTACCCGTTGCAAGGTTGATTCTCTCAATCGGGTAAACAGCTTCGCCCTGACCATAAAAATCTTCTTCTATGATAAAATGGTATATGTGTCCGGCAATTCTTTAAATTCCTGACCGGAATGGAGATTCTCTATATCCATTACACTTGAATGATACCTTGCCCTGTGTGGGTCTGCTCCTTTGTCCTGCCTTTGGACCTCCAGATCATATTTTTTCCCAGCTGAATCCGTTCCATATGCGTCCAGGCAGATAGAACGTGCCCCGACCAGTCTCTTCATATCTTTTTGTGTTTCACAATCAGTAATAATTAAATCAGATTTATCAGTGATAATGCGTAACACCAATTCAGCCAATGGAATGTTATCCTTGAAAAGACAGCGCATAAAGTCATCATCAATTGGCCTTAACAAACGTAAACGCTGCAAATCTTCTTGATGTTGCTTATCCGTCACTGTCAATCTTCCCACCTGCTTTCCCTTTCGTTTTCGTATCTCCATACTACCATAAACCTCCTGATTTTACAAGCCGGGATCAGGCGCATAGCGTCGCGCATTTCTGAATCCCAGCTTGTTTGCATTATCGCTTTTTTACATCTACTGCATCTCATTTTTCAGTATACGCTTAATTTTGTCGCTCATGGTTTCCTTTCTCGTCTTGCTGACATGAACTCTCACAATGTGGATAGTCCGGCCAAGCTTCTTCACCAGTGCGGGAGCGTCCTTAGCCGGTGCTGTGAAGGAAAATAAGGAGGGCATTTTAATGTTGACAGATGGAATATTGACACTTGAAAAAATTGCGGAATATGCAGGACTTCCTCTTAACGAAGTAAAAAAGTCCTTTGCAAAACATCACCGAATAAACACCCTCCACTATACTAAGTATGAATTTTATTATTTCGATTGCAAAACCTAAATCAGAAAAATATACTGCAGTCGAACAAATATTCTGGTATAATGTTCTTGCAGGCTTTGGGAAATCCAAAACTGCTTTATATTGAAGTTGTGGAAGGGGGATTGAGCATGGCTGAAAACCATACCTATATTGCAATTGATCTGAAATCATTTTATGCATCGGTGGAATGCAGGGAACGGCAGCTGGATCCCCTTACCACAAATCTTGTCGTTGCGGATGCCGCCCGGACAGAGAAAACGATCTGCCTTGCCGTATCGCCTTCCCTGAAAGCCTATGGCATCTCCGGCAGGGCAAGGCTGTTTGAGGTAGTCCAGCGGGTAAAAGAAGTGAACATTGACAGGAGGAATCTGGCGCCCGGCAGACAGTTTACCGGCTCTTCCTACTCTGCCCCGGAGCTGGCAGAGCATCCGGAACTGGAGCTTACCTATATCATAGCGCCGCCCAGAATGGGCTTTTACGTCGAGTACAGTACCACCATCTATAATATCTACCTGAATTATGTCGCCCCGGAAGACATGCATGTATATTCCATCGATGAGGTTTTCATGGATGTGACGCATTACCTGAAAACCTACGGGCTGACTCCCAAGGAGCTTGCGTCAAAAATGGTACGGGATGTACTCCATAGTACGGGAATCACGGCAACTGCAGGGATCGGTACGAACCTGTATCTTTGCAAGGTGGCAATGGATATCGTGGCAAAGCATGTGAAGCCGGATGCGCACGGGGTCCGCATTGCGGAACTGGACGAAATGAGTTACCGGAAATTACTGTGGGACCACCGTCCTCTTACCGATTTCTGGCGGGTCGGGCATGGATATAAGAAGAAGCTGGAAGCTGCCGGCCTCTTTACCATGGGAGATATCGCACGGTGCTCTCTGGGCGGGGAAAAAGAGTTTCACAACGAGGAGCTTCTTTATGACATGTTCGGGGTCAATGCGGAACTTCTGATCGACCATGCCTGGGGTTTTGAACCGACTACCCTGGATCTGGTCAAAGCATATAAGCCCGAAACCAACAGCATCAGTTCCGGCCAGGTACTGCAGTGCCCCTACGATGCCGAAAAGGGAAAGCTGATCGTCCGGGAAATGACAGACCTGCTGGTTCTCGATCTCGTGGAAAAGAAACTGGTCACGGATCAGATGGTCCTCACCATCGGCTATGATATCGACAATCTCTCCAATGCCGAGATCCGAAACAGCTATAAAGGAGAAATTACAACGGACCACTATGGAAGGAAAGTTCCCAAACACGCCCACGGGACCGCCAACTTAAGCCGCCAGACATCCTCCACCCAGATCATCACGGACGCCGTTATGCAGCTGTATGACCGAATCATCAACCCCAGGCTCCTGATCCGCCGTGTGACGGTCGCAGCGAACCATCTTGTTGACGAATCACAGGCGAAAGAGCCCGGGCAGTTTGAGCAGTTAGACTTATTTACCGACTACGCCGCTCTGGAGAAGGAACGAAAAGAGGAGGAAGAGAGGCTTGCCAAGGAAAGAAAACTGCAGGAGGCCATGCTGTCTGTGAAAAAGAAATTCGGGAAAAATGCGATCTTAAAAGGCATGAACCTGCAGGAAGGAGCAACCACCATGGAACGCAACCGCCAGATCGGAGGCCATAAAGCATGAACAGCCACACCCATAAATATGACGATATCATCAACCTTCCACACCATGTTTCAAAGAGGCATCCGCAGATGTCACTCCAGAACCGTGCGGCTCAGTTTTCTCCCTTCGCCGCCCTTACAGGACATGAAGCCGCCATACAGGAAACGGCGCGGCTGACAGATTCTTTTATAGAACTGAGTGAGGACCGGAAAGAAAGGCTGGATGAACAGCTTCAGATGATAGTGGAAAATCTGGCACAGAAACCGGAATGCGAGATCACCTATTTCCAGCCGGACGAAAGAAAGACCGGCGGAAGCTATACGACCATCTGTGGCAGGATAAAAAAGATTGACAGATTTGAACAGAAAATTATGTTTACAGATGGAACGGCTCTCCCCATCAATCACCTCTTTGCGATCAGGGGAGAACTGTTCCGGAACATGGAATATTAGACATGAAGACGGGACAGGTGCCATTCGTGGGCGAAGTAATTGTACCAGAGGGAAAATGTCTTCCTGGTGCCACAGATCACGGCATCACATGAATAATTTACCCCTATTTTGTTCCTGTCCTGGTCTTCAGACAATACTTTATCTATCGTAACGGTAATGATCTCTCCGGTTTTATCACGGAACCGGAATCTCATTGGTGTGATTTTTCCATTCGTATCGGTGCAGGAAATCATCTGCACCGGAATGTCTACGCACAGTATGCTTTCCAACCATTCACACTCCCTTCTGCCTGCTATGGTATGGCCATCATAACATGCAGAACATATGTTTGTAAACAGGAAATCGTTGGAAGGATAAAGCCTGATTATATGCTGTACGCAATCAGTCGGAACATCATGAAATACTGCCGGTCTTCCAGTCACTGCCTGCCGTTTTCATCTTCCCCTTTCTTCTTTACTGCCACGAACACGCCTGCACCGATGGCGGCTATCAACAGGAGAATCACAATCATAATCCACCATACCGCGCCTGTCTGTCCGGTGCCCGGGCTTTCCGGCACACTGCTGTTCTCCGCCGTTCCGTCCCCGGCTTCCCCGCCGGTTCCTTTCGTCTGTGCAGGCTCCGCAGCGCCGCTTTCTTCTTCCTGTTCCCCGTCTATCGCGATCACATAATCCGATGCGTGGGTAAAGGCAAGAGATACGGTACCGTCCTGTGCAACTTCGTCCGCACAGATAAATACAAGCTCCCCGGTGCTTTCGTTGTAATAATACAGACTTGCCGTATATCCGGCGTTCTCTTTGCCCAGGTCTATGGAAAGCACAGCGGTAAAACCGAACTCCCCTTCGTAGGCAAGGCTGATCTGGATGCTGTAGCTCTCCCCGGTGACATTGTTCACGACATCCACCGGCACGGTGTTCACGCCCGTCTTTACGGAAAAATCGATGTCACCCGCCTTATCTGTCGTGATACTCTTTCCGTCCACGCTCCAGAGGATGCCGCTGCCCATGTCGAAGGTGATGGTGATGTCCTTTCCCTTAATGCTGTCAAAAATATCTCCCGGAACCACGGTGGAGCCGTTCATATCCACGTTGATAACGCTGCCTTCCTCTGCCTTTTCTTCCTCGGCGCGGATCACGTCCCAGCCGGTCTTGCCGTCCGCTCCCTTGATGAAGGGCTGTTTCGCTCCCTGTGTGGGAGTGCCTGTGCTGCTGCCCGGTCTGGTTCCCGGCCTTGCTGTATTTCCATTTCCCGAATTGACCGGCGTTGTCCCTGTCCCCAGCGTGGCTTCGTTCCCCGGATTGGTGCTTTGTGCAGGCGGGATCACAGGTGTCTGCGGCGTAGTGTTACCGTTGCCCGGATTTGTGCTGCTGCCTCCGCCGTTATTTCCGTTATCATCTGCATTTCCGCCGCCGTTATTTCCGGAATCGCCAGGATTTCCACCGTCGTTTCCGCCTGAGCCGGAACCGCCGCTGCTTTTCTTCGTATAGGCTGCCGATGCCACGGCGCTGTCATCCAGCCCGTCTTTTATGGCCACTGCTTTTACTGTCGCCGGGACTGTCACCGTAAATGCCCCTATATAGCGGGTAGAACTGCGGTTAGGCGTGCTGCCGTCTGTGGTGTAATAAATCTCCGCATCCGGCGATGCACAGGTAATGGTTACGCTGACGTCCCCCGTATAGCTTCCCCCTGCCGGGGAGATCACGGGCGTCTTTACCGTGAACTTCTCCATTGTCTTTGAAGCGGATACCGCACTGCTGGCGTTATAATCATCCGTTTCCTTATAACGCTTATAGCCGGTCACTATTCCGTTTACATTCATTTTCTTAATCTCCTCCATTATTTTTGTCAGCCCCTCTGTCGTTCAGAGCCGCATCCGCTCCCTCGTAATAAGTCCGAGCAGTTCATTGCTTCAAGCAGAAATGTCCTCTATGTTCCCCGACCAAATTCCATACCGGCCTTCACCTCCTCTCACTGATCTGCCTGTGACTCCTGCCCTGTCCGGCGCGACTTTGGCGACCTCGCTTTTCCGCAGGGCGAGGAACTTATTCCCCATATAGACGTCCTGTTGTCTTCTCCCGGAGGGAATCGGACAGCTTAGATGATGCCTTTCCTGCCTT
>CANOCU010000127.1 GCA_947564645.1 uncultured Lachnospiraceae bacterium
GGAGTTAACTGTAAAGGTAACGTGTGTGGGTTAAATTCGACATAAAGCGCACGGTCTTTGCGTGCGCTTTATCTTTCTCCTGTCCTGTATCTGTCACTTTCGGAACCGTCAGGAATCAGATTTCTGCCTGTTCTGCCTGTGACATTTTCTTGGTCTTCTTATTGCGGTACATGCCCTCATTCGCCTTATCCAGAATCTCGTCTAACTGCGCCTGACCGGCTTCTTCCAGATGATATCCAAGACTGGCGCTTAATTTAAAGGATCTCACACTCACCACATTATAGTACGTAATCACGGTATATATCCTCTCGATGTGATCCTGCAGCTCCTCCTCGCTGCATCCCGTCTTCAAAATAACAAATTCATCTCCGCCCAGCCGGCACATCAGCTCTCCGCTGTCCAATGTCTGCTCCATGGCAGAAGCCAGCGCCTTAATCAGCACGTCTCCCTGTTCATAACCATACGTATCGTTAACGTCCTTCAGATCGTCTATATCTGCAAAGATCATACCGACCGTCTTCTTCTCCCTGTATGCCTCTTCCATCAGTTCTCCTGCTTTTCTGCGGAAGACCCTTTCACGATAAACACCGGTCAGCTCGTCCCGAAGCCAGCTGCTGTGCAGGCGCTTCATCATGGCCTTCATCACATCATGCCTGTAGATCGTCTCCAACGCATTATCCAGATTCAACATAAAAGTCTGTGAAAATCTACCTTCTATCGCCGCGCGGTAATTCCCCGTCACACAATATCCAAAACAATAGTTCCGGTAATGCAGCGGCATTACGACAATGGCGGATCCTTTCCGTCTCATCTTGCAGTCTTCCGGCAGCAGTTCACTCTTATGAAAAGGCCCGTAGTTTGTCACCTCGCCGTCTTCATAGGCAAAAGGCACCCATATTTCCTCCGTATAAGCCGAAACATCCCGCTTCTGCTCTTCGCCCGCCGCCATCCGTTCCAGTTCCGCATGATATTCTTCGGTATTGCTGCACATACACAGATAGAAATATTCTACCCCCATATAGCGCATATGCTGCTCAAGGCTGTCCAGAAAATCCTCAAAATCCGTCAGTCCCGTAAATTCTGCAGCCGAGTTCTTAAGAACTTCCAAATTCCTGTGTGAGTCTATATAGCTGCCGATGTATTTTTCCTGCAGACTGACGCCGCCATGCTTTCCTTCCATGTCACAGCCACAGGAGCCCGCGAAGACCGGACGTCCCTGCATCACCGTATACCGCTCCACCGTTTCTCCCTGAAGCAGCGACGCGATCTTCGTATAGGCCGCATTTCCGGCTTCATATTCGCCCCTGCGCACAGTCGTCAGCCTTGGATAATGATATTCCGCGATACTGCTGTCATCATATCCGGTAACTATGATGTCCTCGGGAACTCTGTGGCCGGCGGCCTTAAGCGTCAATGCCGCACCGACTGCCATCTCGTCATTTGCCGCCATGATCGCGTCCGGCATATTGCGGGCCTCTTTCAGGAACTTCTCGGCTGCTCTCATGCCGCTCTCGATGCTGTAGTCCCCATAGTAAATATGTTCCACATCCCAACCGATCCGATTCCTGGACATCGTATCCTGCCAGGAGCGCAGCCTCTCGTTCGCCGCCTCTATATCTGCCGGTCCTGCTATGAAATAAATATTTCTGGCATTATGCCGCGTGATCAGGTGCTGTGTAATCTCCATGATACCGATCGTATTCTCCATCTCCACGTGCATGAAGCCGGAATCGGAAGCGCCTGCACTCAGGTCAACGCAAGGTATTCCTGCCTCACCGATTCCCTTCCTGATATGCTCGATAACATCCGGGTCATGAATCGTATCGCTGCTCAGGATAACACCATCATATTTGGTGAAATCCGGCAGTCTGTAAATATTATATTCTCCGTCCCCGTAATCAGAACGCTGCGCATAATGCCCGCCTTCGCTGATAAATACATGTACATTCGCCCGATCCAAGAGCGCTTTGTCCAGTATGCCATTGACCATCCGCTTTTGAGAATCAAAACTCATATTCCCGATCAGAACCGCAATCTTCATTTTCTCATCCCTCTTTTACACTTTTGTACATTCCCGTTATCCGGTAATCTGTTTCCCCACGGAATTTATGCCCAAAATCCCAAATGCACGTTTCTACGGCATTCCGTTTGCTATAGTATACCATACATTCCTGCCCTGGCAAAGCCCGAAGCTTCTATAATTCCACCTTTCGGAGATAATAACCAAATTCCCCTGCCCTGGCAATTCCGCCCGGGCATTCGAAAGCCTCAAAACCAAACATCAAGGCTACCATCTTCTCCCGCTCATAGAACACCCCCGGAACTCCAAGATAGAAATCCTGTTCTTTTCCCAGTATCACATAGCGATAATTATAGAATCCATGCAGCAGGAAACTGTTATTCACCAGATGCTGGTATCCTGACTGAAGAATAATAAAATCTCTTGGTTCCAGTTTAACATAGACTCTTTCATCTCCATATGGATGAATCTGTTCATAGCTGTCCAGAATCTGTTCCCACTTGTCCTCTTTAAGGCTGTACCCGGCCGGTGTCTCCGGCAGGGACGAAGGCAGCGCAATATCCCTGTGGGCTTCCGGCCGCTTAAGTTCCTCCGTTATAAGGACAGTTTTTCTCGGCTCCGGCCTGCTGTCCTGTATTTCTTCTGCCAGCTTCTGCGATCCGCTGTTCCGTTCTTCTTCTGCCCTCTTCTGCGATCCGTTGTTCTGTTCTTCTACCCTCTTCTGTAATCCGCTGTTCTGCTCTTCTTCTGCCCTCTTCTGTGATCCGCTGTTCTGCTCTTCTTCTGCCCTCTTCTGTAATCCGCTGTTCTGTTCTTCTTCTGCCCTCTTCTGCAATCCGTTGTTCTGCTCTTCTTCTGCCCTCTTTTGTAATCCGCTGTCCTGCGTATTCTCTGTCGGCTTTTGCCGGATTTTCTCAGTCCCCGCCTCCTCTCCTGTTACGACCGGCCTCCTTTCTTCCGGCATCCCTTTACTCCTGCCTTCCAGAAAATATCCTTCCGGAAAAGTAATCTGAATCTGTACCTGCTTTGCCGGATCCACCATTCTCTCTGCCCAGCTTCCGCCGCCTTCCTGTACTGTAATGCCGTTTACTTCCTTCCATTCGGCTCCGTTATGAATCCGGATCGGAAATCTGCCCCTGATCGTAAGGGGAAGATTCTTCAACTTCAGGTCAAGCCTGCTTTCCGCCTCTCTGTTTTCCACTTTCAGAAAACCGGCATTGCCGATCCTGTTCCCGTCCTTGTATAAACCCATGTAAATGATCTCTTTCTGATACATGTCCTCCCCCTTGCTCCTGTATGATGACTCGTTTTCTCAAAGAATCATCACACTAACCAACATTTTGCCGCTGCACGGTAACACAAATCTGTGCGGAGAATGCCCGTTTTCTGGGCATTCTCTGGTATGAGACTAAGAACTTCTTCGCTAAGCAGCCTTTGCTGCGAGTGTTAGAAGTTCTTCTCACACTACGTATATATGCGCCATAGCCAGAAAAAATGCCGGATAGGCATCTATCCGGCATAAATAATTCTGCTGTACTATCGTCAATCAATACTCCAGGGAATCCACATACTTCATATAGCTTACGACCATCAGCGCGATCTTGAAGGTCAGGGCATCCTCGAACGTGCGAATATCCAGTCCTGTACTCATCTCCAGTTTCTCGATCCGGTACACAAGCGTGTTGCGGTGTACGAAAAGCTGTCTGGAAGTCTCAGATACATTCAGATTGTTCTCGAAGAACTTATTGATCGTTGTCAGTGTCTCGTCATCCAGTTCGCTCGGTACATTGGAACCAAAAATCTCATCGATAAAAATGCGGCACAGGTTGATCGGTAACTGATAGATCAGACGACCGATTCCCAATGTATTGTAGGCGCTGACCTTCTTCTCCGCATAGAAGATCTTACCCACATCCAATGCCATCTTCGCTTCCTTATAAGACTTGGATACTTCCTTCAGCTCTCCGACGATCGTACCGTACGCCACGCGCACATTCATCATCGCTTCCATATTCATCATGTCAACAATGGTATTCGCCACCTGCTCGAGCCTCGTATAGTCATCTTCCGGCGCCAGTTCCTTGATCAGAATAACGTTGCTCTCATCCACTGCGGTAATGTAGTCTCCAACCTGTGTAGAGAACATGCCGTTCAATAATTCCGTCGCCGTAAAATCCTTTTCCTTCTCTTTCTCCTTATCCGTCTCGATCAGGAAGATCGCACGCGGAACAGCGGCCTCGATATGCAGTTTCTTCGCCCGGTTATAGATATCTACCAGAAGCATATTGTCAAGCAGCAGGTTCTGGAAGAAATTATTACGGTCATATCTCTCCTTATAAGCAATGATCAGGTGCTGCAGCTGACTGACCGCGATCCGGCCCAGCATATAGGCCTCCTCACTGCTCCCCCTGGCGTCCAGAATAAACAGCACTTCATCTTCGTCTAATACTTTCAATAAATGGTGCTGCCCGATCACCTGACTGTCTGCCGGAGAATTTACAAACCCTTCGATCAGGGCCGTCGTTATCTCCTCGGGTTCAAAAGTAGCTGCAACTACCTTACCCTCCAGATCCCACACGCACAGATCCACCTTGGAAATCGTTTTAAGCTCTTCAATACTGCTTCTAATCACCTGACTGGAAATCATTCCGCAACCTCTCTTCCTGATTATTTTCTGCTTTCATCACAACGACAACATCATTATAACATATTTTCGAAAAAAGGGGGATGCCTAAGCATCCCCCTTTATAAACATTTTATTAGTTGGTAATTGTCTGCTCTGTCTCTTTGTCGAATACGTGGATCTTCTCAACATCGAAAGCAAATTTAACGGTATCACCAGGTCTTGCAGTTGTACGGGAATCTACTCTTGCTGTGATCGGGAACTCAGCCAGATCAAAGTATAAGTAAACTTCTGCACCAAGCAGCTCGTAAACCTTAATGGTAGACTCAAATACGCAAGGAGCGGATGAAACAAATGCTTCGGAATCATATACGTCCTCAGGACGGATACCGAATGTTACGGTCTTCCCATTGTAACCGCCGTCGATCAGCTTCTTGGACTTAGCTGCCGGTAACGGAATGCTCTT
>CANOCU010000128.1 GCA_947564645.1 uncultured Lachnospiraceae bacterium
TGCGAGTGTGGCGGTGGCAGAATACATAGCAGGCAGCGAAGGTGAGTTTGTTAAGCTGATGAATGAAAAGGCCGAAGCGTTGGGGATGCAGAATACACATTTCGTAGATTGCTGCGGGCTGACCGATTCGGATGATCACTATTCTTCTGCAAAGGACGTGGCGATCATGTCCAGGGAACTGATCACGCATTATCCGGAGGTCTTTGAGTATACAAAGATATGGATGGAGGATATTGAACATAAGACGCCAAACGGTACCTCTACTTTTACACTGTCGAGCACGAACAAACTTTTGAAGCAGTATGAATGGGCTACCGGCTTAAAGACCGGTTCCACCTCGAAAGCGCTTTACTGTCTGTCGGCAACCGCGAACAGAGATGGTATGGAATTGATCGCAGTGGTGATGGCGGCGCCGAATGCGAAGACCAGATTCCAGGATGCCATAACGCTTCTCAATTACGGTTACAGCGTCAGTCAGATGTATAAGGATGAAAACAACGATCCGCTGCCGGAGCAGAAGATCGAGGGCGGTATCGATGATGTCCTGTATCTGACCTATGAGGGACCGTTCGAGTATCTGGATACGAGCGGAAGCAATCTGAGTGAGATCCAGAAGGAGATCAGTCTGCCGGATCTTGTGCAGGCGCCCGTGTCGGAGGGGGACGCCATCGGAGAAGCGGTTTATAAGCTGAACGGAACCAGGATCGGCAGCGTATCGATCCTGGCAGCGAAAGGCGTTGATAAGGCGACCTATAAGGATTATTGGAAAAAGGTATGGATCTTATATCTGATGAAACGATAGAACGGAAGTTCGCGGATTGCGGGAATATACCGTGTTGTGATATACTTTATAAGTTAATGCCGAAGACAAAGGATCACAGGCGGATGGCATTTGTCAAACAGATGCTTCGTATCCGCCTGACTCTTTGACACGGGAATAAAGAGGAAATCGTATGTTGGAATGGATCATGATTTTTGCGGGGATCGCAGTCATATTTTGCATACTTGTGTCTGTATGGGACAGCAACAGGTTTGTTACCGTAGAGTATGAAGTCGTGTCAGATAAGATTACGAGATCCTGCAGATTTGTCCTTTTGTCTGATCTGCACAATAAATCCTATGGGGAAGATAACAGATGCCTGTTGGAAGAGATTGACCGGATATCTCCCGATGGGATCCTGGCAGCGGGGGATATGCTGACAGCATCGAAGGGACAGCCCTTCGATCATGCGATCTCTCTGATGAGACAACTGGCGGATCGATATCCGGTCTATTTTGGTATGGGAAACCATGAATATCGTCTGGCCTTATATCCGGACCAGTACGGTGATATGTATGACAGGTATATGGAAGGGCTTAAGCAGGCCGGGATCAAGCCTCTGATCAACCAAAGCACCTACCTGCCCTCCTATAATATAGCGGTCTGCGGCTCCCAGATTGACAGGCGCTATTATAAGAGATTTCGCAAAGTGCCGATGGACAGTACGTATCTGCCCGGTATCCTGGGAGAACCGAGAGGAGATGCCTGTCAGATACTGATCGCGCACAATCCGTTGTATTTTGAAGAATATGCCGCCTGGGGCGCTGATGTAGTAGTGTCCGGACATGTACATGGCGGGATCATGCGGCTTCCCCTGCTCGGCGGTGTGCTGTCGCCTAATCTCAGTCTTTTTCCAAAGTATGACGGCGGCCTCTTTAGACAGGGGCGCAGTACCATGGTCCTGAGCAGAGGGCTGGGAACACATACGGTACCGCTGCGAATCTTTAATCCGGGGGAACTTGTGGTAATAAATTTCAGGGCAAAGGATAAGGAATAAGTAGAGAAAGGACAAGCTTGATATGGCTATTCCGATTAAGCTGGAAGTGTTCGAAGGACCGTTGGATCTTCTCCTGCACTTGATCGACAAAAATAAGGTAGATATCTATGACATACCGATCGTAGAGATCACAGAGCAGTATCTGGATTATATCAAACAGATGCAGACAGAGGATATGAACGTGGTGAGTGAGTTTCTGGTCATGGCGGCGACTCTGATCGATATTAAATGCAGGATGCTTCTTCCGAAAGAAGTCAATGAGGAAGGAGAAGAGGAGGATCCAAGAGCGGAGCTGGTGGAGAAATTGCTGGAATATAAGATGTGCAAGTATATGTCCTATGAGCTTCGGGACCGTATGATCGACGCGGAACGGAATTTCTATAAGATCCCCACGCTGCCCAGGGAAGTGGCCGATTACAGGCAGCCGGTAGACTATGAAGAACTGATCGGTGATATGACGCTGCATAAACTGCATGAGATCTTCAGGCAGGTCATGAAACGACAGGAGGATAAGATTGATCCTGTCAGAAGCACCTTTGGCAATATAGAGAAGGATGAGATCGACATGGATCTGAAGACTACCTATGTAGAAGCTTATGTGCGCAGTCATAAGACATTCAGCTTCCGCAGGCTGCTGGAGAAACAGAGCAGCAAGATGGAAGTGATCGTCACTTTTCTGGTGATCCTTGAGATGATCAAGGTGGGAAGAATCGGAATCGAGCAGGAGGATATTTTTGCGGATATCATCATTACCACAAAAGAGGCGGAAAGCAGGGAACCGCTGCAGCTGACATCGGTTGGCTGACAGTCCGGCCTGTCTTGCACATTCGGCAGAAAGTTATAGTGAGGGATAAAGTAGTGGAAAGAGCAAAAGCCAAGGCCGTTTTGGAGGCAATTTTGTTTGCAATGGGTGATTCTGTTGCCATAGACAGTCTCGCGTCGGTAATTGAAGAGGACAAAAAGACAACCCGGTCGATCCTGGAAGAGATGAGCCGGGATTACAATGCAGGTGACCGGGGGATCGGCCTGACGATGCTTGACGATGCCGTACAGTTGTGTACGAAAGGAGAGCTGTATGAGTATCTGATCAAGATAGCCAAGGCGCCGAAAAAGTTCGTCTTGACGGATACGCTGTTGGAGACGTTGTCGATCATTGCTTATAAGCAGCCGGTGACCAGACTGGAGATTGAACGAGTCAGAGGTGTCAGCTGTGATCATGCGGTGAATAAACTGTTGGAATATGATCTGATCATGGAGGTTGGAAGGCTGGATGCGCCTGGCCGGCCGCTTTTGTTCGGCACCACGGAGCAATTCCTGCGAAGCTTCGGCGTACAGTCCATCGAAGATCTGCCGGAGCTGAATGCGGTTCAGATCGAGGAATTTAAGCAGCAGGCCGAGTCGGAAGTGCAGCTGCAGCTGGATATCTGAGAAACAGAGGATAAGAAAAAGTGTTAGATCAATGTGAGTTGTGTGCACATTGGTTTAACACTTTTTTAGTTTCGTAAAATATTTGATTTTATGAAAAACATAATCCACCTGTTATTAATCCCATTCCGTATACTACTACATTTTGTCACAAAATGCAACCGTAAATTTATAAAACTAATTTCCTCGGACTGCAATGTCTGTTTTATTGTAACTGTAAGTGACAATTTTACGGGAAGATGGCCGGGATCAGAAGTTCTTTTACAAGGTGTCGGAACTATGACCGTCAAATATGTCGTCAAAAGAAAGGAGTGCTGTTATGCCAAAAAGAGGAGAAAACATTTACAAGAGAAAAGATGGAAGATGGGAGGGGAGAATCAGGAAGCATTTTGAGGATGGCACGAAACGCTATCAGTCAGTATATGGCAGGAGCTACAGAGAAGTAAAAGAAAAAATGTATGCAGCCATGCAGGAAGGCCAGTCTGCGGGAAATTGCAGGAAAACCCTGGAAGAGGCGGCACAGCTGTGGATGCAGTCACAGTCTTCCTATTGGAAAGAGGGAACTTACACTTCTTACAGGCAGATCCTGGATAAATATGTTATCCCTCAGCTGGGCAACAAACCGGTCGGGCAGATCACGAACCGTGTACTCTTTGAATTTGCTGCAGATTTAAGACAAGGCGATCATGCCCTGTCTAGAAACTATATTTTTCAGATATGCGCTCTGATCCGACGGGTCATGCGCTATTTAAACAAACAGTACGATGCCGATCTTGGCATACCGGAGAACCCTGTCGGAAGGGAACAGTTTCCGAAGATGTTTCTGCCCAGTGAGAATGCTTTGCAGATCTTGTCTGATTATCTGTGCGCCAACAGTGACGACGATACCTGTCTGGGCATTCTGATCGCACTTCACACCGGGATTCGTGTTGGAGAGTTGAGCGGCCTGACATGGAAGGATATCGATCTGGAGGAAGAAATCTTATATATCAGAAGAAATCTGCTCAGAGTGCACAACGGCAGTGGGACGAAGTCAGGTAATAATGTGACCAAAGTGGTGGCGCAGAAGCCGAAATCATCCGATTCCGTGAGGATCATCCCGCTTCCGCCGGGACTGATCCCGGTTCTTAGAAAACATCAAAAGGAGGGCTCATCCTATGTCGTCAGCGGTGTCAAAGCCACATGGGCAGAACCGAGGACTATACAATATCGGTTCGGAAAAATATTGGAAAAATGCCAGATTGAGCATTTTAATTTTCACATGCTGAGACATGCCTTTGCGACCAGATGCGTCTCTATGGGAGTGGACGTAAAGAGCTTAAGCGAAATCCTTGGACACAGTAATATACAGTTAACCCTGAACCTGTATGTACATTCTACTATACAGCAGAAGCGGATGCTGATGCAGCAGTACGATTTTGCGATTCGTTCGTGACATAGATTTCAAATGGAAAGCCGTCAAAAATGTCGTCATATAGTATGTCAGTTCCGCGTCTTTTACGGATTTTATGCCGGTTTTCATAAAATCAAATATTTTACGAAA
>CANOCU010000129.1 GCA_947564645.1 uncultured Lachnospiraceae bacterium
AGAGAGGACAGGAAAGAGTTGTGGAAAGATCATCAGGTTCGGTTTTGAGGGTATGTCCCTCAGTAGAATAGAAGAATAGCAGTAATCCTCGATAGCTCAATGGTAGAGCACGCGGCTGTTAACCGCGGGGTTGTAGGTTCGAGCCCTACTCGGGGAGTTGGATAAGCCCGGAGGCATGATGCCTTTGGGTTTTCTTTTTGGGATCAAAATAATTTGGATGGGACAGGGTGAAAGGGTTTTCGCTTGTTTCGCATAGGGATTCGTGATAATATAATAGCAATAAGTAGCTGTGGTATTGATATGAGACCATAAAATTGTAAATGGGGAACAGCAATGAAAGAGAAGCAGAGCAGAAGAAAGACAGACAAAGGGGTTTCCCTGCTTCTTTCTATTATTTTAGTGTTTATCGTTCTGGGCATCGTGGTATTTTCCGTTTCCCGGAGGATATCCGCAGAAATGTCGGCGTCAGCGGTTCAGAACCTGAGCGAGAGCCTTGATCTGATCAAATGTACGATCGAGGCAATGCTGAACAAGGAGGCTGAGTTTCAGCAGCTGATGGCGAAGGAGATCGCCGTGGCAGAAGATCCGGAAGAACATCTGCGTTCCTATGGCGGCAGCCGGACGATGGTGAAGGTGTCACTGATCCGGACCGGCGAAACAGAAGGCATTTCCGACACCGGAGAGGTGTTTACAGAGGAGGAACTGGACTTTTCTGCCGGCAGCGTGGTTGACGGCGTGGCAATTTCTCAGTCTTATCTGAATTATATGGGAACTTGGGCTTATTCCATGAAGTGCCCTGTTGTAAAGGACGGGGAGGAGATCGCGAATCTTTATGTGGAATATGTTTACGATTCTCTCGATGAATCGCTTCCGCCCGGTTTTTATAATAAAAAGGCAATGCTTTATATTATGGATGCCGAGACGGAACGTCTTGTCTTAAAACCCAAAGGAATGGGAGAGCGGGATGCAGGGCACTTGAATCTGAAGGATTTCTACCGGGCAAATGCGATTGAGGAGGAAGCGCTTCTGACAGAGGTGGAAGCATGTGTGAAGAGCGGCAGGAATATTATGTTTGAACATGATATTCGGAATAAGAGTGCGCTCAATTATATGTGGTCCGTAAATGGCGGGACTATTTACCTGATCGGTTATGTACCGATCGAGGCGATCCAACAGGAAGGGACATCCGTAAACCACAATATTTTTATCGTTGTAGCTGTGATGTTGATCGCTTTTTTCCTCTGCTGCATATTATATTATATCAACCAGAGACAGCAGAATAAGATCAGGAAAGAGCAGGAGGCGGAGCGGGAAGTCTACAACAGGCAGCTGGCGGAAGCTTTGCAGGCTGCTCAGATCGCAAGTAATTCGAAGACGACTTTTTTGTCGAATATGTCTCATGATATCCGTACACCGATGAATGCGGTGCTCGGCTTTACGACCTTGCTGGAAAGAGATGCGGAGAATCCGGAGAAAGTGCGGGAGTATACGAAGAAGATCATGGCGTCGGGACAGCATCTGCTAAGCCTGATCAATGATATTCTTGACGTTTCCAAGATCGAGAGCGGCAAGGTGGTGCTTTCGGTGGAGGAATTTACTCTGAACGATCTGGTGTCATCGGTAGATGCGATCATACGTCCCATGGCAAGGGCCAGAAACCAGAAGTTCCACGTGGAAGTAACGGGAATCAGGCATGAATACCTGATGGGAGATGAGACGAGGATCAACCAGGTATTGATCAATCTGTTATCCAATGCGGTGAAATATACGCCGGAAGGCGGCCATATCTGGTTTCGGATCATTGGGCTTGGACAGCGGTCCAGTCAGTTCGAGCGTATCAGGATCGAGGTGGAGGACGACGGATACGGCATGACGCCGGAATATCTGAAAATTATATTTGATGCTTTTACGCGGGCGGAGAACAGCACTACGAATAAGGTGCAGGGAACCGGCCTTGGCATGGCGATCACGAAGAATATCATAGAGCTGATGGGCGGCACGATCGACGTTTTCAGCGAAGTAGATAAAGGAAGCCTTTTCAGAGTGGAACTGGAATGCCGGATACCGGAAGGGCAGGCGGATAAGCAGTTCTGGAAGGAGAGCGGTATCTCGCATATCCTGGCAGTGGATGGCGACATACAGGACAGTGAGACGATAAAGGGTCTCATGCAGGACATGGATGTGACGGTGGATACGGTACAGAACGTTACGGATGCCATGAATCTGATCTTTGGAAAGGATCACGGAGAGACAGGATATCAGATCATCCTGCTGGATGGAAATCTGCCTGGCCTGGATGTGGTGGAGGCCGCAGGGAAATTCCGATCCGCCATGCCGGAGGCGATGATTCTGCTGCTGACGGACTGTGAGGCGAATGACGAGAGCCCGGTGCTGCAGATGGAAAATGCGGGAATGCTGCAGAAACCTTTCTTCATATCGGCATTGAAGGACAAAGTGATGGCGATACGAAACGGAGGAATGGCAGATCAGCGGGAGCAGGAGGCAGACAGCGGAAGCCTGGCAGGCATGTATTTCCTGGCGGCGGAGGACAATGAGATCAATGCGGAGATCCTGCGGGAGATCCTTTCGATAGAAGAAGCCATGTGTGAGATTGTTGAGAATGGGCAGCTGGCCGTGGAACGGTTTGCGGATTCCGGGGAAGGCGAGTTCGATGCGATCCTGATGGATGTACAGATGCCGGTGATGAATGGTTATGAGGCTACAAGGGCGATTCGGGCGTTAGACCGTATGGATGCGGCAGTCATTCCCATCATAGCCATGACGGCAAACGCCTTTGCGGAGGATGAGAAGGAGGCGCTGCGCGCCGGTATGAATGTGCATCTGGCGAAACCCATCAATGTGACATTGTTGAAACAGATCATACAGCAATATGTCAAGGAAAAGGATAAGGGGCAGGACCGGGAAACAGCATCGATAGAATAGAAGCTTTGAAGAGATAGTATAGCAGGGATCATTTAAGGGGAGCGGTGTATGAACAGGAGCAGGAAAAGGAATATCGGGAAGGCGATGGTATTCTGTCTGACATCTGTGATAATCTTTATATTGGCAGCCTGTGGGAAAAAAGGGGCAGACAGAAATCTCGTTAAGGAGTCGGCGGGAGAGGAACGGACCGTGAATCTTTTCAGCCCAATGGAGAAGACCGAGGCGAATACGGTCAATGTTGCCAGGAGTGCGGCTGATAAGACCGTTATCATGGCGGAGAAGAAGCTGGGGGTGAAAGTGGATTATATCACTTACACGGCGGAGAATTATCAGGATAAGACATATGACGATGTGGCTCTTGACCGGGCCCGCAACAATATGGATGACATCTATCTGCTCAATCCGGATGTCATTAAGTGCCTGGGGGAGGAAGACAGACTGATGGATCTGTCAGGACTTTCCTGCACAGAGAACCTGCGGGACGTGGTGAAGACAGCGAACACGGTCAACGGTAAGCTGGTGGCGATCCCACAGGAAGTAGTAGCGTATGGTCTGTTCATCAATAAGGATATGTTTGATCAGTACGGATTAGAACTGCCGGAGACGCCGGAAGAGTTTCTGGAATGCTGCCGCGTGTTTAAGGAGAACGGGATCGAGACGCCGGTAGGCGCCAACAGATGGTGGCTGGAGACTTTTGTTCTCGCCCAGGCTTATGCGGATCTGTACAATGGAGGCAATACGGAGGCGGAGATCTCGGCCTTGAATAGTGGAGAGAGCAAGTACAGCGATTATATGCGCCCCGGCTTCGAGTTCCTGCAGGAGTTAATCGATAAAGGGTATATTGACGCAAAGAAGGCTTATGTGAGTGAGGCGATCGAAGGGGAAGGGGTGGATTTTATGGCCCAGAAGACGCCGATCGTGATGGCTTACTGGGGTGCGGCAAACTCGGAAACCGCCTATGGGAAACCGGATTTCAATATGCTGGTCATCGGTTTTCCGAGTAGCAGAGGACAGATGCCGGTGATGCCCATGACGGGTTTCGGCATCGGCACGAATGCGGAGCACGCGGAGGATGCCAGGAAGACGCTGGAGATTATGTTGTCTGATGAGGCGTTGCAGGTCTACGCGGAGACCAATAAGGTGATCTCACCGTCCAGGAATGTGGAAGTGGAATGTATCTCGGCGCTGAAACCGTTAAATGACAGGATACAGTCTAATGTCTATGTCCTGGGTGCAAATGCAAATATGAAGTTGGAGCAGTGGGGCAATACCTGTCTGATCGTGAGAAAGCTTTTGAACGGCGCTACGGTGGAGGAGTGCATGGCGGAGTTCGACAGACTGCAGGCGGAGACGCTTGCGCAGTAGGCCGGAGGACGGAGACAATACGATTGCAAAAAGGCAAAACTGCCATATAAATTTCCCTATAAAAAATAAATAAAATAATCAATTTTTCCTTGCCAAACAGGATGAAACATGGTATCATATCATTTGTTGAGATTGCTTGTTGGGCAATTGAAAAATGATGGCTCCATGGTCAAGCGGTTAAGACATCGCCCTTTCACGGCGGTAACACGGGTTCGATTCCCGTTGGAGTCATTGGATTTATGAATATCTGATATATAGATCAGGCGCAGTAGCCAAGCGGTAAGGCGTGGGTCTGCAACACCCTGATTCACCGGTT
>CANOCU010000130.1 GCA_947564645.1 uncultured Lachnospiraceae bacterium
GATGAGTATAAGTATGTTGAAAGTTTGTTTGAGGATGAAGAAATAGATGAACAGACGATCAGAGATACGTTAGAAGCAATTAGTGGAGAATTTGAAGATAAGGCGGATAATTATGCCAGGATGATCAAGAACCTGTCAGCAGAGGCGGAGATGGCAAAGGCAGAAGCAGACAGGCTGGACCGGAGGCGCAAGTCCCTGGAGGCCGGAGCCGACTGGCTGAAAAAGACGCTGAAAGCCAACATGGAGTTCATCGGGAAAACGAAGTTTAAGACGGCGTTATTCAGTTTCTCCATTTCCAAGAACGGAGGAAAGCAGCCCATGACGATTACGGAGAACCTGGGTGAGATCCCCAACAAGTTCCTGATCCAGCGGGATCCGCTTGTCAACAAGGAGGCTGTAAGGCAACTGCTTGCGGAGAAGGAAGTAGACTGGGCACATTTAGAGCCATACGGGACACACCTGAACATCCGGTAACGCCATGGAGAATGGCAAAAGCGAAGGGATCACCCCGTACCGCATGAGCCAGATCATGAATACGGCTGCGTATGTTACAGAGATGATCGTAAGTGGGAAGACGCTGTACCGTCCCACTTACCATGAATGTGAGATCGTGGTGGAGCTGGTGATGGAGGCGATCAGGAAGAGCAAGAATGAGTACAGGAGGAAATAGGATGTTTTTAAATAAGACGTTGTTCAAGAAGATGATCAAGCAGTCCTTCCAGTGGGGAGGGCTGACCGTAGGGTGTATCTATGGCGGATTTGTGGTTGCAGGCGGGACATGGATCACCTGGACGAAGGACGGGTATGTGCCGAACTGGCTGAAAGCAGCGGTCATGGAGTTTACCGGAGAGCTGCCGCAGCAGGGATGCGCTTTCAAGGCAAAGAAGGATGAGCCGTTACAGTATGAGGCTGCGGATAATCCCCTTTATGATCTGCCATCTCTTTTCAGGCAGAGCAGGGTTGTGTATACGGTAACCCCGGTGGTAGTGAAGGGAAGATACAATGAGGTCCGGCTCCTGAAGCAGAACCATGAAGTGAGGATGGTCGGGATAAATGAGGAATTCTATAAAGCGATCGACCTGGGGGAGCTTGGCAAAGAGGATGCCCCGGCAGGGCCGTCGTCGACAAGCCCGAATGGGGGATTCCTGATCTATAAGAATGAAACTTCGGCATATGCATTTGCGGCTTTAGATGGAGTAAATGATGTTACAAGGATGATCATGGAGCGTATGGATACAATGGATTTTAGCGAGGAGGATGTCTGATGGGAATACCAGTATTGATCATAGGCAGATCGGGAAGCGGGAAGAGCAGGAGCCTGAAAAGATGTGTGGGAAAAGATTTTGGCCTGCTCCGTGTATTAAATAAGCCGTTGCCTTTCCGTGGGAAATTTATTGGCAAGCCGTGTAATGATTATGTAGAAATAAGCCGGATCATCAAGAATCCGCAGTGGCCGGCGTCTATCGTGATTGACGATGCGGGATATCTGATCACAGGGCAGTTTATGGACGGGCATGCCACGACAGGGAAGGGAAATGCGGTGTTTTCTTTATACAATCAGATGGCAGATAATTTTTACCGTCTGATCCAGACGATCGCCAATGAAGCACCGGCAAACCGGATCGTATATGTGATCATGCACGAAGATACGAATGAGTTTGGAGACATCCGGCCTAAGACAATCGGTAAACTTCTGGATGAGAAAGTCTGCCTGGAAGGGATGTTCACCATTGTATTGAGGGCGCTTAAAGGCGAGAAATATATGTTTGTTACGCAGTCAAGGGATGGTGCAGTCAGCAAAGCGCCGGATGACATGTTCCCTGATATTGAAATAGATAACGACCTGCTTTTTGTAGACAATACGGTCAGGGAATATTACGGGATAGAGAATCCGAAAAACAAAGAAAGCGAGGAGAGATCATGATTACAAAACCACAGGGATATGACGAGTCACCGGCATACACAGGGGAAGCTGTGCAGCTTCCTGCAGGGTGCTATGTGTGTAAGATATTGGGTGTGAAACAGGAAGAGGACAGGGGCCATGACCGCTTTATCATGCAGTTTGATATTGACGAGGGGGAGCATAAAGGATTCTACCAGAAGCAGCATGGCCAGGCGAAGCAGACGGATCCGAATTTTAAGTATAAGGGCGTGCACCGGCAGAACATGGACGGCCCGGGCCTTCCGTTCTTTAAAGGGCTGATCACCAGTATTGAAAAGTCGAATAAGGATTTTATCTTTCCGTTCGGGCAGCAGGGGAATGAAAAAACGCTGGTCGGAAAGAGGTTCGGCGCGGTGATGGGGCGCGAGGAATTCCTGACATCTGACGGCAAGAAACGCATGGCCACAAAGATCGTGCAGATTCGAAGCATTGAGGGCCTGAAGGATGCGAAAGTCCCGGAAGACAAGCTTCTGGGAGAGGATGCAGGGCCGGCGCCGGCATCCGCAGCGCCGCAGTACGGGCCCGCGGATAAGGATGGATTTATGTACATCCCGGAAGGTATCGATGAAGAACTGCCATTTATGTAAAGCGGATTACGAAGAGGTGAAGCAGCGTCTGAGCATGAGACAGGTTGCCGAGTATTATGGGTGCAGGGTGAACCGGAGGGGGACCTGCCTCTGCCCCTTCCATACAGATAACCATCCGAGTCTCAAGATCTATGAGAATGACAAGGGTTATTATTGCTTTACCTGCGGAAATGGCGGGGATGTGATCAAGTTTGTGGGCAGGCTGTTCCATCTGCGGAATGAGGAAGCCTGCAGGAAGCTGATAGAGGATTTTGCGCTGCCGATCGCGTTTAAGGACCTTTCCTACAGGGAGATGCGTGAGCGGGGCAGGAAGGATGCGAAGTACAGGGAGCTTAAGCGTTTTAAGGCAGAGGCTTACAGGGTATTGAAAAAGTACTGGATGCTGCTGTGTGATGCTTCGCGGGATCCTGCTTCCCCGCATTTTGAAGAGGCTTTGAGGGAACTGTCCATTATAGAATACAGACTTGGATGTATCCGGGAGTGGCCGGAGGAATATCGTGCTGACAGGGAGGCGGTGAGAAAACTTGGAGAGATCGAAAGACGAATTGCTGGATGGGATGAGTGAGCTTGGCCCTGCAGAACCGTTTCCGGATGAGGTCTTTTATAAGATATTTGAGATTGAGGATAATGTGGAGCGTACGCAGTACATAGAGATGCTGAGGCTGAAAGCTAAGATCCTGAAGCGTACCAGGGAATTCAATAACGTGCTGCAGGCATTTATTACGGACTATCAGCAGCGGATGCGCGCGGCAGGGAATGTGACGCATTTTACCGAGCAGAAGGTGGAACTTCAGTGCGGGCAGTGGAAGGCGGACGACCTGGGGATATCCATGCAGAAATTCGACAATAAGGGGATGCCGGTCAGGATCATGGCATGCTCCCATCCGGTCCTGCCTGTTGAGATCCTGAAGAACGTGGACACCAGCGAGGAGAGGGTGAAGCTTGATTATTACAAATATGGACAGTGGAGCAGCGTGACGGTGAACAGGGATGTGTGTGCGGACAATAATTCCATTGTGAGGGTTCTAAGCAAGATCGGCATCGAGGTTACTTCGGACAATGCAAAGTATCTTGTGCGTTATATCAGTGACTGCATCAGTATGAACCCGGCGAAGCTGGAACCGAGGAAATCGATCAACCGCCTGGGGTGGTCAGGCAGTGATTTTATGCCATATGCGGGGGATATCGTGTATGACGGAGATAAGGAATATGATTCTTATTTCAGAAATATCAAGTCCTGTGGTGACTATGGTGTCTGGAAAGACCACTGCAGCATAGTGAGGAAGAATAAGATTGTCCGTCTGGCTTTTGCGGCCAGCTTCGGAAGTGTTTTGATAGAAATCCTGCGCATTCTCCCGTTTGTGTTCCATCTGTGGAGCAGCGATTCCGGGACCTGTAAGACCGTCGCCATTATGGCCGGAATGTCCATATGGGGCGATCCAAGACTGGGGGCGCTCACTAAGATCATGAACGGAACAAAAGTTGGGATTATGCGGAGCGCAGCTTTTTTATACTCAATTCCATATGCAGGTGATGAACTTCAAACGATGAAGGATAAATATGCCACGAATTTCGATCAGATCATTTATCAGGTGACGGAGGGTGTTGAACGGATCAGAGGCCGGGCATCAGGCGGGATAGAAGACACTAAGACTTGGCATAATAGCTTTTTGTTCAATGGCGAAGAGCCGATCACAAAGGCAAACAGCCGCAGCGGATCTAAAAACCGTGTGA
Source organism: uncultured Lachnospiraceae bacterium (assembly GCA_947564645.1). Lineage (GTDB taxonomy): Bacteria > Bacillota > Clostridia > Lachnospirales > Lachnospiraceae > UBA3282. The sequence continues at coordinate 4,264 of CANOCU010000130.1, forward strand.
TCGAGATCGAAATAGAACCAGGGGTGCATCTGATGGAAGATGGGAATTATACGGTTTCTGTATTGGCAGAAAACCATGGGCATGCAGGCAGGATGCTGATTG
>CANOCU010000131.1 GCA_947564645.1 uncultured Lachnospiraceae bacterium
CGGCAAACAGTGAAAAGATGGTGAAGGAAAGAGTGCTTACAGCAATAAAGCAAGTATCATACGGAGTAAAGGAAAACTCTGAAACCCTGATAAACACTGACGTTTTGCTTGGCAACACCTGGCAACACCCCAAAATCCCTATTTTAAAGCCCTTAAATATAGCGGAAGCCCCTAAAAATGCGGCTTCCGCACTCCTAGGAGCTTCCTTAGGGGAGGATAAGTATTTCCTTATCTTTTGACTAGTATCATTGTACCCGTTTTTTTCTTCTTTATACACGACGGAATAATTTTTTTTAAAATTTACATAAAAATTTTCAGAACAGAATTTCAGAACAGAATTTCAGCCGGGATTTTATGTCCGGGATTTTATGCGCGAATTCTTAAGGAAATATAAATTTACATTTCCCATAAAATGTTATATACTAGGCAATGAACACGGCGAAATCCTGTGAATATAAGAAGGACAGGCATTTTGCCGGCAATTACAGGATAAAGGTGGTATGAAGCAATGGCATTATTGAAGCAATGGCGTGATATGGCATATTCCGAGACGGCGAACAAGGGCGACCTGCAGAGATTATGGTCTGATTATTTTATGAAAGAGAAGGAGATCTATGCACAGCTTTTGAAGGAGCCGGATGTGGTGGTGGAAGGAACCGTGAAGGAGCTTGCCGGGAAATACGAAGTCGATCTGATGACGATGACCGGTTTCTTGGACGGGATCAACGACAGCCTGAAGGAAGCGAATCCGATCGAGGAGATGGAGGAGGATACGAAGGTAAATTTGGGCTTTGACAAGGAACTTCTCTATAAGAATATGGTAGCGGCGGGCGCAGACTGGTTATATAATCTGGAAGAGTGGAATGACATCTATGATGAGGAGACGAGAAAGGCTCTGTACAAGGAGCAGAAGGCGTCTACCACGATCCACAAGGGACCGAAGGTATATCCGAACGATCCCTGTCCCTGCGGCAGCGGCAAGAAATATAAGAAATGCTGCGGCAGGAATAAGAGCGCGTAGCGCCGGAGTCCAGGAATATTGTTTTCGCAGGACAGCTCACACAGATGTGTGGGCTTTTTCGGTATAGGACGGTATGGAAGGAAGAGACATCTGCATGACAGAGAAGGGAGGTTTTAGATGCAGGAATCATTTGAATCCCGCGTGGATCGGGCAGTACAAACATTTGAGGAAGGGTATAACTGCGCCCAGTCCGTCTTTTCGACTTATGCGGATTGTTTTGGCATGGATCGTGAGACGGCGCTGCGAATGTCCAGCGCCATGGGGGCAGGCGTGGGCAGGATGCGGGAGGTATGCGGCGCGGTCTCTTCGATGGCAATGCTGGCCGGGCTGAAGGAGGGCAACGACGATCCGCATAATGAAGAGGCAAAGGAACACATCTATGCGCTTGTGCGGCAGATGAGCGCCCGTTTCCGGGAAGAGTACGATTCGATCCTGTGCAGGGAACTTCTGGGATTGGAGGAGGGGATGGAAGAGAGCGCGAAGCCGTCCGTCCGCACGCCGGAATATTACGCGTCCAGACCCTGCCCTGGCATCATTGCCTGCGCATCGCGTATTATAGAAGAGATGCTGCTCTGACAGACGGCATAAGAACCGATCAAGGTTAAAAATTTTGGAAGATATCTTAAATAGTGCTTTACATTTCGGGAAACTTGGCATAGAATACGAATAGAACAGCAGGGCTTTTTGCGGAGCGCCTGCGGTCGTATATCAGCAACACGTTGACGAGAAGAGTAGGATGTGGAACGTAACAGAGAGAGGCGCCCTGTGCTGCAAGCGTCTTTGCCGGAAGCATTTGAAAACTAACTCCGAGTGGCCCCAATCCGGTCCGTTGACTCACGTTACAGTCGAATGAGAGGTTTCGGTAAGTCGTTATCAGCGCACGGAACAAGCGAGGTGGAACCGCGTAAAGTAGATACGTCCTCTGCATTGTCGTACTGGCAGTGCAGGGGATTTTTTTCTATATTTTTTATAAGGAGGAAGAGGATATGACGACAACAGAAGTAAAGCAGAAGGCAGTTGACTTAACGAAAGGCGAACTGACCCTTACCAGAATGGATTTTATCCTGATCGGTGCGATCCTGCTGCTTGCGGGAATCTGCATTGGGTTACTGACGGCGCCGTTTACGCATGAGATCAGCCTGTTCAGCAATAATGGGAATAATAATGGAAATAATTGTGGGAATACCGGGACGCCGGATAACGTTTGCGGGGAATGCTGATCCCGGAGCGTCTGAAAAGCCGGCCTGTCTAAAGAGACGGCAGAATAAACAGCATAATAAACAGCACAAAGAAATGGAGCAATCAGGAAAAGAAAGAGCATAGAGAGGTAAAGGAGAGAAAAACATGAAAATCACATTAAAAGACGGATCGAGTAAAGAGTACGCGCAGGCAATGAGCATCTATGACATTGCCCATGATATTTCGGAGGGGCTTGCCAGAGCAGCCTGCGCCGGCGAGGTGGACGGCGTTGTGGAGGACCTGCGGACGGTGATCGACAAAGACTGCAGTCTGAATATCCTGACGGCCAATGATGCGGAAGGGCTGAAGGTCATCAGACATACGGCATCCCATGTCCTGGCGGAAGCGGTAAAAAGGCTTTTTCCGGAGGCCAAAGTGACCATCGGGCCGGCCATTGAGGACGGCTTCTACTATGACTTTGACGCGGCGCCTTTTTCCAGAGAGGATCTGGATAAGCTGGAAGCGGAGATGAAGAAGATCATCAAGGAAGGGCATAAGATCGAGCGGTTTACGCTGCCCAGGGCGGAAGCGATTAAATTCATGGAGGAAAAGGGAGAGCCTTACAAGGTGGAGCTGATCGAAGATCTGCCGGAGGATGCGGAGATCTCTTTCTATGATCAGGGCGGCTTCGTGGATCTGTGTGCGGGACCGCATCTGATGAGCACGAAGCCTATCAAGGCTTACAAGCTGATCTCCTCTTCCATGGCATACTGGCGGGGGGATTCCAACCGGGCGCAGCTGCAGCGTATCTATGGCACGGCGTTTCAGAAGAAAGAGGAACTGGAAGCGCATCTGGAGCGTTTAGAGGACATCAAGCGCCGCGACCACAATAAGCTGGGGCGGGAGATGGAACTTTTTACCACGGTGGACGTGATCGGACAGGGACTGCCGCTTCTTCTGCCCAGAGGTACGAAGATGGTGATGAAGCTGCAGCGGTGGATCGAGGACCTGGAAGACAAAGAGTGGGGCTACGTGCGGACGAAAACGCCGCTGATGGCCAAGAGCGATCTGTATAAAATGTCCGGCCACTGGGATCACTATAAGGAAGGAATGTTCGTACTGGGCGATGAGGAGAAGGACAAGGAAGTGTTCGCCCTGCGTCCCATGACCTGCCCGTTCCAGTACTATTGCTATAAGAATACGCAGCATTCGTACAGGGATCTGCCGATCCGCTACGGTGAGACTTCCACCCTTTTCAGAAATGAGGATTCGGGCGAGATGCATGGCCTGACCCGCGTGCGTCAGTTCACGATCTCCGAGGGACATCTGATCGTAAGACCGGATCAGATGGTGGAGGAGTTCAAGGGCTGTATCGCTCTGGCAAAATATGTTATGTCAACCTTAGGGCTGTTGGATGACATTACCTGGCATCTGTCAAAATGGGATCCGGAGAACCCGGGCAAATATATCGGTGAGCCGGAGGTGTGGGACGAGACGGAAGCGCATATCCGCAGTATCCTGACCGAGCTTGACCTGCCTTTCGTGGAGGATGTGGGCGAGGCCGCGTTCTACGGGCCGAAGGTGGACATCAATGCCAGAAACGTATACGGCAAAGAGGATACCATGATCACGATCCAGTGGGATGCACTGCTGGCGGAGCAGTTTGACATGTACTTTATCGATCAGAACGGCGACAAGGTGCGGCCCTGCATCATTCACAGGACGTCGCTTGGCTGTTACGAACGTACGCTGGCGTGGCTGATCGAGAAATATGCGGG
>CANOCU010000132.1 GCA_947564645.1 uncultured Lachnospiraceae bacterium
CGCCGGCGCCTGTGATGGCCATCAGGAACATATTCTGGACAAATTGGATCTGGGTAGCCAGGGAGACGGCGGTCATCTCATCCTGCGCCACCTTTCCGAGCATCAGGGCGTCGCCTGCCGCCACCGATGCCAGCATCAGGCTTTGCAGCGCGATAGGGAGGGCGAGTCTCGTCAGATTTTTGTAGAAGGCTTTCTTGTCGATCTGTATTTTTGTGATCTTTTCTTTCATGGCAGATATCCTCACGTGATGGATTGATATTTCGGCAAAGCCGATTAGTTCTCATCATACTATATCCCGGATAGAATTACCAGTATGAAAATGTCAAAATAGGTGGCAAGAATATTTGATAGTCAGCGGAAATCAGACTGCAGGGCTGCAGCCCGTAACAGTCCTGACTGCACCGGAAAAATCGTTGAAGCGGCGAATGTTTTATGATAAGGTAATCATAGTGTATTCCATTACGCATTCAGGGATATTGCAGGCATCGTCGGCAATATCTACGGGGAGGTAAGAATGAAGATCGATCGTGAAGACATGCTGGAGCTTACCAGGCGGATGACTGTTTCGAGGAACTGTTTCAGCAGAATAGCAGGCGCCTATCTGGATGAGGAAGGCTATATTGACGGTACGTTTCATACGAATTTTCTGAAGCTGTCCTCTTCGGACAGGGCAAAGAATCTGGAGATTGCCAAGACTATTCCCTTTTCGGAGACGAATGTACAGCTGACAGACCACCGTCTGGGAGCGGAGGCAAGGAAGCCGGGCGGCCTCTGGCAGTTACTTATGGCGCTGCGGGAGTGTGAGATGAAGAATGATGCGCTGCTTCTGTCTCTTTATGAGTACATAGGGGAACGGCACCACTCGGATCATCCATACAGTATCTATGTGTTCTACGGAAATTATGATGTTCCGGTGAAGGGAAAGGATAAGGTGAGCCAGTGGGAGTCGGAGGAAGTGTATCGATTCCTGATCTGTGCAGTCTGTCCTGTGAGCGGAGATTATGAAGCGGGAAAACCGGAATGCGGCTTCCTGTTTCCGGCTTTTAACAACCGGAGCACGGATCTGGACGGGGTATGTCTCTATGCGGCGGACGGGAAGCAGGATGAGATGGCGGCGCTGTTCTTATGAGATGCGGCGCGGTGCAATAGATGATATAAAGTGAAACAGATGATCAAAACAGTAGAGAAAGGAAGAGAGACAATGGTACAATTTCATGCGGAAAAAGCTTCGGAACATGCAACGAGGATCTACGGCCTTGCCGGGGAGCAGATGTATCTGGTGGAGGGGGCGCAGCGGGCAGCGCTTATTGATACGGGCAGCGGCGCCGGGAGTCTCCGGCAGTATGTGGAGACTTTGACGGACAAGCCGGTCATTGTGCTTCTGACCCACGGACATGTGGATCACGCCATGGGAGCGCCGGAATTTGATACGGTTTACATGAACAGGGAGGATGATTACATCTATGAGCAGCACTGCGGCCTGGAGGTAAGAAAAAGATTCCTCTCACAGGCGCCGGAGTTTGAGAAGGTGGCTGAGGAAGATTATATTCCGGTGACGCCTCCCGATGCCTTTCTCGATATGAAGGAAGGAGACGTGTTTGATCTGGGCGGTATATCGATCGAGATCTATGCCTGTCCGGGACATACGCGGGGCAGTGTATGCATGTTGATCAGAGAGGAACGGACGTTTATCACCGGTGACGCCTGCAATGGTTTTACATTTCTGTTTGACGCTTATTCCACGGGCCTTAGCACTTATGAAAAGAATCTGCGGGGACTGAAAACCAGGACTGCGGGTAAATTTGACAGAGTCTATCTGTCACACGGGCCGGGCAGAGATTATCCGGTATCACTGCTGGATGAAGTGCTGGAGGTCTGTGAGGACATCAAGAGCGGCAATGTGGATGATATACCTTTTGAATCCAGGGGAAGGAAAGCGCATATCGCCAAGGCTCTGTCTAAGGAAGGCGGACGTCCGGACGGGAAGATTGGCAATATCGTATATAACAGAGAGAGAATTGAAGAGTAGCAACAGTTTAGCTTAGGATTTTGCATTTACTGCAAAGTCCGTGAAAGTAGATGGATTGGGCTAAGAGAGTAGTGGTTTTTTCCCTGATTCCCTAGACAAAACAGTCTGAAAAAGGTATACTGATTTGTAGTAAAACGCGAGGTGTTTTTAAGGGATTAGGACAGGAGAGGTTACAGAGTATGGACTATAAAGCAATTCCTTTCGAGAAAAGGATCAAGAGCAATATCAGAAATTATGCGTTGGATCATTTGTATACGATCGGCACGCTGAGAGAATACTGCAAGGCGCTCCATGCGCTGACGGGGGTAGATATCCTGCTCACGGAGAGACATGGGGAGAAGGTAGTGTCGGTCGGCGGTTTTGCCGGGTTCACGCCGGATGTGGTAGGAGATCCCGGGCGCAAAGTGCGGGTTTATGGCAGGACGATCGCACATCTGTATGCGCAGATGGAGAGGGTGCCGGATACGATGCGCCAGGAAGTGGGTAATCTTCTGGATGAATTTACGAAGATGCTTTCCCAGTGGGGAGAAGAGGCGTATTTACATAAGGAATCTTCTATTTATATGGACGAGCTGGAAGAGAAAGTAGGCGTGCAGCATGTGCAGACGGCCAGAGGAGAGAAAGAAGATGTCCTGACGGGTGTTTACCATAAGCACTACTTTGAAGAGCAGATGCAGCGGCTTGACGGGTTGAGCGTTGCGCCGGTGGCGGTGGTCAATGCCAACATCAATGACTGGAAGTTTGTCAACGATCATTTCGGAGATGAAGAGAGCGACAGGCTGATCAGGACGATCGCCGATCTTCTGAAGCAGGAAGCGAAACCGGATTATATCATCGGACGCGTGGATGGAGATGTGTTCATTATCCTGATCCCCATGGCGGAGGACGGAGAAGCGGAAAAATACTGTGCTAACGTGCAGAAGGCCTGTCTGGAATTTGCGGATCCGATCCTGGCGCTTTCCGTGGCCTGCGGCGTTGTCTATAAGACGAACGTGGAGGAGCAGCTGAAGGATAAGCTGCCGGATGCGGAGTACGAGATGTTCAATAATAAGTTTGAGATCAAGAATGCGCCCGGTTACCGCGAGAGACTGGCGCATGGCGTGAAGTAAGACTGGAGAGACGTGATAACGATAGAGCAATTAAAAATGTTAAACAGTCCCGAAAATATAGCGATAACGAAACATATATATCCATATAGTTATAAGCTGCGATATAGATTTTATATATTTGATTACTGCATATTTTCCTGATCCGGAAATCTGGGAAGATGGGCTTAAAGTGAAAAGGGGCATTGATATGGTTTGTATGGAATGCGGAGCTAATGCTGAAAAAGGATATACGACAAGTGTTTCTGATCTGGGAAATTGTCTTTTGATTGTAAGGAAGGTTCCCTGCTATAAATGTACAGAGTGTACAGAGGTAATTTATACAGGAGAAGTGATCAAAAGGCTGGAGGAAATTATGGAACGGGCGAAACAATTTACGCAGGAAATCTCTATCGTGAATTATAACAGCGCCGCGTAAGGGATCCGACGCTGAAATAAGTGTTACAAAGCTGCTGCAGGACAGGAAGTTTAGGTTCTGGTTCTGCAGCTTTTTGTATCTATTTGTATCTAAAGTACAGTTTACAAGGGACTACACAGGGTAACGGTGGTAATCATCAAATCCACCACCCGCCGTTTGTCGTCAAAGGATACGCTGTCTCATGTGTCGAGGTGGCCGGAAATCTGGCTGACCTGTTCCGGGCTGATGGCTTCCACCGTCAACTCCGCT
>CANOCU010000133.1 GCA_947564645.1 uncultured Lachnospiraceae bacterium
TCTGTTCGTTAATGAATAAATCGCTAATGGTTCTACCCTCCATACCCATAAAAAATAAAAGTGGATAGCATATCTATCCACTTATCAGTCCATCTCAATCTGATCACACTGCTCCGCCAACTCTGCCATAATAGTAGACATTACAGTATAAATCCTGAAATATGAACACTTGCGAACCCTATTGTTGCAAGGTGAGAGTGGATACTCTGCTTGGTTGTCAGTCCTATGCTATCGCATCTCTAATAATTTACCACGGGATCGCAGCCGTGTCAACTGCATTTTATCATTTTCTTTTCGATTTTTTCTTTTCTAAGTTTATTCGAATTTCTTCAGTTACGCATTTTGGCCGCAGACAGCGATCGTTTCTCACTTCACCTCGATGGTAGCCGCACTGGCCTCGTACAGTTCCATATAATCATAGTCGCTGGTCTGCGAATAGGTGATCATATAGCTTCTGTCCGCATTGATGGCATACTGCAGCTGTGTGATCTCCACGCCGCCTACCGTATAATGACACAGGATATGGAAAGCCGGATAACCGCTGATCTCAACATGTTCAAAGCTGTCAACGGTCACTTCCACCTCCTCATTGTAAGCTTCCAGCAGATCCGCCTTCATCTGCTCCGCAAAAGCTTCCCTGGTCAGAAGCTGCAGCGCGATATCTTCTTCCATCACCGCATAATAGATCGTGGAGGCATCAATTGGATAGCGTTTCCGCACATACAGATTGGCCACCTCCTCCGATTCGGCAAACCCTTCCGGGATCTCGAAGCTGCATCCTGTGGTGGTGCGCCTCTCTTCCATCACCGAGGTATCCATATTCTCTTCTGCCAGAAGTTCCTCCGTCAGTTCCCTGCGGGTCTCCTCATCGATCTCCATCTGCTCCCGCGTATCCTTATTCCACGGACCTGACTGTGCCGTCTCCTCCGGCTGGCTTCCATCTGCTCCTGCCGTCTCCGGCACGTTTCCGTCCGTCTCTGCTGCCTCTGTCGTCCCTGCATCCGCTTCTGCCGATGCCGCCGTCTGCGCGTCCTGTGCGTCTGCCCCTGTATGTACTGACTCGTCCTCACCGCATCCTGCCAGCAGCAGCGCTACCCATACTCCTGCCAGCAGCAGCGAAAGCCGCCTTTGCCTTCTTCTTTTCACGTCTTCCTCCCATACCGCCCATCCTGCGGTTCTGTCTGTTGCCATCTTATTCTATGCATTACCGGTTCCCCGTCTGCCCCGGCGGATCTGTCCGCGGCGGCCCATAAGCGACTGCCGCAGACTCCCTTCTTCCCTTTGCGCTTACAGCTCCTTAAAGGTTGAGCACTCCGTTCCGGCGCTGCTGCTTGCACCGCCGCCCTTGATGTCCACGTGCTCCGCGTGGCACTTGTAGTTACTATTATACACGCATTTGACCGCTTCGCAATCGATACTGATCGTCCTGCAGGGATGCTCCAGGGAACTGGTATAGGAATCATCCTTCTTCTGCGCAAAGCTCTCACAGCATGTATCGTTACAACAGTCTGCATGTTTGCCGCCCACCATGATATCACCCTTGCAGCAGCACTTATCCTTGTTGTAGGAACAATTGTCTACGCCACATTTTAATTCTGCCATAATAACCTCCATTCTTGCCTGACCTGCCGCTTTCGCGGTATCACAATACGTTATTATTATGGCCTCTAATCAGAGATCCTATACAGATTAAACCAATATCTCTCCAGAAGATAACTGCCTGTCTCTTCGACTTTAAGTCCGTCCGTCTTCCATTCTTCCACCACCGCGTCACGGCTGTTAAAACTGCCCAGGAACCAGACCGTTCTGCCTTCTTCGCACCATTTTTTTAAGTCCGCACTCTCTTCCAGGGTATCAAAGGGTCTGGTGATATCCTGAATCAGTTCCTCCGGCGTCCCGCACCAGAGATAACTTTCTATTTCCTTCGGCAGATAGTAGGCCGTCACGGCCTGCACCTGATCAAAATTATAGAGGACAATGTCCTCCGGCGCAATGGAAGATAATGCTTCTTCTGTCTCTTTCATCAGCCGGATCTTATATTCCTCTTCCCCCATAAAGGCGCGGTAATCCCGCAGCCCGACGATCACGATCAGCGCTGTGATGCCAAGCATGATACCGGTCCACATTCTGTTTGCAATATGCATCCCCCACAGATCGTCCAGCGCCACCGCAAAACTCAGCCAGAAACACCCCATCGCCGGGAGCATATAGCGGTATACGAAGATCGGACGCAGCAATGCGGAAGCGACAAAACCAAACAGTACCAGCCCCGCCAGAACGCCAATGCCCGCCGCAATAAAAACCGTCTGCGCCGGGACTTTTTCTCTTCCCCTATGGCAGAGCTTTATTCTATATCCCGCACTATACAGGACTACTACGGCATAAACTCCGGTCAGTACGACAGCCAGTACCACATTCAGGCCTTCCTTCGTAAAAGCCGGCTTCATCAGGAACTTCACGCATCCGCCCAGACTCCGCCAGCCAAGCGGCAGGATCCAGTAATTGGCATTGACTGCCGTGATCTGCCTATACAGGACGACAAGCCACGCCGCATAGCCGGCAGCCGAAGCCGCCACCCAGAGAACCCATTCCGGGATTCTTCTCCTGTCCCTGCGCAGAAATTCAAACAGCACATACAGATAGACCATGGCCGCCGCCACCGCCGCAAAATACTGGGTATAGGCGGCCGCCAGACCATACAGGGCCATGGCTGCACCGTGCAGCCTCTGTGCGCTGACTTTCCCGGGGATGCCTTTCATCCCGGCCGCGCCGCCTTGCCCGGCCGTCTCCTTCCCGCACGGCGCATGCACTGCCCCGTACCCATGCCAAAAAGCCGCCGTCACGAACAGAAGCGCCCAGCTGTACATCCGCATTTCCACCGTATAACCGCTCAGCTGCGGCATGGCGACCGCGCAGAACAGAAACAGGCCGCCGGTAAAAACACTGAATCTTTTTCGTATAAAAGTCACACTGTAGAGCAGCAGAACAAAGTATGGCAGCACCGAGACCATTTTCGCCGCCGCCACGGCGCTCACTCCCGGCGCTATAAGTTTACATATATCTACAAAAAACTTGGTGATCATATAGTACAGCGGCGGATGTACATCCCGCGCCGTCAGATCCACCAGTTCACCGTAGGAATGCCCGATCAAGCCCACGGTAAACAGTTCGTCGTACCAGATGTCATCGCTGAAACACAGCATCAGGCTTCTGCCAAGCAGTAAAACACTGATGGCAAACAGGAGATATCCGAGGATATCCCTGCCTGTCACACCGGTTTTTCTCACGCGTTTGTGCCCCCTGTCACCATTGACATCACTATTCTGTGGCTTCATACTTGCACCTCCATGTCAACTTTGACACAAATTCCCATGAAAAGTACGGAGCACTTTACTTCTTTTCCTCCTGGGGCATCTCCTGCCGGATCTCCTTCGTGCGGATCTCCTTACAGATCTGGTCGATAAAAGTCTGCACCGGTTTCACGCCTTCGTCGCCCGCATAGCGGCTTCTCACGGACACGGTCCTATCCTCCGCTTCCTGCGCGCCAACCACCAACATATAAGGCACCTTGGCAAGTCTTGCCTCCCTGATCTTGAAACCGATCTTCTCGGAACGGTTGTCACAGGTCACATCGATATCATTCCGCGCCAGTTCCTTCCGCACCTCTTCCGCATACGCCTCATATTTCTCGGAGATCGGCAGGATACGTACCTGCTCCGGGCAAAGCCAGGTCGGGAACTTACCCGCATATTTCTCGATCAGCCACGCCAGCGTACGTTCGTAACAGCCAAGCGACG
>CANOCU010000134.1 GCA_947564645.1 uncultured Lachnospiraceae bacterium
CGGCGGATGTGACTTATATTGAGCCGCTCAATGTAGAACGGCTGGAACAGATCATCGCAAAGGAACGCCCCGACGCGCTGCTTCCTAACCTGGGAGGGCAGTCCGGGCTTAATTTGTGTGCGGAATTACATAAGGCGGGTGTCCTGGAGAAATATCAGGTCAAGGTCATCGGGGTACAGGTGGATGCCATCGAGCGGGGTGAGGACCGTATCGAATTTAAGAAGACCATGAACGCGTTGGGCATCGAGATGGCCCGCAGCGAGGTGGCGTACTCCGTGGAGGAGGCCCTCTCCATCGCCGAAAAGCTGGGCTATCCGGTGGTGCTGCGCCCGGCCTATACCATGGGCGGCGCAGGCGGCGGGCTGGTGTATAACAGGGAAGAACTGCAGGTGGTCTGCGCCAGAGGCTTACAAGCCAGTCTGGTAGGACAAGTGCTGGTGGAGGAGTCGATCCTGGGTTGGGAAGAACTGGAACTGGAAGTGGTGCGGGATGCGGACAACAACATTATCACTGTATGCTTTATCGAGAATATTGACCCGCTGGGCGTGCATACGGGAGATTCTTTCTGTTCCGCGCCCATGCTGACCATATCGGAGGAATGCCAGAAACGCCTGCAGGAGCAGGCTTATAAGATTGTAGAGTCGGTGCAGGTGATCGGCGGCACGAACGTGCAGTTCGCCCATGACCCGGTGTCGGACCGGATTATCGTCATTGAGATCAACCCCCGCACGTCCCGGTCTTCCGCGCTGGCAAGTAAGGCTACGGGTTTCCCCATCGCGTTGGTGTCCTCCATGCTGGCGGCGGGTCTTACGTTAAAGGACATTCCCTGCGGAAAATACGGCACTTTGGATCAATATGTGCCGGACGGCGATTACGTGGTGATCAAATTCGCCCGCTGGGCTTTCGAGAAATTTAAGGGCGTGGAGGACAGGCTGGGTACCCAGATGCGCGCCGTGGGTGAAGTCATGAGCATCGGTAAGACTTATAAGGAAGCTTTCCAGAAGGCTATCCGTTCCCTGGAGACGGGACGCTATGGTCTGGGCTATGCGAAGGACTTTGATACGCTTTCGAAAGAGGAACTGTTAAGACGGCTGATCACGCCTTCCAGTGAGCGGCATTTCCTGATGTATGAGGCACTGCGCAAGGGCGCCACGGTGGAGGAAATCCACGAGATCACGAAGGTAAAGGCGTACTTTATCGGGCAGATGAAGGAACTGGTGGAGGAAGAGGAAGCCATTTTGCAGTATAAGGGGAAAGGAACTTCCCGGGAGGCAGGCGTGCTGTCGCTGCCGGATGAGATGCTGATTACAGCCAAGAAGGACGGTTTTTCTGATAAATATTTGAGCCAGCTGTTGGAGATCCCGGAAGAGGAGATCAGAAACCGCCGTCTTAAGCTGGGCGTGGAGGAAGCCTGGGAGGGCGTTCACGTGAGCGGCACCGAAAACAGCGCTTACTTCTATTCCACCTATAACGCGCCTGACAAGAACCCGGTGAACGAGGATAGGCCGAAGATTATGATCCTGGGCGGCGGACCCAACCGGATCGGCCAGGGGATCGAGTTCGACTACTGCTGCGTTCATGCGTCCATGGCCCTGAAAAAGCTAGGCTTTGAGACGATTATCGTCAACTGCAACCCGGAGACGGTGTCCACCGATTACGATACTTCGGACAAGCTGTATTTCGAGCCGCTGACGCTGGAGGATGTGCTGAGCATTTACAACAAGGAGAAGCCGCTGGGTGTGATCGCGCAGTTTGGCGGGCAGACGCCGCTGAATCTGGCTTCCGAACTGGAGAAGAACGGGGTGCGGATCCTGGGCACGTCGCCTTCCGTCATCGATCTGGCGGAGGACAGGGACCAGTTCCGCGCCATGATGGAGAAACTTGAGATCCCCATGCCGGAGTCGGGGATGGCCACTACGGTGGAGGAGGCGCTTGCCATCGCAGCAAAGATCGGCTATCCGGTGATGGTGCGGCCCTCCTATGTGCTGGGCGGCAGAGGCATGGAGGTGGTCTATGACGACGACAGTATGAGAGAATATATGAACGCGGCGGTGGGCGTGACGCCGGACCGGCCGATCCTGATCGACCGATTCTTAAATCATGCGCTTGAGTGTGAGGCGGATGCCATCAGTGACGGCAGCCATGCTTTCGTGCCTGCGGTGATGGAACATATCGAACTTGCCGGGATCCATTCCGGCGATTCGGCTTGCATCATTCCTTCCGTGCATATCCCGGAGGAGAGCGTGAGGACGATCAAGGAATATACGAGGAAGATCGCGGAGGAGATGCATGTCAAAGGGCTGATGAACATGCAGTATGCCATCGAGAACGGCCGGGTCTTCGTGCTGGAGGCCAATCCCAGGGCGTCCCGTACCGTGCCGTTAGTATCCAAGGTCTGCAATATCCGCATGGTGCCGTTGGCTACCGACATCATTACTTCGGAACTGACGGGGCGGCCTTCGCCGGTTCCCGGACTGAAGGAGCAGGTGATTCCCAATTATGGGGTAAAAGAGGCGGTGTTCCCCTTTAACATGTTCCCGGAGGTGGATCCGGTCCTGGGGCCGGAGATGCGCTCTACCGGCGAAGTGCTGGGCCTTTCACGGTCTTATGGAGAAGCCTTTTTCAAGGCGCAGGAGGCGGTGCAGTCGAAACTGCCTTTGGAGGGAAAAGTGCTGATCTCCGTCAACAAGAAGGATAAGGATGAGGTGGTGGAAGTGGCCAGGAGCCTGGCGCAGGACGGTTTCCAGATCGTGGCCACGGAAGGGACGTACAACCTGATTACGGCGGAAGGAGTTCCGGCCACGAAAGCGAAGAAGCTCTACGAGGGGCGGCCCAATGTGGGGGATATGATCACCAACGGGGACTTTGCGCTGATCATCAATTCGCCCATCGGTAAGGACAGCGTGCACGATGACAGCTATCTGCGCAAGGCCGCGATCAAGGCAAAAGCGCCGTATATCACCACGGTGGCGGCGGCAAAGGCGGCAGCGGAGGGGATCCACTATCTGAAGACCCATGATAGCAGTGAGGTGAAGTCGCTGCAGGAGCTGCATGGAGAGATTCACGTCCGGGAATGAAATTGTGTTGTCCACAATGAGGAGTGATAATACGGCTTCCTACAGGCATTTTGTAAGTATTGCAGGAGTAAGTCCGTTTGGATGTTTTGCGGTGCTGCAGCAGACGACACAGAGACAGATAAAGAAAAGCCGTTGCCTGGGGTTGTCTATGCAACGGCTTTTTGAATGATTCCGGTTTGGCTTTCAAAGCATAAGCCGGAATATCCGGAATGCGTGAGTAAGAGAAGTGAAGGGAACAGATATAAAATAATGAAAAAATATACAAGAAAAAACAGAGGCTGGTTTATGGTAGCCTTGATCTGTATTTTAGTTAGCAATTTATTCGCTGTGATATTGCAATTTTTTAAAGGGGATGTCCTGGATTTTGCAATACAGGGCGCTACAAGGGAAACAATTAAATATGCAATATTATTAATAACTTTTATTTTGTGCGAAGTTTTCTTTTATTATGGTTACAACATTTCTCAGGCAAGATATATAGTTGGCTGCACAAAGAACTTGAAGCAGGACATTTTTCAAAGCATATTGAAAAGAAGTTATGTTGTATATAAAGAAAAGCAAACAGGTGAATATATTGCAAAATATACGAATGAGGTTGACACTATTAAAGCGCGTTATTATTCAATGCTGACAGTGTTTTGGAATATTTTATCGAAAATTGTATTTGTGAGTATTGCGTTGTTTTCTCTT
>CANOCU010000135.1 GCA_947564645.1 uncultured Lachnospiraceae bacterium
GCCAGATAACCGGCTCTCTGTATCAACAGAGGATCCGCTCCCGGTATGGCTTTCACATGAACATAGCCCTGAAACCGGTGCACCGTCCGCAGCCTGTGCACCGTCTCGCAGATCAGCTCCATCGTATAGTTGGGGCTGTACAGGATCCCGGAGCTTAAGAATAAACCTTCTATATAATTGCGCCTGTAAAACTCCATCGTCAGTTCACACACCTCATCCGGCGTAAAGGAGGCCCGCGGCACGTCATTGGATCTCCTGTTGATACAGTACCGGCAGTCATAGATGCACTCGTTGGTATACAGTATCTTCAATAAAGAAATACATCTTCCGTCCGCACCAAAGCTGTGACATAATCCCGCCGCCACGGTATTGCCCAGACCGGTGCCGTCGTTTTTCCGTGAGGAACCGCTGGAGCTGCAGGACACATCATATTTCGCAGCGTCTGCCAGTATCTTCAATTTATCAATCAGCGACATCTGCGGCGCTATCTTGACTTCCATAATTGCTTCCACCCCGTTCTCATTCTTCTCACACCTGCCGCATGTCACCCCTAAACTCTATGGCAGCTGCGACATGCTTACCCAGTATTCTGTACTGAAAAGCGATACAGGCAACGTCATCATTCTATTGACAGATCAATCCCCATAAATGATCCGGTAAGAACACATGTTCTTTCCCGTGCATTTATCCTAACACATAGTGAATCTGTTTGCAATAGTTTTTCGAACATTTGTTTGATGTTCGTAACAGTTCAGCTATGAAATAATTTGCGATCTGTGTGTGGGTGCTTGCACACAAAACACTGACTGCAAATTGTTTCATGAGCGGAGCGCCCTCATAATGATATAAAAGATGAGCCGCAAAGCGGCGTCGGATGCGTAGCAGCCGCTTTTATGAATGATGAGGGCTGAACTGTTACAACTTTATAGGGACACTCGAAATAACTGCTTGATTTCTTCTGCAAAAAGCAGTTAAATAGTATCTAGTATGATGCATGAAGCATTAAGGTAATTAAGTTGAGTCATACTGGAACGATATTTTTAAAGCGAGGTTTTCTATGGATAACTTAATGATTCCCAAAGAGTATAAGTCTGCGCTGAATCTGCACGACACCCAGATCGGCATCAAGACTGTGAAAGACTTCTTCCAGGTGCTGTTGGCGGAAGAGCTGCACCTGCTGCGCGTGTCCGCGCCTCTGTTCGTGGATCCGGCCTCCGGCCTCAACGATAACCTAAACGGTGTGGAGCGTCCGGTCGCCTTCGGCATCAAAGAGCAGGACGACGCACAGGCGGAGATCGTACACTCCCTGGCCAAATGGAAGCGCATGGCTCTCCAAAAATATGGCTTTTCCCATGGGGAAGGGCTCTACACCGATATGAGCGCTATCCGCCGGGACGAAACGACCGACAACATCCATTCTATCTATGTTGACCAGTGGGACTGGGAGAAGATCATCTCCCGTGAAGAGCGCACGATCGATTACCTGCAGCAGACGGTCCGGTCCGTCTATAAGGTGTTGCGCAAGACCGAGAAGTATATGGCGATCCGTTATGATTATATCAGTGAGATCCTGCCTCACGACATCTTCTTCATCACCACCCAGGAACTGGAGAATATGTTCCCCGACTACACGCCGAAAGAGCGGGAGTATTACATAACGAAAGCCAAAGGCGCCGTCTGTCTTATGCAGATCGGAGATCTGTTGGAATCCGGCGAGAAGCATGACGGCCGTGCCCCGGACTATGACGACTGGGCGCTGAATGCCGATATTCTTGTCTACTATCCGGTGCTCGATATCGCACTGGAGCTTTCCTCCATGGGAATCCGCGTGGATAAGGAGTCACTGCTTTCCCAGCTTGACAAGGCCGGATGTCCGGAACGCGCCAGACTGCCTTTTCAGAAGGCCATCCTGGACGAAGAGCTGCCCTACACCATCGGCGGCGGCATCGGGCAGTCCCGTATCTGTATGTTCTTCCTGCGCAAGGCGCATATCGGCGAAGTACAGTCCTCCCTGTGGCCGGAAGATGTCGCGAAGGAGGCGCTGGCGAAGGGGATCCAGCTGCTGTAGCAAAAGTAAAAAGCGGCCCGCGGGAATAAGCGGAGCCTATTTTAAGGCGGTCTTTCCTGTCACAAGGGGCCGCCTTTTTACATGAAGCTTTCTACTCCTCCGCCTTCCGCACCGCCGAAGGCGCTGTCCCGAATTTCTTCTTAAACAGCTTGCTGAAATGATAAGCGTCATCGTACCCCACCCGCGCCGCCACCTCCTGGATGCTTAAGGCCGGTTCCGTCACAAGCAGTTCCCTGGCTTTCTCCATACGGATATCGATCAGGGAATGGATGGGCGTCTCCCCGGTCTCCGCCTTGAAGATCTTCGATATGTAGAAGGGGCTTAAGTACATATTGCCTGCGATCTGGCCCAGAGAGATCTTCTGCGTATAGTGCTCCTCGAAATAATCCATGATCTTCTCCACCAGATATTTCCTGTTCACCGACTCGAAGGCATACTGCTCCGCGGGCCGCTCCCTTAGGGGCTGCTCCTGCCCCCTGATGAAAAGAAGCAGCATCTGCAGCGCATAAGTCTTCATCATGAAATAGCCGCCGAACCGCTCCGTCTCCTTCTCCGCCTCCATGGAAATGCAGAGCCGGCCAAGCTTCATCTTCAGCTCGCCCGACGTGTGCAGGATCGGCTCCTCCCCCGGTGACGGCAGACAATTCCTCTCATACCCGTTCAGGGTGATATCCGTCATTCCCACATAGAATTCCACCGCCGGACCGCCGCTTTCACTGACTAGCGCCTGATGATGCTGCCCCGCGTTGATCAGGATCAGGTCCCCTTCGCCGACCTCATAGATCCGGTCCTCGATCCGGTGACGGCCCCTGCCCGACATCACATAGCAGAATTCCAGATATTCATGATTATGATAGTTCTTCTCATCCTCCCTGCGGATCCCTTTCCATGTAAAAAGAAAAGCAGGGTTAAAATCTTCCTGTAGTAAAGTATCCTGTTCCCTCACGGCAATCTCCATTCTCTGCAACATAACAACATCCGACAGGCAGCCTGCAAGATAGTCCATTCTCTTTTTACAACAAAATACTAAAATTAACAAGAGTTGTTTTGCTAAAATTTTTTCCAGGGAGGATATTTTTATGACACCGGTCAAATGGTTCTGGGGATTCTTGAAAAAATACAGCGGACTGCTGCTCATCGGACTGCTGATGACCACCGTGATCTCTGTTCTGTCCATCGTCAATCCGTATATTTCCGGGCTGATCGTGGACGATGTGATCCGGGGAGGCGCCCTTGACAGGCTTCCGCATCTGATCCTTGTCCTGCTTCTGGTGACCTTAGTAAGGGGCGCTCTTCGCTTCGCCCACCAGGTCATCTTCGAGAGCTGCTCGCAGGGCGTTCTTTACGATATGCGAGACAAGTTCTTCCGCCGGCTGCTGCTCGAGGATCTGGCCTTCTACAACAGGAAAAAGACCGGCGACCTGATGAGCCGCCAGACGGGCGATATGGATGCCATCCGCCACTTTACGGCCTATATCATCTATGCCGTCTACGAGAATCTGCTGATGTTTACTTTTGCCCTGCTGATGATCTTCACGGTCAATGTGAAGCTGGCGCTGTGTATGCTTTTCGTGCTGCCTTTTACCGCACTGGCCACCGTGCGGCAGTCGAAAGAGGTGCGTCCCACCTTCGCCCGCATCCGCAACC
>CANOCU010000136.1 GCA_947564645.1 uncultured Lachnospiraceae bacterium
GAGGGGATGAAGATCAATGCGCAGACCTTCGGCATATCGGAGAAGAAGGTGGACGAGCAGCTTCTTTATATTATGGAAGGGCTGATCATAGATTAGAGGAGGAAAGTCGGCGAAAGCTTATGGGAAGATCTGGGGCAGGCATATCCGGGTGATATGCCTGCCATTGTTGTCTGCATGAAGGAGCCGGCAACATATTTTGATAAATTTTCGGGAAAGTTGAAGACAGGGTCATTCATGCCTCGTTATAATAGATAGAGTTGCTTACAAGAGCAGCAGAATAAAGTGCTGGCGATCTGGTCCGCAGGGACGGATTGCGGACGAGGAGAGGAGGCAGATCGTATCAATCGGGAAGAACAATTATCAGCGCTGATTGATTCCTACCAGAATCTTGTTTTTTCCATATGCTATAAAATGACAGCGGATTATTTTGCCTCCGAGGATCTGACGCAGGAAACATTCCTGTCGGCCTATAATCACCTGAAGGACTTCGACGGGAAGCATGAGAAGGCGTGGCTTTGCAGGATCGCGACCAACAAATGCCTGGATTATATGCAGAGCGCCGGAAGAAGGAGCATTCCTACCGAGGACACGGGCATAGAGGAAACCATGGGGAGGAGCCAGAGCTTTGACAATACGCCGGAGCGGTCGTATCTGGAGGAGGAAGTGCGGGAGACGCTGCTTGCGCGATGCAGGTCACTGAAGCCGCCCTATGATGAGATCGCCAGGGCATATTACTACGATGAGCTGGATGTGAATGAGATCGCCGCGGCAAGAGGCATGAAGATCAAGACGGTACAGACGCAGGTTTACCGGGCAAGGGCGATGCTGCGCAGACTGTATGGAAAGGAGAAGGGCGCATGATCTATCAACTGGAAAATGAAAAGAAAAAGATGAAACAGCGGGACGGTGACGACTTCTCCTTGTATTTGTCCGAGGAAGCTTTGCTCGAACTGATCGGGCAGGTGGAAAGAGAAGAAATGATTCACGCACCGGTCCATCTGAAGGAAAATGTGCTGACGCAGATCAGGGAAGAGCGCAGAGCAGGCAGAAAAAGGCAGATCTTCGCCTACCGCGCCAAGGTGCTGATCGCGATGGCGGCGGCGCTCACGGTGCTTATTCTGATGCCGGCAGGGAGTGGGGCAGGCGCCGGAGAGACGTTCCTGACAGATCAGACGGACGCAGTCTCTATGGAACAGGCGGCATTGGAACGACAGAAGAATATAGATGACAAATGGGAGGAATACAGGCAGGAACGGGAAAGCGGCGGTGTAAGAGGGAGGATCGATGACATTGGCGCGAGAGTTTCGCAGTTTGGCAAGAGACTGTCATGGGACAGAGAGCAGTAAAAAGAAATGGTGAGATCAGAAAGAGAGGTTGCATAGGATGCAGAGAAAGAAGAGCAGGTTTTTGACGTTTCTATTGTCTTTTATCCCCGGGGCCGGGGAGATGTATATGGGGTTTATGAGGATGGGCTTAAGTCTGATGTTAGGATTTATGATCCTGGCAGCGATCGTCGGGATCACGAATGTGGGGGCGCTGGCGGTTTTCCCGATCGCAATGTATGCTTACAGTTTTTTCCACGCCAATAATCTGGCGACTTTGGATGACAGGATGTTTCACAATATCAGAGACGAGTATCTGTTCGGATTCGGCAGTCTCGACCGCATGAATTTCAGGCTGGAAGGCAGGAACCGGAAAGTGGCGGCTGTCATTCTCATCGTGTTGGGCGTTATGATGCTGTGGCAGGTCATCTTCAATCTCCTCTGCGATATCTTCGGATGGGATAACTGGTTCTTAAGCTCCGTCTACTATTTCGTGCGGGACGAACTGCCAAGAGCGGTGGTCGGTATCGGCGTGATCTGGGTCGGGTTTGCCCTGATCCGTGGAAAGCGGATCGCGATCGAGGACAGGGATGCCGCGGCGGATGAGTGGACGGGACACGGCGGGCAGCAGGCGGCAGGAGACCGGACGGGATACGGCGAGCGTCAGCCTGCACCGGATGGGCAGATGGGATATGACAGAAATCAGCCTGCGCCGGATGGCCGGATGGGATATGATGGCAGTCAGCCTATGCCGGATCGGTGGATGAGGCAGCCTGGCCCGCATCAGGCAGACGGACGGATCATTTACGGAGAGGGACCGGTGGCCGATGTCCGGAACCTGCCGGAAGACAGGAAATAAGCAGGCAGCAGAAGGAGGTTAGTATGGAACGGGAAGAGAAGACTTGTCAGGTCAGAAGAATCGGTTCGGTGACATTCGGGATCACATTGCTCTGCTATGGTGTCCTGTTTCTGGTCAGGATCTTTGTGCCGGATCTTGAATATCAGATTATATTTCAGTGCTGGCCGGTGGTGTTTATTCTGCTGGGGATCGAGATCCTGGTAGAAAATTACAGGAGCAGGGGGCAGGAGCAGAAGTTCATCTATGATTTTCCGGCGATATTGATGCTGGGGGCGATGCTGTTCTTTGCCATGATCATGGCGGTGATCGATTATGCCATGCGGTGCGGTAGTGTAATATACTGGTAAATGGTTTTCCCGGAGAATGCAGATCTGCGCAGGCGGATACATCCTCCGGGATTTTTGTGCACTGCAGAAGTTCCTGTGAAAAACGCAATTCAAATTCTCCATAGCAGGATGCGGGTTACGACATTAGAAATCCCGCTTACTATAATTCTTCGTAAGAAATCTCCCGCCTGGACAGGAACTGCCGGATCGCCTGATCCCAGAGGGTGTCCGGCGTCTTATCCATAAGAAAGGTGTTGTAGGATGTACCGGTGACCAGTGTAAGCCCGGCGCCGTCATAGCGGATGTTCAGCACGAATGCCTTGACCTGCTGGGGCGTCACGCCGGTATCGCCTTTTTTCAGGATGGAGGCTACGTATTCCGGGATCAGATGCAGCACGAACTGGAAAGACGCAGGGGTACGCCGTCCCTTGATCAGGTCGAAACAGACCGGACGTATGGCCTGCCACTTCGTAAATTCATAAGGACGCAGTTCCCTGTCCTCCCACTCTTTACTTGTATAGAACTCCCGGTTCTGATGTCCGTCTATCCGGAAAGTGTTATAAGTGCTGATCACGGCTTCTTCCAGCAGAAAGCTGTCAAAATCTTCCCCGCCCAGCAATCTTCCCATAAACTGTTTCACATTCGTAATCTTTAGTGCAATCATAGGTAACCTCAATAGATTGTTGTGTCGTCAACGATACCAGTAACAGTATACCATAGTGGTCCGGAAATCGGAAAGTAAAAATCATTTCCGTGGATAACAGAAGATATTGTAGTAAGGCTATTTACAACACATAAGATTTCATGTTATCATAAGTAGTAATGAAAACTACATT
>CANOCU010000137.1 GCA_947564645.1 uncultured Lachnospiraceae bacterium
CATTTTATCATACATTATCTGGAAATACTTGAATTAATCAGTGTTTCCCTAGAATTTCCTTGACGTGTCACTGGCATAATGATATAAAATAATTGTCAGTACATGGCTATTTTACACCAAAGGAAATCAGTCTTCAGGAGGTCATCATGCCGAACACAGAACAACTGCAAAGCGCCATGCCGGTAGCGCCTGTCAAGCTGCTCACAACCAAATCCGCTCTGCCGCTGGCACACAAAGTCAACCACCATCTCGTAGAATACCGCAGAAGCTTAGACAACACCTTTAAGAAAGACCCCGCCTTCCACGGTTATATGGAAGACGATTATCTCATAGAAGTAGAATGTCCCCGCTTCGGCACCGGAGAATCCAAGGGCATTCTCAACACGTCCGTCCGGGGCAAGGACGTTTTCATCCTTATGGATGTATGCAATCACAGCATTACCTATCAGATGAACGGCTATACCAACCACATGTCCCCCGACGACCACTATCAGGATTTAAAAAGGATCATCGCCGCCATCAACGGCAAGGCGCACCGCCTGACGGTGATCATGCCGTTCCTTTATGAAGGCAGGCAGCATAAGAGAAGCGGCAGGGAATCTTTGGACTGCGCCTACGCCATCAAGGAGATCATGGATATGGGCGTCTCCAATTTCATCACCTTCGACGCGCACGATCCCCGGGTACAGAATTCCGTTCCCATCAAGGGGTTCGATAACTTCACGCCGCCTTATCAGTTTATCCAGGCGCTGTTGCGCACGGAGCGGGATCTTATCATCGATAAGGAACATACCATCGTCATCTGCCCTGATGAAGGCGCCCTGGACCGCGGCATCTACTTCGCCAACGTGCTCGGTGTGGATACCGGCATGTTTTATAAGAGACGGGATTACTCCACCATCGTAAACGGCAAGAATCCCATCGTGGCACATGAATTTCTGGGAGATAATATCGACGGCAAGGACGCCATCATCATAGACGATATGATCTCCTCCGGCGGCAGCATGATCGATACGGCAAGGCAGCTGAAGAAGATGAACGCCAAGCGCGTCTTCATCTGCTGCACCTTCGGCCTCTTTACAGATGGCCTGGCGGCTTTCGACGAAGCCTATGAGAAATGCTATTTCGACAGGATCATCACCACCAATCTGTGCTATCAGCCGCCTCTGCTGCGGGAGAAGCCCTATTACCTGGAAGCCGATATGAGCAAGTTCTTAGCTTCCATCATCGACTTTATGAATCACGATGCTTCCATGTCCAACATCTATACGCCCACGGACAAGATCCATCAGATCCTTAACAAGTATAATAACCGGGAAGTGAGCGGACTGGATATTTGATCCGGCTCCTGTCAAAAAGGTTCGGCCTGTATGACCGAACCTTTCTTTCTCTCTTATTATCTTTCTTAATGCTTCATCCTGCTAACGCCTCCTGGAGATGCTTTACTATGCTTTCTCTTCCTTCGCCTTCGGGAACGTCAGGATCACCTTGAACAGATCCCCGTCCAGCCGGATCTCAAAGGTGCCTTTCTGGGCCTCCGTCAGGTTCTTGGCAATGGATAATCCCAGGCCGCTGCCCTCCGTCGTCCGCGAAACATCCCCTCTGATAAACCGCTCCGTCAGTTCATCCGGATTGCAGTTGAGCGGAGAAGCCGAGATATTCTTGATAGATATCACGATAAATTTCTTCTTATCCGGCATATCCTCTATGGACAGATAGACACGGGTACCCTCCATGGCATACTTATAGATATTGTTGAACAGATTCTCCATCACGCGCCAGATCCGGCGGCTGTCTGCCTCGATCACCGCATTCTTCACACGAACGTTCATCACCGTGGTCAGATTCTTTTGCTCAAACTTCTCGCTAAATTCCCCGATCGTCTGGTTCATCAGCTCCGTCAGGTTGATCTGCTCGAAATGCAGGCTGATATTGCCGGAAGTGATCTTGCTCGCCTCCACCAGATCGTCCGTCAGCTGCTTTAAGCGCTGGGATTTCTCATCCAGTACCTTGATATAATTCTGCACCTTCTCATTGTCGATGCGCTCTCTTTTGATCAGATCCACGTAATTGATAATGGAAGTCAGCGGCGTCTTGATATCGTGGGACACATTGGTGATGAGATCCGCTTTCATGCGCTCATCCTTCATGCTGATCTCCACCGCCTCCTTGATGCCCTTGCCGATGCTGTTGACAGAATGCGCTAACGTCAGGTTATCCCCGTGCAGCTTATCCGTCTTCACCTGGTGCTCTAACTGCCCGTTGGCGATCGTCTCGATGCCTTTGACGATCTGCTGCTGCTCCTTCGCGTTCTGATAGAGCAG
Source organism: uncultured Lachnospiraceae bacterium (assembly GCA_947564645.1). Classification (GTDB taxonomy): domain Bacteria; phylum Bacillota; class Clostridia; order Lachnospirales; family Lachnospiraceae; genus UBA3282. Next base: position 2,325 of record CANOCU010000137.1, read on the forward strand.
ATGCCCCACCGCAATGTCAACCGCCATGGTGATAAACACCAGCACCAGCATACCGAACGCCGTATTGGTATCGAATGCCCACACCATCATCAGCAGATTGAACAGCAGGAACAGTCCATAAGGGATACAAGTCCGCAGTACGATATTGCTGTTGTCATACAGCTGCAGCGCACACCTCTTGACCAGACGAAGCAGTCTGCACAGATAGCTGTTCTTCCACAGCGTCCTGCCCCGCAGTCTCCTGACCAGGCTGTAGAAGAAGAACATCGCCACCGTATCCACCGCAAAAACCGTCGCAAACAGCGCAGCCTTAAACCACTGTGCATGAGCCACCGTATCGTAAGACAGCACGGCCGTAATGTTTAAGTTCAGCAGCTCCGCCGCCACGATCAGCACCCAGGCGATCAGGATTGCCATACCAAATCCAAGCAAGAGCATGATCTCTGTGGGAATCCTGTCAAAGGAAGTCAGGCGCACAAACGGTCTTCCCTCCTGATCGGCATCCTTACCCGTCACAAAGGTCAGGTAACAGAGCAGCACAAGATACAGAATGCCTGCGACAAGCGCCAGCGCGATCCACTGCATGAAATAGGGCTGATAATTGTTATAGCCCGTCTGTCCCTGTGTAAAGGCATCTTCCGCCGGATAGGAGGTGTCCACCCCGATCCAGATCTCAACCGTCTCCGGATAGGCATAGTCATACTCCTGCAGGATCTGTCTGACGGTCTGTTCATCGATGGAAGTATTCGTCAGATATTCCATATTGGCCGGACTGTAGTAGATATATTTGCCCGGAGACAGGACTTCTTCCCCATTCTCCTCATCCTTTACCTCCGCAAAGGACAATACGCTTTCCAGATCCTGCTCTTT
>CANOCU010000138.1 GCA_947564645.1 uncultured Lachnospiraceae bacterium
CGTTACAGCTACCCTTATAGCATACCTAATTTTACAAAGCGTTACAGATTAAAAGATTCACAACTTCTTCGTCTGCATACGTAAGATTTAAAAACTTAAGTGCCGCCTCTGTCACATTACTGTTTGATGCAATCATCCAGCTTACCCCATTAACTTCTGCGGTGCTGAGATAAGCAGAGTCCACCATCTTGGCGCCAATCTCATACCCACCGCTTTGTGCTGCCAGGGACGCTGCTGTATCTTCCTCCGGATATCCATAGGAAGCCATATAGCAAAAATAGTTGCCAGAACTCATTAATTCCGATGCCATACTCGTAGTCGTTGCCGCATCTTTCATAATCAGCCCTGAATTATGCCAATCTCTCGCCATCTTACAGCGTTCTGCAAAAATATCAGTCGAATAAAGATCCACCACCGTCATTTCACCATCAAGCAATACACCAACCGGCGAATTGAAATCGTCGGACAGGAAATCAATGTCACCGTAGCTTCTGTTCAATCCAAGAGTGCCCGACGTTCCGGCCGGTGCCAAGGGTATCATATCCGGATACGCTTCCTTAACTGCCGCAAGAACCGCTGTGATGTCCTCATACGTATTTACCTTGCTCATGTCCAGACCAATCTCACGGGCAATATCCGCACGATAGATCAACATGGGAACCAAGGCGATCGGCTTATACGTTGGAATCCCATAAATTGCCCCGTCTTTCGTACAGGCAGCCCGCCACTGTTCACCAACCAGTTCTTTTGTCTCTGCCGCACAGTTATCCATGAGAGATGTAAGATCCGCTGCCATTCCGGTTGCCACACAATTGTTAAAATCCCCGAGCGATACGAAGACATCAATCTTCTCTCCAGCCTGCAATGATAAACTGACGCTGCTAGAATAATCCGCGATACCAATGGGCTTTAGAGTAACCTCCGTATGAATCTTTTCCCGGGTGATCTTGTTGATCTCTTCTTCAACAGTATCCAACGTCTCCTCCGTAGGAACATTATTAAACGTGGGATAAGCATACGTCACCTGAGCGTACGCATCTTCTGTCGATGTCTCGTTCCCGTCAGTACCGCTTCCGGAATCTCCCACGCCTTTCTCTGTACCACCACCGCAGGCACACAGTCCTGCCATCACTGTCATTGCCAGTAAAATACTTACTACCTTTCTTCTCATAAAAATTACCTCCGTATTTGATACTATTAATATAGCAAAGCATTTTTCTCTTCTCTTTCAAAAATAAGTGTCTCTTTTTCAAAAACAGGACACAAAAAGACAGGATCTTATGTGCATCGTAAAATCCTGTCCCCAAAGTCCTTACACTATACTTGATTACAATTTAAAAATCCTTTCGCCCCGCTCCCATCTTTTGTGGAACTCATTCGGCGTCATGCCGGCATATTTCTTAAAAAGCGTAGAAAAATAAGAAAAATTACGAAAGCCCACTTCCGCCGCCACATCGCTGACTCTTACATCTTCTCTGCTCAGAAGATCCTTCGCCTTCTCCAACCTGTACTCATTAATACGATCCTTCAGATTCTTGCCTGTCTTCTTCTTGTACATCTTCGCCAGATATTCCGGTGCGAGATAGAAGAAGGCGCCGATCTCGTTTCTTCCGATATCCTCTCTGTAGTGCTGTTCGATGTACTGATTGATCTTATCGATGATCGTCTGCGATCTCCTGATCTCCTCCTCATAAGCGAATACATGATCCAGCAGATAGTTGACCCAGCGCAGCATATCCGTCACCGACTGGTCCGCCTTCTCCTGGATCCGCAGCGATGTCTCGTCCCCCAGAAGCTGGGATACCTGTATCCCCTGTTTGGCAAGATAGGCATAGACTGCCTGCTGTATCTCACCGGAGATCTGCTTTAGCGTCTCACGGTTTAAACATTTCTGCCGCAGTCTGGTATTCATCACTTTTTTCAGAAAGTCCAGAAATGCTTTCTTGTCTCCGGCCTCCAGATAACCTTCCATCTGGGCAAGCTGCAGGATCTGCCTTGATCCCCGCTCCAGTTCCACGGCCTGCTCCTCATAAAATGCCTCGCCATAATAGACAATATTTCTGGACAGCAGATCTCCGGCGGCATTATAGGTCTCATAGAAGCCGTCCATGGTACATGGCTGGCAGATACAGCAGGTCAATGTACACTCCAGAAGGTTCTCGATCCTCCTGATCAGTTCTGTGCACCGCCCCTTCAGCGTACTCCTTTCCGTCTCAGCGCATATCACTACAAAGTTTCCATATTCCCGGTGCTCGAAGCTGATAATATCCTCACTGGCCGGCACACCGCACAGCAGTTCCGAATGCATATTCTCCAGCATGAACATGACCAGTTCCCGCCCGTACATCTCAATGTCCCCTTCCATGTTGGTCACCCTGGACACGATCAGACGGTACGGCTTCTCCTGATCCATGGCAAGACCGATCCGCTCCAGCTCCCGCCCGATCTCCCGCTTCGTATGCGTGGTCCCGCCGGAAAAGAGATTAAACCAGAATGTCCTCTTGATCTCCCTCCTGTTGCGCTCCGCCCACTCGTCATAGGTCAGCCTGTGCTCTTCCCATTCCTTCCTGATCTCTCCGGCGATCTTCCACAATGTCATCTCCACCACATCCAGATTAAAGGGCTTCATCAGGTATTCTTCCGCATGATACCTGATGGCCTGTGTGGCGTATTGGAAATTCTCATGCGAGGTCAAAAGCAGGAATTTACCCGGCATCTTTTCATCCCGAAACCATCTTAGCAGATCTAACCCCGACTCTCCCGGCATCTCGATATCGCTGATCACGATATCCGCACCTACATCCATTAAACTCTTCCTGGCGCCTTCTGCATCGTAAGCGACATCGACCTCATCGATCCCCAGCTTCTCCCAATCCACAGTATCCCTGATCACCTCAATGATCGCCGTATCGTCATCCACTATCAAAATACGCA
>CANOCU010000139.1 GCA_947564645.1 uncultured Lachnospiraceae bacterium
TCGGTTTTAATATCTTGATATTTCCAGTGTTGCTTCCATGATATAGTATCATAGAAAGTCTCCCCTCCCCTGACAGACTGTCTGAAAACTCATTCTCACAGTCTGCCGGATTTTCTAAGCGGCAGTCGGTTTTCTGTGCATCCTGGCAGGATATACCTCATGGACGGCGTCCTCAATGATCTCAAACGCCTTTTTACAATCCTTCGCAGTGACGATAAGCGGCGGAACCATACGGATAATATTGGTTCCGATTGCAGTAATCAAAAGCTTCCTCTCAAAGCAGGCGTGCTTGATCTCCACACTGCTGATTCCGTCTTCAAATTCCACGCCAACCAGCAATCCCTGGCCCCGTACCTCTCTGACATGCGGAAGCGTCTTAAGCAGATCCATGAAATATTCTCCCATCTTCTTCGCATTCCCCGCCAGGTCATTGTCTAACAGTTCCGTGACTGCCGCCAGCGCCGCCGCGCAGCAGACAGGATGTCCTCCGAAGGTCGAACCATGGGCCCCTGCTGTAAATGCCTTTGCCACTTCTGCCGTTGCACAGATTGCTCCGATGGGCATGCCTCCTCCCATGGCCTTCGCCATGGAGACGATATCCGGTTTTATCCCGTAATTCATATAGCTCATAACCGCGCCTGTTCTGCACCAGCCGGTCTGAACCTCGTCAAGCAGCAGCAATATGTCCTTCTCATCGCAGAACTTCCGAAGCCCTCTCATAAATTCAGGCGTCGCCGGGTTTACTCCGCCTTCTCCCTGAACCGGCTCAATCATAACCGCGGCCGTGTTCTCGGTACAGGCGGCTTTAAATGCGTCAAGATCATTATATTCTGCATAGGTAAAGCCCGGCGTCATATCCCCAAACCCAATCTGACACGCATTGTCCGGCTGCCCCGTCGCACTCATCGCCCCAAAGGTCCTTCCATGAAACGACTTTGCCGCCGTAACGATATTATATCTATCGGGGCCGTATTTTTCAACGCTGTATTTTCTCGCCATCTTGATCATGGCTTCATTTGCTTCCGTTCCGCTGTTCTGGAAGAATATCTTATCCATTCCTGTTGCGGTGCAGACCTTCTCTGCAAGAAGAGCCTGCGGAACAGTATAGGGATAATTGAAGGTCTGCATGATCTGCCCCGCCTGTTCCCGCACTGCCTCTACAACCGCCGGATTGCAGTTGCCGACAGAATTCACCGCGATCCCTGCATAAAAATCAAGATATTTCTCGCCCTTCTCATTCCGGACATACATATCTTTTGCGGTTTCAGCCACAAAATCAAATCTTTCATAAGTCTCAATCATGTATTTGTCCACTTTGTCCTTGATATCCTGTGCGGTTAACCCAGTCTCTTTTAATAACATAATGTCCTCTCTCCCATCTTAAGCAAATTAGATTCTGTTGTATTCTTCATTTTACCAAGTCAAATGTGCATGCAAGCATGCCCGCTTGGCTCGTTGCCCGCGGAAATAAAAAAACGCCTACCTACCTTTACGGTAAATAAGCGTCTTTGCTAAAAAACCTGTTTCAGTTGTTCAGAGCTCTCATAAACTACTTAACTAGAATCCTAGCACTTCTTTTCACAAATATCAATCGCACATATCCACAAAAATCTCTTTTTATTTCATGATAAATCTCCTTTTTGCACAAACAGACCATCCATACCATCGAACTCTTCCGCCGCCAGCCATTTATCCCTCATAATTTCGCTAAGAGATCTGGAATCAGCCGTTTCAAAGTCTGCTTTCTCCCTGATCATTTCACCTAAAAGCAATGATGAGACACATCTGCGTTCCGGACGGTTATCAAAAGTTCTGGCTGATCTTGCCGCCTCTTCTAACTGTTCGTACATCTGGTCAAATCGTTTCAGGCGCGCGAGCACAGCAGCCATATCACAATGAAGCTTCACCGTCCTCCACTCTGCAGGAGCTTCGCCGTCAAAAATAAGTTTCTCCAGATCAAATGCTTTCTGGCATACCTGCAGGAGTTCTTCATCCTCAAGAAGCCTTTCCTCAATGAGCAGATATATTCCGTGACAAAGCCCCTCATAGCTCTCCCGTATCCTTCTGTAAACGAATGGAAGCCTTTCGTCTTCATTTAATCCCCACCAGATCTGTGCTTCCCTGCAATATCTTTGGGAGGGCAGCGTCTCATAGATCGCCCTTCCGATCTCCCTGCGCCCCATCTCACAATGGTTAAACGCAAGCCTTCCTGCAGCCTCCAGCCGGATATCCTGATCGGGGCAGTATTTCATAATCCGCTCCCCAAGCATCGTGATCTCAGAATCATACTTCTGCATATTCTCCTGCCACTTAGGTATGTTTCCGTCGCTGTCGCCTGCCAGGAACAGCGCATACATCAGCTTATTCAGCAATTCAAAATTATTGGGATATTCGGCCGTCCCTTTTCTCGCAACAGCAATACAGTCATATATTCTTCCCTGACTGACCGCTTCCTGAAATTGATCCAGATACTCTGCGATCTTCTCCTTTTCCACTGCTTCATCCACGCCCATCAGGCTGTCAACTGTGACTCCGAAAAATTTGGCTATTACCGGTATCAGTTCTATATCCGGATAGCAGATACTATTTTCCCAACGGGATACGGATTGGCATGCAACTCCAAGGAATTCAGCAAATTCTTCCTGGGTAATATCTTTTTCATGGCGCAGACACCTGATCTTATTTCCAATATTCAATTTCATCGTTATTCTCCTTATATCGTTTTATTCAAGTCTTTAACTGAAAGGTGCGCCTCTTTCTGCCTGTTAATTTACCAGATTTACCCGAAACTGACCATAACACGGTGGATGATATTTATTCACGCAAACCGTG
>CANOCU010000140.1 GCA_947564645.1 uncultured Lachnospiraceae bacterium
ATGGCGGAGATCGCAGAAAGGAAAAGTATGTAATGAGATATCACAATATAACCAGGGATGATATGCTAAACGGCGATGGCCTGCGCGTGGTGCTCTGGGTGGCCGGCTGTTCCCACTGCTGTAAGGACTGTCATAATCCGATCACGTGGGATCCGGACGGCGGCGTTTTGTTTGACGATAAAGCCAGACAGGAGATCTTTGACCAGCTGGAGAAATCCTACATCTCCGGGATCACTTTTTCCGGCGGGGACCCGCTTCACGCGGCCAATCGTCTGGCAGTGCGGGAGTTGATGGAGGAGATCAGGAAGCGGTATCCGGATAAGACCATCTGGCTCTACACCGGGGATAAATGGGAAGACATCCGGCATTATTCTCTGTTGCAGTATGTAGATGTGCTCGTGGACGGGGAATTTGTGCAGGCTTTGAAGAATACGAAGCTGCGTTGGCGGGGAAGCGCCAACCAGCGGGTGATCGATGTGCAGGAAAGCCTGCGGCAGGCAGATCCGACGATACCGGTACTGCACTGCGAAGATTGATTCCTGCGGGCAATGAGCCGGGCGGCGAAGGAGCAGCCGACCGTACCGGTTCAGTGAAGAACATGTTTGGGAGAAGGGCAGAAGAGAGTGGAAACGATCAGGATCAAATATTTTTCGGATAAAATAGAGAAACTGACTTATATAGACGGTAAGTCCGACTGGATCGACCTGCGGGCGGCGGAGGATGTAGTGCTGCGGGCAGGGGAGTTCCGGCTGATCCCGCTGGGCGTCGGTATGGAGCTGCCAAAGGGCTATGAGGCGCATGTGGTGCCCAGAAGCTCGACCTTTAAGAATTTCGGTATCATCCAGACCAATCACCAGGGCGTGATCGACTGTTCTTACTGCGGGGACAACGACCAGTGGTTTATGCCGGTATATGCCCTGCGGGATACGCAGATCCACATCAATGACAGAATCTGCCAGTTCCGGATCATGGAGAACCAGCCGAAGATCGTGTTTGACGAGGCGGAACACCTGGATCATGAGGACCGGGGCGGACACGGCAGTACAGGAAAGCAGTAACTTGACAGATGAGATGTCTTGTAAAAAGACAGATGCTTTATTATAATGATAGTACAGGAACCAAAGTGATAAGGAGGTGTTTTTGATGTCAGTATTTAAAAGTTATCTGCGGCAGCTTATAAGACAGTTAAAGGCATTGAAGAAAGCGGAAGAAGAAGGAAACAAAGACGAAGTCAGAAGAATTATTGAGGAACTTCTGAAAGACGCGCAGGACGGTTTAGAAGACGACTGAAACGCAACAGAAATGAACGTGAATAAGGAAACTCCTTTCAAGACATACTAGCAGCAATAAGTAATGTCTTGGAAGGAGTTTTTGACTGTGCAGAAAAAAGAAGAAGCAAATGAGAGAATGACCGCCTCCCTGCAGCAGACGATGCTGTATATGAAGGAGCGGATGGCGCCGGATACAAGCTTTGACGTGGTCTACCGTGTGATCGAGGTGGGCGGTCGGCAGGCCTGTATCTATTTTATAGACGGGTTCTGCAAGGATGAGCTGATGATGAAGATCCTGCAGTACTTTATTGGACTGAAAGCCGAGGATATGCCGCAGAATGCCTATGAAATGGCGAAGAAGGCAACCCCGTATGTGGAAGTGGACTTGAAAGATAAGTGGGAGGATATTTTGTACAATATCCTGTCTGGGGTGTTTGCGCTGTTTATAGACGGCTATGACAGATGCGTCCTTCTCGATTCCAGGACTTATCCCGCCAGAGGAGTGGAGGAACCGGACAAGGATAAGACGCTGCGCGGTTCCAAGGACGGGTTTGTGGAGACGGTGGTCTTCAATACGGCACTGATCAGACGCCGGATCCGGAGCACGGAGCTTCGTATGGAAATGATGAATGCCGGAAAGAGCTCCCGCACGGATATCGTTCTCTGCTACATGGATAATCGGGTGGATCATGGGTTCCTGGATAAAGTGAAGAAAAGGATTGAAAATATCAAAGTAGATGCTTTGACAATGAATCAGGAGAGCCTTGCCGAGTGCCTGTATCAGCGCAAGTGGTATAATCCTTTTCCTAAATTCAAGTTTACGGAGCGGCCGGATGTGGCGGCGGCCCAGGTGTTGGAAGGAGACATTGTCATTCTTGTGGATAACTCACCCTCGGCCATGATCGTACCGACCTCAATCTTCGATATTGTGGAGGAGGCGGACGATTACTATTTCCCGCCGATCACGGGCACCTATCTGCGCCTTTCCCGGTTTCTGATCTCGATCTTGACCTACATCATGACACCGACTTTTCTGTTGTTAATGAACAATCCGGAATGGGTGCCGGAATCCTTTGACTTTATCATGCTGCAGGAGGATCCGAATATTCCGCTGCTGGCACAGTTTTTGATATTGGAGCTGGCCATAGATGGGCTGAAGTTGGCAGCGGTCAATACTCCGAATATGCTGAGTACTCCATTGAGCGTGATGGCCGGTCTGGTGCTGGGAGAGTTTTCGGTCAACAGCGGGTGGTTCAATTCGGAAGTGATGCTGTACATGGCGTTTGTAGCCATTGCTAACTATACCCAGCAAAACTATGAGCTGGGGTATGCGCTGAAATTCATGCGGATCCTGAATCTGATCTTGACAGCGATGTTTGGGCTGTATGGTTATATTGGGGCTGTTTTGTTCTTTATTCTTGCCATCGTATGCAATAGGACATTGTCGGAGAAAAGTTATATCTACCCTTTGCTGCCCTTTAATTTCAGACAGCTTGCGAAACGTCTCTTTCG